>JBJMVK010000077.1:0-31245 GCA_045810725.1 Sphingomonas sp. | reverse complement strand
TGCAGACGACCGCGAGCACGCAGCCGCGCACCTTCAGCCGGTCGGGACTTTCCTGCACGATCGTGCCGTGCGCGTTCATGTCGCGGCTCGCCACGTACACGTCGGCGCTCCATTTGCCGGCACCAGATGGGTGGATATTGTCGATCACCCGTGCGCCGAGGAGCCTCGTGCCGCTGCCGCGCTGAGACTTCTCCTGCTGCTTGGCGGATGCCTTGACTACCCGCCCGCAAAGGCTGCCGCCGCACCGCGCGATGACGATCTCCATGGCGCCGTTGCGCCATCGGCCTTCAAGGCTCCGGGCGAACGCCGACGCGGGAGCGAGGGCCACCGCGAGGCCTGCAAGTGCGATGAAAAAGCGTTGCATTCTCGGTCTCTTAGCAATGATTTGCGGCGAAAATCGCGCCCTCAGCTTGCCTGCGGATGAACTGTGCTTGTTTTTCGGGAAGGTTATTTCAGCGCGGGGACGGATGTATCGGTGGGAAGGGCGGCGGTGAACAAGGTCCAGACCTGCGCCTTGCAGAGGGCTTTTCCCGCAGCGCATCCCGATACTTTGAGCTGTCCGGTACCGAGCGCCTGGATCTTCGCTGTAACGCGCATGTTCCTGTCGGGGATGAATAGCTTGCCGAGCCAGCTTCCATCCTGGCGTTGTTCAAGGTTGGTGAGGAGTTGAGTTCCCACCAGCTGGGGCGTGGTCTTGCTGGCATCCTTCTTCGCCTTGTCGGTCGCCCAAGCGACCGTGCCGCAAGGGCCGTTCCCGCACGGGGCGATTGAAATGATCGTATTGCCTCCGGGGCTTCGCCAGCTGCCTTCGATCGACGGCGATGGTGCGGCCGGCTGGCTGGCCTGGACCGCTAGTGCGGCGATCAGTGCAACGATAGGCATGTTCGCCTCCTCGCGTTGAGCGACTCGTATCGGCGAGACAATGATTAATGGAAATCCCGGCTTTTCGGGATGATTTCTACGTTGCGGGGGTGGCGGTTGGGCGGCCCTCCCCAGCTTCCGGCATGATCTGGCTTCTCGAGCCTTGACGGGAGCAGCGCGTGGTCGCCGAGACGGCTGAGGAGGGGGGTATGGTCTTCCAGCCGGGCGGCGACGACGTGGATAACGTCGCTGTCAGGGTCCTTCTGCACCATTCCGTGAACGGCCATCAGCCGAGCGCCCATCACGATCTTGCGCTGCTTTTCGAACACGGCCGGCCAGACGACGAGATTGGCGACGCCCGTTTCGTCTTCGATGGTGATGAAGACGACTCCCTTCGACGTGCCCGGCCGTTGTCGGATAAGGACCACGCCAGCCATCGACAGCCGCCTGCCATCCTTAAGCTGCGCCAGCTGCTCGGAAGTGACGAACTTTTGCGCTGAATAATGCGCACGCAGGAAGTGCATCGGGTGCGCCTTCAGGCTGAGGCGGACCGTCTGATAATCGCTGATCACATGCTCGGCGAGCGGCATCGCCGGGAGCTGAGCGGGAGTTTCTTCCATGCCTTCGTCGCGCGCTTCGGCATAAGCGAACAGCGGCAGATCCGGAGCGGTCTTGAGGACCCGCGACTCCCATAACGCCGAACGCCGGTCCAGCCCCATCGATCGAAATGCATCGGCGGCCGCTAGACGTTGGATGGCATGCACTGGCACGCGAGCCCGGCTGCGAAGCTCTTCGACGGTTGCATAGCTTCGTCGTGCAACCAGCCGATTCGCCGCTTCGCGCTGCAGCCCATCCACCTGGCGGAGGCCGAGGCGCAGCGCGCCATCCTCGAGTGTGCAGTCCCAGTCGCTGTGATTGACGTCGACCTCGCGCAGCTCGACGCCATGCTCGCGCGCGTCGCGGACGATCTGCGCGGGGGCATAGAAGCCCATCGGCTGCGAATTGAGCAGCGCGCAGGCAAAGGCCGCCGGATATTTCCATCTCAGCCAGCTCGAGACGTAAACGAGGTGCGCGAAACTTGCCGCGTGGCTTTCGGGGAAGCCATATTCGCCAAAGCCCTTGATCTGATCGAAGCAGCGCTGGGCGAAATCGGGATCGTAGCCACGCTCGACCATCCGGCCGACCATCTTGTCCTCAAGTGCGCCGATGTCCCCTTTCGAGCGAAAGGTCGCCATCGCCTTGCGGAGTTGATTGGCTTCGTTTGCCGAGAATTTGGCTGCATCGATGGCGATCTTCATGGCCTGTTCCTGGAAGATCGGCACCCCGAGCGTTCGTCCAAGGATTTTCTCGAGTTCATCAGGAGGACCGTGCTCCGGATCGGGGCAGGGGAAGGTCACGGGTTCCTTGGCTGAACGGCGCTTCAAATAGGGATGGACCATGTCGCCCTGGATGGGCCCCGGGCGGACGATCGCGACCTCGATGACGAGATCGTAAAAGCAGCGCGGCCTCAGCCTCGGGAGCATGTTCATCTGTGCGCGGCTTTCGACTTGGAACACGCCGAGCGAATCTCCCCGGCACAGCATGTCGTAAACTTGCGGCACCTCCTGCGGGACCGTCGCCAGCTCCCAGCGTTCGCCGTTATTCTGTTCGACGAGGTCGAAGCATTTACGGATACAGGTCAACATGCCGAGTGCGAGCACGTCGATCTTGAGGATCCCGAGCTCGTCGATGTCGTCCTTGTCCCATTCGATGAAGGTGCGGTCGTCCATCGCGCCGTTGCCGATCGGCACTGTCTCGGTGAGCGGTCGCTCGGTGAGGATGAAACCGCCCACATGCTGTGACAGGTGGCGCGGCATTCCGACCAGCTGCTCGGCAAGGCGGATCGTGCGCTTGAGGTGAGCGTCGGAAAGGTCGAGCCCGGCGTCGTTCGCGCGCGTTTCTTCGAGCTCCGCCTCCATATTCCCCCAGATGGTCGAGGCGAGTGCGCCGCAGACGTCTTCCGAAAGGCCCATTACCTTGCCGACTTCGCGGATCGCCGAGCGCGGGCGATAGTGGATTACGGTCGCAGCGATTCCGGCGCGGTGCCGGCCGTATTTCTGGTAGATGTGCTGGATCACCTCCTCGCGCCGCTCGTGCTCGAAATCGACGTCGATGTCTGGCGGCTCACGTCGCTCCTCCGAGATGAAGCGCTCGAACAGGAGATCGCTGGTCGATGGATCGACGGCGGTGATCGCAAGGCAATAGCAAACGGCACTGTTCGCCGCGGAACCGCGTCCCTGGCAGAGGATTGGCGGGTCGAGGCCGCGGGCGAAAGCGACGATGTCGTGGACGGTCAGGAAATAGCGCGCGAAGTCGAGCTTTTCGATCAGGGCGAGCTCGTGGCGGAGTTGTTTCAGCACCTTCTCCGGAATGTTGTTCGGCCAATATTTCTTGGCACCTTTCCAGGTGAGATACTCGAGATGCGCCTGCGCCGTCCGCCCCTCGGGCACCGTTTCCCTCGGATATTCGTAGCGAAGCTCGTCGAGGCTGAAGTGGATCTGGTCCGCAAACTCGCGGGTCGCGGAAATCGCATGTGGCCAGCGCCCGAACAGCCGGATCATCTCTTCGGACGGCTTCAAATGACGCTCGGCGTTGGGGTTCAACAAAAAGCCCGCGTTGGCGATGGTGGTCTTTTCGCGGATGCAGGTGATGACGTCCTGCAGCGGGCGACGCTCGGGCGCGTGATAGTGAACGTCGTTGGTAGCGAGGATCGTACAGCCATATCGCCGGGCAATCTGGTCCAGTCGCTCGACCCGGGCATTGTCATCGCCGCGGTAAACCCAGCTCGCCGCGACATGCCTCAGTGACGTCAAGGCTTCGCAAAGCCGCGGGAGCGCCTCTTCGAAGCAATCAAGGTCATCTCCTGGCCAGGCGATGAAGGCGATGCCCTCGGCATGTGCTGCAACGTCGGCGAGGTTCAGCTCGCATGCGCCTTTCTCGGCGCGCATCTTGCCTAGGCTGAGCAGCCGCGAAAGGCGGCCATAGCCCTCGCGGTCGACCGGGTAAGCAAGCAAGGACGGCGCATCCAGCAAATCGAGCCGGCACCCGATTAACGGCCTGATCCGAGCGATCGCGCATGCGCTGTGCATCCTGACGACGCCCGCGAGAGTGTTGCGATCGGCAATGCCGATGGCGTCATAGCCAAGGGACAATGCCGTCAGCACCAGCTCGATGGCGTCCGAAGCTCCGCGAAGGAAAGAGAAAGGTGAGGTGACGCCAAGCTCGACATAAGGCGAGGGCGTGACCGGAGGCGGTGGCATGTCCTCGTTTAAAACGAGCTTTAATCGAGAAAAGCCGACCTTCTCCGGCATCAGCCGAACAGCCCGTGGATGAACCAGTTCGGCGGCCCGCCGCGGCCGTCGCCGGCAATGCCGTCGCGATAAATCCAATACCGTCGTCCATCGGCGTCCTCGACACGGTAATAGTCACGCAGTCGCGCGGACGAAGGCTGCCGCCACCATTCAGGCGCGATCCGCTCAGGGCCCTCTGCCCGGGCGATGTCATGCACTGCCCGGCGCCACACGAACCGCCGCGGCATGCCTTCAGGAGTCGCGTAAATGACGTCGATCACTTCGGGACGGTCGAGCAGGCGTTGAGGTCGACTGGCCGGCGGCAGTTCTACGGGTTCGGCCTTCCACAGCGCTGGTATCCATTCGCTCGCCCGTTCCGGCAGGTGGCTCTTTGAAGGCTGCGGCCGACGCACGCGCCTTGGTCCGAGCTTCACCGTCAGCCGATCGACCAGCCGTGCCAGGTCGCGTTCGCCAGGGGATTCATCGACGAGCCTGTCTTGGGCTGCGTGCAGATCCTCGCTCCAGTCCGCGGCGAGCGCGAACGCGTCGAAACCGAATTGCGGGTCGAGCGCTATAGCCTTGTCCGAGAGCAGCCGTTCTAAATGCTTGGGCTCGCGGCTCGGGATCGCGGTTGCGACCGAAGCCTTGGCGACGCTGCCGTCGATGCGATAACCGATGAGCGACAGCCGCCGCGCTCCGAGATGGCGTTCTTCGAGCTGCCGGACGAGCTGCGGGATGAGCCGTTCCAGCGCCTGGCGCGCAGCCTCCGGATGTGTTGCCGGTTCCTCAAGCCGAAGCGTTGCACGAGGCGGCAATTCCGAAGCCACCGCTGTCAGCGGTTCCGGCTTATCGCCGAGCATTCGATCGAGCGCTTCCACCACGTCTTCGCCGCCTCGGAAGCGCCGCGCGAGCGCGAGCCGCGGAACGCCGGTGAGAGCGCCGATGGTTTTAAGACCCAGCCGCTCGAGCGTGCGTATTGTATTCGGATCGAGCCGCAGAGCGGATACGTGCAATGGCGCCAGCTTCTCGACGCCATCGCCGCAGATGCAGGGTCCATGATGCGCCAACGCCCATGCCGCCGCAGCGGTCGGGGCAATTGCGAGACGGGTGGTGAAGCCGATCGCCGCGAATCGATCGCGGACATCGAGCGCGAGGCCGCGTTCGCCGCCGAACAGGTGTGCGATCCCGGTGATGTCGAGCCTCAGCCCATCTCCGTCTACCTCAACCAGCGGCGACCAGCGCGCCGTCCAGCGTGCCAGCCGCTCAACGAGCGCTGCATCCCCTTGAGGATCCGCGGGCATTGCGGCGAGCGCCGGGTCGAGCGCGCGCGCGTCGGTCAGCCGCGCTCCGACGCGCGCGCCGCGTTCTGCCGCGGCTTCCGAGACCGCGTGGATGACCGGTCCGTGGGTGCCTTCAACGGTGAGGACGACCGGGGCCTCAGGCGCTGAGTCTGCGTTCTTTGCCCAATGCTCCATCGCGAGGTGTGGCAGCCAGATGGAAAGCACCCGTTTCATGCGCGATGCTCCAGCGACCAGGCGGCGTTCCTTGAGCCCGGAACAGCTCGGCATCCCACGCCGGCGTTCCCGGCGCCCTTGGGTCGAGCCGATTGGGCAGCGACGGAACGCTCGCAATCCGCCAGCGCATCCGCGCTCCGCTCAAATTGGCGCGGCCCCCGAGCCGAATCAAAAAGGCCGCCACGCCAGACCGCTCGGACGCGACGGCAAGCCGCCGGGTCGCGGTGAAATCGAGCGCTTTCGGGTCCCCCCAGATCTCGCCGATGACGGCAGAGAGCGCCGCGCATCTTAAGCCTTCCTCCATTGCCCACAGCGCATCGCGCGCGTCGCGCGCCTCGACATGGACAAGGTTTTTCGGCGCGAGACCCGGCGGATGGACGCGCCCGCTTTCAAGGATTGCCATCCGGTCCTGCACCCAGAGCAGCGGCCTCTCCCGATCCAGTTGCGCGAGCAGGAACCCCGTCCAGCCACAGTCGCGCGGATGGCCAGCGAACAGCTCGGACAGGGTGGGGCTGGACGGAGCAGGCAAATGCCATCGTCCGTCCAGCCCGCTGGGGAGCTCGCGGATTTGGGCCGCACGACTTTCGCCGCCGGCGACCAGGGTAAGGCCTCCAGCCACACGACTCACAACGCTCATGTTCTTCTTTTGTTCTTATCCGGCGAGTCGCAACGGAGAGTCAATCCCGCGACTCGAAAGCTCCTAAAGGTCGATTTCTTCCAGGAACTTGCGGACTTCGCGGACCACGTCCTTAGCCGCCGTTGGCGAGATTGCGAACGCCATGTGATGACAATCGAGTTCGACCTCTTTGTCACGCTCGCGCTCGAGCCCGCGGGCGGCGCGCGGGGCAATCAGCCCGTCCCGCCGCGACCAGATCGCAAGATGTGGCACCGGCGGCTTGTCGGTTATCCTCCGCAGCGGCGGATCGTCGACAGGATGCTTCGCCACCAACTCATAGAGCTTCCAGACGTTGTTCTGCCGGGGATCGCCGGAAAAAGGCGAGCCCAGGGTGATCACCGCCTTCACCGCTTCAGGGTGGTAGCGGGCATATTCACGCCCGAAGAGGCCGCCGAGGCTCCAGCCGACGATTATTATCGGTCGATCATGCCCCAGGCTCTCGATACGCTCGTTAAGCTTCACCAGCGTGTCGGGCCTGGTTCCGAGATTCCAGCCCTGCTTCCAGCCGTGCACTCGGAAACCGGCGCGAGCGAGCTCGCGTCGAAGCGAAAAGGTCGTCTGGTCGCCGCACAGAAAGCCCGGAATGACCAGCACCGGCTGCCCGTCCAGCGGGCCGCGCGGGCCGCGCTTTCGAAACGTGCTGAGCATCCGTCCGAGGTTCCAGGCGATCTCGCCCCAATTGCCGTGGGCCGGCGGCGCGTCGTCGCCCTCCCACTGATGCGGGGGCTCGGGCCGGTTCAGAGGAATTCGCAACCCATCAGTTGCTGCATCGCAGCCGGGAGCTTCACGCGCCCATCGGCCATCTGGTGGTTCTCGAGGAGCGGCACGAGGATCCGGGGGCTCGCCAAGGCGGTATTGTTGAGCGTGTGCGCAAAGCGGACCTTTCCATCGGATCCGCGGTAGCGGATGTTCGCTCGCCTCGCCTGCCAGTCGTGGAGTGTCGAGCAGCTGTGAGTCTCGCGATACTTGCCGAGGCTTGGAACCCAGCTCTCGATGTCGTTCATGCGATATTTGCCCAGGCCCATGTCACCCGTCGACGTCTCGATCACCTGGTAGGGGATCTCGAGCGCCTCGAGCATGCCCTCCGCGAGCCGGAGCAGGGTTGCGTGCCATTCGGCCGATTGCGCCTCGTCAGCTTCGCACACGACATATTGCTCGACTTTCACGAACTGGTGCACGCGCAGCAACCCCCGGACGTCCTTCCCGGCACTTCCGGCCTCGCGTCGGAAGCACGGCGAGAATCCGGCATAGAGGATCGGCAGCTTGTCGCTTTCAATGATTTCGCCCGCGTGAAGCGAGGTCAGCACGACCTCGGCAGTGCCGGCGAGCCAGAGATCGTCATTGGGAAGCTCGTAGGTTTCCTCGCGATGACCCGGGAACTGGCCCTGATTGAGGAAGGCTTGCTCGCGCGCAATCGCGGGAACCGTGATCGGCGTGAAGCCCGCATTGGCGATCCTCTCGAGCGCCCAGCCCATGAGCTTTGTCTCGAGCAGCGCCAGGTGGCCCTTGAGGCAATATGTCCGGCTCCCTGAAACCTGCGTGACCCGCGAAAGGTCTCCCCAGCCGTTTTTCTCTATGAGTGCGACATGGTCGAGAGGCTCAAAATCGAACTTCGGCACCTCGCCCACCGTCCGGGTCACCACGTTGTAGCTTTCGTCCGGTCCGACCGGCGCGCCCTCAAACGGGATGCCAGGGAGCTGCAGCATCAGCGCCTTCAGCGACGATTCCTCGCCAGCGAGCTGGTCCTCGAGCGTGCTGATGCGAGCTCCGGCCTCCTTGGCCTTTCGGCCGAGCTCCACTTTTTCCTCGGGTGCTGCCTTTGGAAACTGCGCGCTGATCGCGTTGCGCTCTGCGCGGAGCCCTTCGATCTCGGTCTTGAGCAGACGGACCTGCGCATCGAGCGCGAGCATATCATCGACGTTCAGCGCGACTCCCTTGTCGCGGATCGCACGCTCGACCACCTCGCGGTTCGCCTTGACGAAATCCAGTGCAAGCATGAGCGCGTGCGTAGCGGAAGCTAATCGAAGTGCAACCGCCGGTACCGGCCCCGGAAATAGAGCAGGGGATCGAGCCCCGCGTCGAAGCTGGCCTTGATGACCTTGCCCACCAGGATGTGGTGATCGCCGCCATCATAAACAGCGAATCGCTCGCATTCGAAGACGCACAGTGAATCCTTGAGGATCGGAGCTCCGGCCTCGCCGCATGACCATGGCATGGTCCCGAACCGGTCATCGACGCGTGTCGAGAAAGTTATGGAGGCGGGCTGCTGCTCCGTCTGAAGCACGTTGATGGCGAAACAGGGAGCAGCGCTCAGCGCAGCAGAGCTCGCCGCCGCCTTGTGAAGGCAAACGAGCAAAAGCGGCGGGTCGAGCGAGACCGAGGTGAAGCTGTTGACGGTCAACCCTGCCGGTCTCTCCTGGTCGTCGACGCAGGTGACGACCGTCACGCCCGTCGCAAAGCAGCCTAGCGCATCGCGCAACGTCCTCGGATCGTGCCCGGTTCGATATTCACCTTTTGTCGTCTCGACCATGCAATTGGCTATAGCGCCCTCGACTGCCATTGCGAGGCGCGATAGCGGGAAGTCATTCGGTAGGAGGGGAGTTTCATGAAGCCATTGGCGCGCACCTGTTTGGCGGTGGGGCTCCTCTTCGCGGCCGCGCCGGCCTGGCCTTCGGCTCCCCCGGCAGATCCGAACCTCTACCTCGAGCAGGTCGACGGCGCCCGCGCCCTTTCGACGGTGAAGGCGTGGAACGCCAAGTCCCTCGCCGCGCTCCAAAAGCAGCCCGCCTTTGCGGATTACCGCTCAAGGGCGCTTGCGCTGCTCTCGACCAACCAGAAGATCGCCGAGCCGGACCAGATCCTCGGGGACAAGGTCCTCAACTTCTGGCAGGACGAGGAGCATCCGCGGGGGATCTGGCGTGTCTCGCCCCTCGCCGCCTTCGCGTCTGGCCAGCCGCAATGGCGAACGCTTCTCGACATCGACGCGATGAGTAGGGCCGACAGCAAGAAATGGGTGTTCAAGGGCGCCGACTGCCTGTCCCCGGCCTACGTCGATTGCATGGTGAGCCTGTCGAACGGTGGCGGGGATGCCGTCGAGGTGCGCGAGTTCGACCTTGAGAAAGCGGCTTTCGTCACGGGCGGTTTCTTCCTCCCGAACGCGAAGAGCAACATCGCCTGGGAGAGCCCCGATGCGCTGTTCGTCGGCACCGACTTCGGCCCGGGCAGCCTCACGGATTCCGGCTATCCCCGGATCGCGAAGCTGTGGAAGCGCGCAACGCCGCTCTCGTCAGCCCGGGTGATTGGCGAAGGCCAGAAAAGCGACGTCTCGATCGCCGCAGTTACTTCGGTCGATGGGCCGCGCACTTGGCACATGCTCGACCGCGGGGTCGACTTCTATCACCACAAGATCAGCCACATCGCGCCCGACGGACGATTGATCCCCTCCCCTCTGCCCGACGACGCAAGCCTCGTCGACGTAATCGATGGACGCATGATCGCGTCCCTCAAGAGTGCGTGGGCTGGGCATCGCGCCGGCGAGCTTGTCGCATATTCGATTCCCGACCTGTTCGCCGGCAGGCAGTCGAGGATCGAAACCGTGTTCGTGCCGAACGAGCACCAAGCCGTCGAGGACGTTTCGGCGAGCCGGTCGAAGCTGTGGGTCAAGTATCTCGAGGACGTGTCAGGGCGCCTGGCAGCATTCGCCCGGGCAAGCGATGGCACGTGGAGCAGTGTCGCTGTCGCACTCCCCGACAAATCCACCATCCATCTCAATGCGACGGCGCACTCTTCGGACATCGGCTTTGCGACGGTCGAGGGAATGCTGACCCCGCCGACGCTGTTCGCGGTCCAGCCGGCGGCTGCGCCGGTCGCGATCCAGGCGCTGCCACCGCAGTTCGATGCTTCGAACATGGTTGTCGAGCAGCATTTCGCAACGTCGTCCGATGGCACCAAGGTTCCCTATTTCCTCGTCCATCGGAAAGATGTGACGGGCCCCGTGCCGGTACTGATGCACGCCTATGGCGGGTTCGAGCTCGCCCAGACGCCGAGCTATTTGGTGCACGAGCCCTACCGCTCGGGGCCGCTCGCGCTCTTCCTGGTGCAGGAGGGTGACGCCTATGTCCTCGCGAACATCCGCGGTGGCGGAGAATATGGGCCCGGGTGGCACAACGCCGTACTGCGCGAGAACCGGCAGAAGGCCTATGACGACCTCTACGCGGTCGCCGACGACCTCATTGCACGCGGAGTGACGCAGAAGGGCCGGCTCGCGGTTTCAGGGCGTTCGAACGGGGGCCTGTTGGCGAGCGTTGCCATTACCGAGCGTCCAGATCTTTGGGGCGGCGCGATCATCGGCTCGCCGCTGGTCGACATGAAGCGTTACTCGCATCTCCTCGCCGGAGCATCGTGGATGGGAGAATATGGCAATCCCGACGTGCCTGCGGATTGGGCCTTCATCCGCAAATATTCCCCCTACCAAAACCTGAAATGCGCAGTGAAATATCCGGTGCCCTTCATCTACACTTCGACCCGAGACGATCGCGTGCATCCCGGCCACGCGCGCAAGCTCGCCGCGAAGCTCGAACAATGCGGCGACGCATTCTACTATGACGAGGCAATCGAGGGCGGTCACGCGGCCGGCATCGTCCCCGAAGAGGACGCGCAGCGCGTCGCTCTCGAGGCGGTCTACCTCGACCTCGTCCTTCCAAAGCGGGGCGGGACTGCACCGGGACGAGGAGAGCGGGGCTTCTGATCGCTCTTGCGCTAGAGACGGATCAGCTGGCCGGGGTTTAGCGCGAGCACTTCTCCGACAGTCTTCTCGAGCGATTCGGAAACGAGGTAGCGGGGCTGGAAGGCGTCGTGCCGGTAGGGCGTGTCGACCGCCCGCTGGACCGAGAACGGCAGCCGTTGGACCGAGTCGCTCTCGAGGCTGAAGTGGGATTCACCGAAGCTCGAGGCGAGCCCGGCGCCGAGGATCTTCAGTTCGCCATGTTCTCTCGCGAGACCGAATTCCACGCTGTGCCAGTAGAGCCGCGCTGCCCGGTGGCCTTGTCCGGCAGCGATCGCGGCACTTCCAAGCTCGCCGATGTGCCGGGTCATGTCCGCGAAATCCTGGTGGGCGAGCATCGGGATGTGGCCGAACATGTCATGGAAGCAGTCGGGAGCCTCGAGATAGTCGAGCTGATCGCGCCTGCGGATGAAATTGCCGACGGGAAATACGCGCTCCGAGAGCATGGCGAAGAAGATGTCGTCGGGAACCAGGCCTGGAACCGCGACGGTCCGCCATCCGGTCCGAGGCTCGAGAATTGCATTCAACCCATCGACGTCCGGAACACCTGGATGGGACAGCTTCAGAAGGTCGATTCCCTCGAGAAATGCGGAAACAACGCGGCTGCCAAGCAGCTCCACCTGCCGCGCGAACAGCAAGTCCCACACGGCGTGGTCCTCCGCGGTGAAGGACTCCCAGCACTGCGGGACGACGTAGTCGGCCCAGGCCCTTGCCCGCGAGTCCCTCGTGATCGTGTCCTGGAGCATCGTCCTATTCCTCTTGTGTTCAGGCCAACAAAAAACCCGCCGAGCTTTGGCTCTGGCGGGTCGGGAGGCTGGTGATCTGTCGCTCAGGTGCGCGTCAGCTCGTTCCAGCCTCCAGCACGTAATAATAGTTCGCCGGCGCAGCCGAAGCGGCGCGAATCATGTCAGGGAAGGCGAACAAGCGGTTCATGTCCTCGGTTCTTATCGCAGTGCCAGAGTGAACGTTCAATGGCCGTGGAAGTGCCGATCAGTTCATGTGGTTGGAGACATTGTTGTACATGATGTCGATCTTGTCCCCGAGATTGTGGAAGGCGGCCAGCGCCGCGATCGAGATCAGCGAAGCGACGAGCGCATATTCGATGGCGTTGGCGCCTCTCTCGCATCGCAGAAGTTTCGTTAACTCGCGCATCACCCTCTCCATATTAACCAATCGGCCGCCTAGACGGCGCCGATCGCGGCAATTCTCCTCCCTCGGCGCTGCCAAATCCTTGTGCAGGATAGTTAACGCGAAAGCCGGTTTATCGCTTCGGCGAATGTTATGTCGCGATCGGTAACGCGGCCCGCATCATGGCTCGTGAGGCGGAAATCGACGCGGTTCCACACGCTCGTGAACTCCGGGTGATGGTCCACTTTCTCCGCGAGGAGTGCGACGCGCGAGAGGAAGCCGAACGCCTCGCTGAAATCCTCGAACTTGAGGCTGCGCTCCAGCGCCTCGCCACCATCGCTCAATATCCATCCGTCGGGAGCGTCCATTTCTCGTCTCCTGTGAAGGTGCGCAGGCACGATTAGACCCGAATATCGCCCCGCAGCCAGCCTGGTTCGGCTCGCTTTTGCTGCTTCGGACGCTCCAGCGCCTTGAAATGGCATTGTTGCAGGAGCAGTTGGGCGGCCAAAGGAGCATCAGCAATGGCCACCCAGATCGCCGCGGAAGACGGCGTCCTCGGGCTCGAGAACCCGATGGGCACCGACGGCTTCGAATTCGTCGAATATACCGCGCCGGACACGGCGCTCCTGCGCGACCTGTTCACGAAAATGGGCTTCCCTGCGATCGCCAAGCACAAGCGCAAGGACGTCACCCTTCACCGCCAGGGCGAGATCAACTTCATCATCAACGCCGAACCGGGAAGCTACGCCGAACATTATGCACGCGATCACGGTCCAAGCGCCTGTGCCATGGCGTTTCGCGTCAAGGACGCAAAGGCGGCGTTCGGGCGCGCGATCGAGCTCGGCGCCACGGGAGTCGAAAGCGACGTCGCCCATGGCGAGATGGACATACCCGCGATCGAGGGGATCGGCGGCTCGCGCCTGTTCTTCGTCGACCGGTATGGCGACAAGGGGTCGATATACGAGGTCGATTTCGATTTCGCTCCAGGCGCCAGCGATCGCCTCGATGAGCTCGACAGCAAGCTGACCTATATCGACCATTTGACCCACAACGTTCACCGGGGGCGAATGGCCTTCTGGGCCGGGTTCTACGAACGGCTCTTCAACTTCCGCGAAATCCGCTATTTCGACATCGAAGGGAAGCAGACCGGCCTGTTCTCGAAGGCCATGACCAGCCCCTGCGGCAAGATCCGGATCCCCTTGAACGAGAGCCAGGACGACAAGAGCCAGATCGAGGAGTTCCTGCGCGAATATAAAGGCGAGGGCATCCAGCACATCGCTCTTGGAACGTCGGACATCTACCAGGCTGTCGATATCCTACGCGGGCGGGGAGTGGCATTCCAGGATACGCCCCATACTTATTACGAACTCGTCGATGAACGCGTGAAAGAACATGGCGAACCCACTGCAGAGCTAGAGAAACGGGGTATCCTCGTTGATGGCGCGCCGACCGAAGGGCAGGGGCTCCTGCTGCAGATCTTCACTCAGAACGTCATCGGGCCGATCTTCTTCGAGCTCATCCAGCGCAAGGGAAACGAGGGCTTCGGCGAGGGCAATTTCAAGGCACTGTTCGAAAGTATCGAGCTCGACCAGGTGCGCCGGGGAGTCATCTGAGCCGAATGACCCAAGCCTATATTTGCGACTATGTCCGAACCCCGATCGGGCGCTACGCTGGCGCACTGGCGCACGTTCGAGCCGACGATCTCGCGGCGATCCCGATCAGGGCGCTGATCGAGCGCAACAAGGAAGTCGACTGGGGCGAGGTCGACGACGTGATCCTCGGCTGCGCGAACCAGGCGGGCGAGGACAACCGCAATCTCGCGCGCATGGCCGGACTGCTTGCGGGTCTTCCCGATAGTTCCGGAGGGGTTACGCTCAACCGCTTGTGCGGCTCGGGGTTGGACGCAGTTGCAATGGCAGCGCGGACGATCCGCGGCGGCGAATCCGGGCTTATCATCGCCGGCGGCTCCGAGAGCATGAGCCGCGCTCCGTTCGTCATGGCAAAGGCGGCGAGCGCCTTCGACCGCAATGCGGAGATGTACGACACGACGATCGGCTGGCGTTTCGTCAACCCGCGAATGAAGTCGGCATATGGTGACGACACGATGCCGAGCACCGGCGAGAATGTCGCGCAGGAGTTCCAGATTAGCCGCGAGGACCAGGACGCATTCGCGCTCCGGAGCCAGGAGCGCGCTGCGGCGGCGCAGGCGAATGGGAGGCTTGCAGCGGAGATCGTCGCGGTCGAGATCCCGCAGCGCAAGGGTGATCCCGCGCGTGTCGATCGCGACGAGCATCCGCGCTTGACCAGCCTCGAAGCGCTGGCGAGGCTGAAACCGATCGTCCGCCCCGACGGCACGGTGACTGCTGGCAATGCATCAGGCGTCAACGATGGTGCGGCGGCGCTTATCGTCGCTTCCGAAGAGACTGCGAAGCGGAACGGCCTCACGCCGAGGGCCCGGGTTCTCGGCGCCGCGGTTGCTGGAGTGCCGCCGCGCATCATGGGAATAGGTCCGGCGCCCGCGAGCGAGAAGCTGATGAAGCGTCTTGGTTTGAAGATCGGCGACTTCGACGTGATCGAGTTGAACGAAGCGTTCGCAGCCCAAGGGATCGCGGTCCTTCGCCAGCTCGGCCTTAGCGACGACGCGCCCCAGGTAAATCCCAACGGCGGAGCGATCGCGCTCGGCCATCCGCTCGGCATGTCGGGAGCGCGCCTGGCGCTCACCGCGACGGAACAGCTCCAGCGGACGGGCGGCAAGCTCGCGCTCGCAACCATGTGCATCGGCGTTGGCCAGGGAATCGCGCTCGCGCTCGAACGCGTGTAATGTGAGCGCCATGAGCGCGGTGGCGGAGAAGACCCTCGACGAGGCGGCGATCATGGCCGTGCTCGAAAAGATTCCGGACCCTGAGATCCCGGTGCTGTCGATTACCGACCTCGGCATCGTGCGGGGGATCGTCGAGACACCGCCGCGAGTGTTGGTCAGTCCTACGTATACCGGCTGCCCGGCGACGGTCGCGATTGAAATGCTGATTCGCGATGCACTCGACGAGGCCGGCTTCGGCCATGTGTACATCGAGCGCGTGCTCTTCCCGCCGTGGACGACCGACTGGATCAGCGCGCGAGGCCGCGAGCGCCTCAAAGCCTATGGCATTGCGCCGCCCGTGGCGTCGGTCGCGGCGGAATGCCCGCTCTGCGGATCGGCGGATACGCAGGAGGTCAGCCGCTTCGGCTCAACTCCGTGCAAGGCGCAATGGCGCTGCAGATCGTGCCTCGAGCCATTCGACCGCTTCAAGTGCCATTGAGTGCTCTAAAAAGGGGTCACCACTCGGCGAAGGCGCCGTCTTTCGTTCGAAATATGGGGTTGCGCCACCGATGACGGTCCTTATCCGCCTCCCGGACCGCTGCCTCGTCGATCTCGACGCCGAGCCCCGGGCCCTCGGGCACAGGCAAATAGCCCTCGACCGGGGTTAGGACCTCCTTATTGGCGACGAAATTCAGGAGGTCGTGCCCGCCGGTGTTGTAGTGGATCCCAAGACTGATCTCCTGGATCGCGTGATTTGGCGTGCAGGCCGCGATCTGGAGGCAGGCGCCGAGCGCGAGGGGGCCGAGCGGGCAGTGCGGAGCGAGGGCCACGTCATAGGCTTCTGCCATCGCGGCAATCTTGCGGACCTCGAGGATGCCGCCGGCGTGGCTAAGGTCGGGTTGGATGATGTCGACGCAGCCTTTCTCGAGCACCGGCTTGAATTCCCAGCGGGTGTAGAGGCGCTCGCCAAGCGCAATCGGAGTTGAAACCAGCGAAGAGATTTCTCGGAGTCCCTCCAGATTCTCGGACAAGAGCGGCTCCTCGATGAACAGCAGGCCCATCGGCTCAAGGGCCCTTGCGAGCCCTTTCGCGAGCGGCCGGTGAACTCGGCCGTGGAAGTCGAGCCCCACGTCCATCCCCTGGGCCTGAGCCGCAGCGACGCGCTCGACTACATCGTCGAACGCCTTGGGCGTGCCGATCCACTCGAGCTCCGCGGTTGCGTTCATCTTGACCGCGTTGAAGCCCTGCTTCTTTCGAACCTCCGCTGCCGCTGAAATCTCGTGCGGGCGGTCGCCACCGATCCATGCGTAAGAGCGGACCCGGTCACGGACCTTGCCGCCGAGCATCTGCCATGCCGGAAGGCCGAGCGCCCGGCCTTTGAGGTCCCACAGGGCCTGCTCGAGCCCAGAGAGGGCCGACATGATGACTGCGCCGCCCCGGTAGAAACCGCCACGATAGCCGACCTGCCAGATGTCCTCGATGTTGAAAGGGTCGGCACCGACGAATCGGTCGCGATAGGCCTCGAACACCCCATCGACCGCTTCGGCCCAGCCCTCGAGGCTCGCTTCGCCCCAGCCGAACGCACCATCGTCGGTCTCGACGCGAACGAAGAGCCATCGCGGCGGGGCAAAGAAGGTCTCGATCCTGCCGATCCTGCGTGGGTTCATGACTCAAGCCTTCCCCGCCTGCGTTCCGCTCCCGCCCATGTGGCGTCCGGCAGCGTCATCGTCGTCGCCGGCATGCTCGGTAATCTTCTTGATCGGCACGACCAGGCAGACGCTGGAGGCGGGGAGCACGTTGCGCCAATCGGCGATCAGCTGCTTGTAGGCGCGGCCAACGTTTCGGATCCGACGATCGAGGTCGAACAGGCCGAGCGGGTTGACGTTGCCGTTCTGCTCGCGGAGCGCGGTGTCCCAGTCGACTTGGTCGGTGAGGCTGTACCAGGTGAACCCGACCGTCGGGATTCCGACATTCCTCAGCCTGAGAACGTTGGCCCATTCCTTCCACAGCCATTTCACGGCCTCGTCGCCATGTGGGCCCTCCCAAAGATTGGTCTCGGTGTGCATGACGGGGAGGCGATAGCGGTTGTAATATTGTCGAGTGATCTCGGCGTAGCCGAAAGTCTCGCCAGCAGCGACGGTGTGGCCGTCGGCGAACACCCGGTGTTCGTTGAGTTGGTAATAATCGTTGCCGAAGATGCAGTGCTGCTTCAACCGGTGCTCGAGGAACCATTCATATTCCTCGCGGCTCATGCCGTTATCTAGCAGGAACTGGTACATCCCGCTGTCGACACGCCGCCCATAATTGAGGTCCAAGGACAGGAAGCGCATCTGGTTTAGGACTTCCGCACGCCCGATCGCTCCAGGCGAATCGGCGTGATAATATTCGGAGGATTCCGACTGGATGAAGATCGCGTCGTGGCGGCGCTTGAGAATTTCGATCATCCCCATGACGTTCGCTTTGACGAGGTGCTTCAGCGCCGTGATGAAGGAGCGATCGTCCTTCTTCTGCTCGTTCCACCAGCCGTATTTGGCCGAGAAGACCGCGCAGATGAACATCTCGTTGATTGGCGTATACAGCTGCACCCAGGGGAAGCGCTCGGCGAACTCACCGCAATAAGCCGCGAACAGACGGGGGAAATCGGGGTTTTGGAAATTCTCGATCCAGTCGGGAACCCCGAAATGGCAAAGATCGACGATCGGCGTGATCTCGCGCCGCTTGAGGTCGGCGAACACGAGGTCCGGGAATTCCCAGTCGAATTTCGAGGGCCCGAGGTAGGTCTTGTGGATCGGCGGACCGTAGCGCAGGAAATTGATCCCGATTTCCTGAACGCAGTCGAAGTCCTCGCGCCAGCGCTCGTAATGACCGCAGGTGGCCATCTCGTCGACACGAGTCTTTCCGTGATTGATGGTCGGGATGCTGTTTTCGATCCCGGTCGCGAACATGAAGTTGGCGATGGGTCAGTCTCCTTGGGAATATGCTTCAATTCCAAGGGCCCTTCAGCGGACCCATGGCGCGCCGCCGCGATAGCGGCCCCGCGCCCAAACGAAAACCTTAAGGAGCTTGTCTCGCTCCGGCAGCGTTTTTCGCTATGGATCAAAAAGCATGCGCTGGACGGAAGGTTTCATCGCGGTCGATTGGGGCACGACCAATCGCCGCGCCTATTCGATCGATTCTTCGGGCAAGCGGCTCGAGGAATTCGAGGACGACAACGGCGTTCTTTCGGTACCCGAAGACGGCTTCCCCGCGGCAGTGGCCGAGATCCGGCACAAGCTCGGTGACAAGCCGCTGCTTCTGGCGGGCATGGTCGGATCGAACCGGGGCTGGAAGGAAGTGCCGTACGTCCCGTGCCCGGCGACGATCGACGATCTTGCGAGGGAGCTGGTCTGGGCGGGGGAACGCGAGGCCATCGTGCCGGGGGTTTCCTACATCGGCCAGGGGCGTGCCGATGTGATGCGCGGCGAAGAGGTCCAGCTCCTGGGAGCCGTCGCGGCGGGCATCGTCGCCAGGGATTCGCTCGTCTGTCACCCCGGAACTCACAACAAATGGGCTCTGCTGCGGCAGGGCGTGCTGCGAAGCTTCGGCACGGTGATGACGGGCGAGCTGTTCAGCCTGTTGAAGCAACACAGCATCCTTGCCGATCTGCTGGGCGGGCCCGTCGAGGCGAACGACGCGTTCATTCGAGGAGTCCGCTTCGGCCTCGACAATGAGATGCTTCCCGCGGCGTTGTTCGGAGTGCGCGCCGGCGTGCTGCTCGGCCAGATGAAAAAGGACGAGGCACCCTCGTACGTCAGCGGGCTCCTCATCGGAACGGACGTGCGAATCGGTCTCACCTGGCCAGTGAGCGTCCGGATCCCGATCATGGGACGAAAGGAGCTCACCCGGCTATACGCGGCCGCCGTCGTGGAGTCCGGCCGCGAGCCGCTCGAGCTCGACGGTGAACGCTGTTTCCTCGCCGGCATTCACGAGATTGCGAAAAGGGTCTGAGATGAGCGCCAAGAAACTTCTTCACTTCTACATGGACCAATGTCCGCTGGTCGCGATCGTCAGGGGAATCAGGCCGCAAGAGGCCGAGGCGATCGCCGAGGCGGTTCAGGAAGCCGGGATCCGGATCATCGAGGTGCCGCTGAATTCGCCTGAGCCGCTGGCGAGCATCGAGCGTATCGCGAAGAAATTCGGCGAATCGATGCTCGTGGGCGCGGGCACCGTCCTTCACGCCGACGAGGTAGGCCAGGTGCGCGACGCGGGCGGCCGGATCATCGTTTCTCCAGCCACCAATGATGACGTGATCGCCGCGAGCGTAGAAGCGGGGCTCGTCGCCTCGCCGGGCTATTTCACGCCCTCAGAAGCGTTCGCCGCGATTCGTGCTGGAGCCACCGCGCTGAAGCTCTTTCCCGCCGAGGGCGCGAGCCCGTCCGTGCTCAAGGCGCAGCTTGCAGTCCTACCTATCGATATTCCCGTCATGGCCGTCGGCGGAGTGAAGCCGGACAACATGCGGCCCTGGCTCGATGCGGGCGCCGCCGGGTTCGGCCTCGGCTCGGGCCTCTACAAGCCTGGCCAGTCGGCACCCGAGACTCTCGAAAAAGCGCGCGCTTATGTGGCGGGGCTAAGCGCATGAAGCCGATGCGGATCGCAATCATCGGTTATGGCAAGATCGCCGAGGACCAGCACGTCCCGTCGATCTCCGCCAACCCGCGGTTCGAGCTGGTCGCGACCTCGAGCCGCTCTGGCCAGGGCGTCGCGGAGAAGTTCGAAGACTGGCGCGATCTCGTTCGTCGGGTCGAGGGGCTCGAGGCGGTGGCGATCACGACACCGCCCGGACCGCGCTACGCGATCGCACGAGAATGCATCGAGGCCGGGCTTCATTGCCTTCTCGAAAAGCCCCCCACCGCCGGCCTTGCCGAAATCGCCGATCTCGACTGCCTTTCGCAGGCTCAGGGCGTGACGCTCTTCACGACCTGGCACGCGCAGCATCATTCGACGGTCGATGATGCGGCCAAAGCCCTTGCGGGAAAGCGCATCCGGTCCTTGCAGATCCACTGGCACGAGGACGTCCACAAGTGGCACCCGGGCCAGCATTGGATCTGGGAACCGGGAGGCTTCGGCGTGTTCGATCCCGGCATCAACGCCTTCTCGATCGCGACCAAGATCTTCCCGGGCAGTCTCTTCGTGCAGTCGGCGGAGCTCAGTTTTCCCGAGAACGCGCAGACGCCGATCGCGGCCGACGTGACCTTCTACAGCCCTGAGGGTGACGGCCCACTGCGCGCGAGCCTCGACTGGCGCCGCACCGAGGGCGAAGAATGGACGATTACCATCGAGGCCAGCGACGGGACGAAAGTCCGCCTCGAGAATGGCGGAGCAAGGCTGATCGTCGATGGCGAGACCAGTGTCGACGCCGGCATCGGCGAATATCCCGATATCTACCGGATGTTCGCCGATCTTATCGATGAACGAAGAAGCCTCGTCGACGTCGCGCCGCTGCGCCTCGTCGCGGATTGCCTGCTGGCTGGTCGGCGAACCGTGGTGGAAGCCGTCTACGGCTGATGGAGCAACTTGGCGCGACGGGCATTATCCCCGTTGGGTCGCACTCGTAACGAGCTATGCACGGCCTCGAGGAATGACTCCGGGGAATCGTGGAGTGGCACAGGTTACGACAGACGAACTCATCCAGGCCGACGAGGCTTTTTCCGGGAACCGCTTGCTCTCGACCTTCTCCCGCGAGGCCCGCGGGCTGATCGAGCCGTTCGGGGATACGATCGAGCTCGAACCGGGCGACTCAGTCCTCGAGCGCGGCGATCAGGTTCGCTCAAGCCTGTTCCCAATCGGGCAGACGATGGTTTCCATGGTGGCCGAGCTGAGCGGCGGCCGTTCCATCGAAGTCACATCGATCGGCAGGGAAGGAGCCGTCGGCGGAATAGTGAGCTGTGGCCACGCACCCGCCTTCTCGCAAGCGAGAGTGCTGGTCGGCGGGCCCGCCCTCAAGGTGCCCATGGAGGCGCTGGAGGACGCGAAAAGCCGCTCCCACTTCATCGCCAACCTGTTCTGCCGCTACTCGGATTACCTACTTTCGACCGTCATGCAGTCGGTCGCCTGCAACGCCTTTCACTCGATCACCGAGCGTGCCGCTCGCTGGCTGCTTCATTCCCAAGATCGCGCGGGCGACCGTATCGAGCTCACCCAGGAGGCGTTCGCGGGCCTGTTGGGTGTCCAGCGAACGACCGTGAACGCCGTGATCAAGGAACTGGCGTCTGAGGAGCTGATCGTCACTCGCCGAGGCATTCTGAGCGTCATCGACCGCGCGGGTCTCAAGCGACGGTCGTGCGAATGCTACGAGCGCCTCGCCGATCATTATTCAGCGGTGATCGGGGCCAGCGGCAGCGGAACAGCGACCTGAGGCAGGCAATCAGTCGACGAGCTTCCAGCCCAGGGTCTCGCCTGCCTCGAACGGAACCAGTTCGATCCGCCCGGCCGTGATCTGGCTAGGCACCTCGATCCTCGCCCGCTCGAGCGTCACCGTTCCCTCGTTCACCGGCAGGCCATAGAAACGAGCGCCGTTCACGGATGCGAATGCCTCGAACTTGTCGAGCGCGCCTTCCGCGTCGAACACGCCTGCATAGCTTTCGAGCGCGTGGGGCGCGTTGAAGATTCCAGCGCATCCACAGGAGGATTCCTTGGCGCTGCGTGCATGGGGCGCCGTGTCGGTGCCGAGGAAGATGTTGCGCGCGCCTGATGTCGCGGCCTTGCGCACCGCGAGGCGGTGCTCCTCGCGCTTGGCAATCGGAAGGCAGTAAGCGTGCGGCCTCAGCCCCCCGGCGAAAATGGCGTTGCGGTTGATGACGAGATGCTGCGGCGTGACGGTCGCCGCGAGCCTATCGCCATTGCCGGTGACGAAGTCCGCAGCCTCGGACGTGGTTATATGCTCGAGCACGATCTTCAAGGCGGGAAAATCGCGAACGACGTGCGACAGGATTCGATCGATGAACAATGCCTCGCGGTCGAACACGTCGACGTCGCGATCGGTGACTTCACCGTGTACGCACAGCACCATTCCTATTTCCTGCATCCGTTCCAGCACGGGGTGAATATTGCTGACGTTCGTCACCCCGCTCGCGCTGTTGGTGGTCGCGCCCGCCGGATAGAGCTTGGCAGCAATCCACACTCCCTCCTCGAAGCCCCGGGCAATGTCATTGGGATTGGTCTCGTCCGTGAGGTAGCAGGTCATGAGCGGAGTGAAGCTGGGCCCCGCCGCTTCCATGATCCGGTCCCGATACGCGGCTGCTCGTTCGGGTGTGGTTACCGGTGGGACCAGGTTGGGCATCACGATCGCCCTTGCGAACTGGCGTGCGGTATAAGGCGCAACCAATCGAAGCATGTCGCCATCGCGCAGGTGCACGTGCCAGTCATCGGGCCGCCCGATGGTCAAGGTTTGCGAAGCCACGGGCTGCTCCCTAACTGATGATCATGGCTGCAACCACCCTCACCGACCGGGCCCTTGTCCGCATCTCCGGAGACAACGTCACTGGCTTCCTCCAAGGGCTGGTTACGAGCGACGTGACGGGGGCGCTCCCGATCTGGGCCGGGCTACTGACACCGCAGGGCAAGTGCCTGTTCGACTTCATCGTCTGGAGCGAGGGCGATGACCTCCTCCTCGATTGCGAGGGAACGGCTGCAGAGGATCTCGTCAACCGTCTCGCAATCTATCGCCTCCGCCGCGAAATTCGAATCGAGCGCGACCCGTCGCTCTTCGTGCACTGGACGTCCGGAGGCGACGAGGGCGTACCTGACCCGCGGCATGCGGCGCTCGGCAACCGCTGGCTCGGGGGCGAGGACGAGGCCTCGAGCAATTGGCTCGAGCATCGCCTTCGTCTCGGCGTCTGTGAGGGCCGGAAGGAACTCGCCGACATTCTCTGGCTCGAGTGCAACGCTGCAGAGCTGAACGGCGTCAGCTTCTCCAAGGGGTGCTTCATCGGGCAGGAGAACACCGCGCGGATGAACTGGCGGCAGAAAATCAGTCGCCGTCTCTTCGTTACCCGAGGCGGCGAAGACGGCCGGGCTCGCGCCGAATATGCCGAGTTCGACCTTTCCGTCGTTCACGCCCGCGTGGACGCAGTGCCCGACAATGCGATCATTCCCGCTTGGCTGGAGCGCGCGCTCGCTCAGTCGAGCACTGCGTAAGCACGAACGGGGAAGCTCCCCATCGCGCGAACCCGCGGCGGGGCGGCGAACATGCGGAAGCTCTGGTCGGGAAGCTGGTCGAGGCCGGTCATGTGCTCGCAGATCGGAATATCGGCGCCCAGCAGCCTCGTATGAACCGGTCGCGCCCGCTGGCGCGTGTCATCGATATTGTTGCTGTCGATCCCGACGAAAGCTGCGCCCTGCTCGGCCAGCCAGTCGGCCGCGGCGGCGGTGAGGAAAGGGTGGCTATCGCCATACCTCTCCGTTCGCCAGTGCCGGTCCCAGCCAGTGTGGACCAAAACGGCCTTTCCGCTGACATCGAGCCCGGCGAATGCATCAGTCTCCACGGCGATGCCCCTGTCGAATGGTTGGCGAACGACTATTCCAGGAAGGTCCGCGATCGAAAGCAGCGGCAGGTCAGCGAGGTCCATGCGGTCGGCGTAGCGATGAAACGGCGCGTCGAGGTAGGTCCCGGTGTTGGCGACCATGTCGATCCGGCCGATGTGGAAGCTCGATCCGTCATCGTAGTTCGCTGCCGAGGCTTCGCGCGTCCAAAAGTCGCAGATCCGCGGCGCCGGCAGTCCGGGATAGGTCGTCATCCCGTCTTCGATCACGTGGCTGAGATCGACGATTCGCTTCATCGCGACGCCCGCGGTCGCCTGAGAATCCGAATGGAAGCGATCAGGCCGATCAGGAGCCACAGCACGTTGAGGGTCGCCGACGGCAATGCCCTGTGCCACCAGCCATTGATCACGAACCCCGCCGCCCCGACAACATTCATGGCCTGGTAGGACAGCGACTGGCCTCCGAGCCGGCCGGCCGACAGGAGCAGGTAAGCCAGCAGGATCAGCGCCGCGCCCGCCCAGCCCGCAACTTCGACCGCGACCTGCCCGACGGTCACATCAGCCCGATCATTGGACGGCGAGCTTCCTCAGCACGTAATGCAGGATGCCGCCCGAGCGGAAATATTCGAGCTCGTTGAAGGTATCGATGCGGCAGCGCGCCTTGAAGGTGAACTCCTCTCCCTCGTCGGGCGTCACTGTCACTTCTACATCCTCACGCGGCTGCAGGTCCGCGATGCCCTTGATCGAATATTTCTCGCGGCCCGTAAGGGCGTGGGTCGCGGCGTTCTCGCCCTCCTTGAACTGGAGCGGAAGCACGCCCATTCCGACCAGGTTCGAGCGGTGAATGCGCTCGAAGCTCTCGGCGACCACCGCGCGGACGCCCAGGAGGACGGTGCCCTTCGCTGCCCAGTCGCGTGAACTGCCGGTTCCATATTCCTTCCCCGCGATGACGACGAGCCCTCGGCCGTCCTGCTTGTACAGCATCGCTGCGTCGTAGATGGGCATCGTTTCGCCGGTCGGCGCATAACGCGTGTAGCCGCCCTCGACATTGTCCAGCATCCGGTTGCGGATGCGGATGTTGGCGAACGTGCCGCGCATCATCACTTCATGGTTGCCGCGGCGCGAGCCATAGCTGTTGAACTCGCCGCGACTGACGCCGTGCTCGAGCAGGTAGCGGCCGGCCGGGCTGTCGGGCTTGATGGCTCCTGCCGGCGAAATGTGATCGGTGGTGATCGAATCGCCGAAGATCGCCAGCGGACGCGCCCGCTCGATATCGAGCGGCGGCGTCGGCGCCATCTTCATTCCGACGAAATAGGGCGGGTTCTGGATGTACGTCGAAAGCGCCGGCCAGCCATAGGTCTCCCCGCCGGTGACCTCGATCGCGCGCCATCGGTCGTCGCCGTGATAAACGTCGGCATAGCGGCGGCGGAACATCGCCGAATGGACGTGCGCATCCATCAGGCTGCGAATCTCATCGTTCGACGGCCAAATGTCCTTGAGGAACACCGGCTCGCCCTTCGACCCCGTCCCAAGCGGCTCGTTGATCATGTCCGAGCGGATGGTGCCCTTCAGCGCATAGGCCACCACAAGGGGGGGCGATGCGAGATAATTCGCGCGGCAGTCGGGTGACACTCTCCCTTCGAAGTTGCGGTTTCCCGAAAGAACGCTGACCGCGACCAAATCATTGTCGTTGATCGCCTTGCTGATTGCCTCCGGAAGCGGGCCGGAATTCCCGATGCAAGTCGTGCATCCGTAACCGACGAGGTCGAAGCCGAGTGCGTCGAGATCCTCCTGCAGCCCGCTTTCGCGCAGATAATCGCTCACCACCTTGCTGCCGGGCGCAAGGCTGGTCTTCACCCAGGGCTGGACCTGGAGGCCTCTCTCGCGCGCCTTTCGGGCAACCAGGCCTGCGCCGATCAGCACGGACGGGTTCGACGTGTTGGTGCAGCTGGTAATCGCCGCGATCGCGACGTCGCCGTTGCCGAAGTCGAACTGCTCGCCCTCGACGGCGACGCGCGGATCGCTGGCCTTGTGGTAGGTCGTGTCGAGCTCGGCATTGAACTGGTCGTCGACGTCGCCGAGCACCACCCGGTCCTGCGGCCGCTTTGGGCCAGCGAGCGAGGGCTCAATCGTGCTCATGTCGAGATCGAGCGTGTCGGTGAAGAGCGGTTCCGCAGAGGTGGCGCCGCGCCACAACCCCTGGGCCTCGGCGTATGCGCGTACCAGCGCGATCTGGCCGTCCTCGCGCCCGGTCAGCCTCAAATAGTCGATCGTGCGCTCGTCGATCGGGAAGAATCCGCAGGTCGCACCATATTCCGGCGCCATGTTGGCGATGGTCGCGCGATCGGCTAGCGGGAGATTGTCCAGGCCGGGCCCGTAGAATTCGACGAAGCGTCCGACCACGCCCTTCTGGCGCAGCATTTGGGTCACGGTCAGCACGAGGTCGGTCGCGGTGATTCCTTCGCGGAGCTCGCCGTCGAGACGGAAGCCGACGACCTCCGGGATGAGCATGCTGACCGGTTGGCCGAGCATCGCTGCTTCGGCTTCGATGCCGCCGACGCCCCAGCCCAGCACGCCGAGGCCGTTGACCATGGTCGTGTGACTGTCGGTGCCGACGAGCGTGTCGGGATAGGCGAGGGTCTCACCGGTCGAATCCTCGTCGGTCCAGACGCATTGCGAGATATGCTCGAGATTGACCTGGTGGCAGATACCGGTGCCGGGCGGGACGACCTGGAAATTGTCGAACGCCTGGCTGCCCCATTTCAGGAACTCGTAGCGCTCCCCGTTTCGCTCATATTCGAATTCGACGTTCTTCTCGAACGCGCGGGGGGTGCCGAACTCGTCGACCATGACGCTGTGATCGATCACGAGGTGCACAGGCACCAGCGGATTGATCTTCTGCGCATCTCCGCCAAGTGCAGCCATTGCGTCGCGCATCGCGGCGAGGTCGACGACGGCTGGAACGCCCGTGAAGTCCTGCATGAGGACGCGCGCGGGGCGGTATTGGATCTCGCGGTTGATGCGCCGTTCCTTCAGCCAGTCGACCATCGCCTGGAGATCCTCGCGCGTGACCGTCTCGTCATCCTCGAACCGAAGCAGGTTCTCCAAGAGCACTTTCATCGAGAACGGCAGGCGCGAAACGTCGCCGAGCTTCTCGCCGGCTTTCTCCAGGGAATAATAAGCGTAGGCTTTCCCTCCGACCTGGAGGGTCGAGCGGGCTTGGAGGCTGTCCTGGCCGGTGGGGATCATCGCTGTCCTTCGAATTCATCGCGAGCGGCGCTCTTGTGCCGCTCAGTGGCGGCCATGAGGCCCTTAGCAACCCGCTCCGGCGCCCGCAAACCGACGCGGGGGCGGCTCAATTGCGGCAAGTTGAACATGGGCCGGGTCAAGTCGCCGGAGCGCGACTCCACATCGTCTCGCATGTGCAATAATATTGGATTTCCGGGAAAATCGGCAAGGAGCAGGGCTAGTGACGGGCACGACCCACGACAGCGACTATTTCCGCAGGCGCGAGGCCGAAGCGCGCGCCTCCGCGCGCGGCGCCGGCCGCGGCGATGAAGGAGCGGTCGCTGGCGAGCTCGCTCTTGCCTATGCCGCCATGGCCCGCCGCCGGGCAGCGGGGGACGCCGAGGCGCTCGTCGCGGTGATTCCCGCGGTAATCGACTAGATCCAGCCGCGCTTCTTGAAATAGAGATACGGGCCGACCGCCGTTACCAGCATCACGACAAGCGAGAGTGGATAGCCGTAGCGCCAGTCGAGCTCCGGCATGTGATGGAAGTTCATGCCGAAGATACCCGCGATCAAGGTCGGCGGAAGAAATACGACGGCCGCCCACGAGAAGAGCTTCATCGCCGCATTCTGCTCGATGCTGATCAGTCCGAGCGAGGCATCGAGCAGGAAAGTGAGATTGTCGGACAGAAAGCTCGCATGCTCGCTGAGCGAGGTGACGTCGCTGGTAAGGCTGGTGACATGGTGCCGAAGGTCCTTGTGGTCCTCGCTGTGCACGAGGGTCGATCCGCCAAGGAAGCTCAGCATTCGTAGCGTGCTCACCGCGGAGTAACGGATCTTGGTGAGGAGCGTCTGGGCGCGTCCGATGCTCGTGAGCAATGCGGTCAGCTTCGCGGCGGGAATGCGCCTTTCGTCCTGTTGCTCCTGGAAGATCTCCTGCGACAGCGCTTCCATTCGCTCGCTGACGCGCTCGATCTCGTCGGCGAGGCGGTCGATGATCGCATCGACCAGGCGCACCAGCGCCGTGGGGCCGTTGCTCACCAGCTCGGGATCGCGACGCGCGTGGCTCTCGAACGTGCGTACCGGCTTGGGCGTCGCGTAGCGGATGGTGACCAGGCGATTTTCGGCCAGGACGAAGCCGATCGGCGTGGTCGACGGACGCGCTTCATCGACGCCGCGCAGCGCGCTCACGGTCATGTAGAGCGCGCCATTCTTCTCGTAGAGGCGGCTCGAGGGTTCGATTTCCGACATTTCATCCTGCGTCGGCACGTTCACTCGGATGCAGCGCTCGACGAGACGCTCCTCTTCGTTGGTCGGCTCTTCGAGGTCGATCCAGGCCGCATCATCCGGAATGCGTTCGAGTTTCGCATCGATGACAGAGCCGTCGCAGCCCGGGCCGTAAACACGCAGCATGCGCGCGTGTCTCTGATGAACAGCAGTTCTTTGCAAGCGCCATTGCTCTGCTAACCAAGGCGTATGACCGCACGAGGAACCTTCATCACCGCTTTCGTCATCATCGCTGCGGCCGCGGCGCTCGAGCTCGCAATGGGTCGCCACCCGATCTGCAGCTGCGGAACGATCGACCTGTGGGTCGGTTTGCGCGACAGCCCCAAGACGAGCCAGATGCTCGTCGACTGGTACAGCTTAAGCCATGTCGTTCACGGACTGCTCTTCTACGCGCTGCTGTGGCTCCTTTTCCGCCGCTTGTCGGTCGAAGAGCGGTTTCTCGCCGCGGTTCTCATAGAAGCGACCTGGGAGATCATCGAGAACACGCCGATGGTGATCGATCGCTATCGCGCGACCGCGGCCGCCCTCGGTTACAGCGGTGACAGCATCGTCAACTCGGCGTCCGACATTCTGATGATGTGCGTGGGTTTTCTTGCCGCGCGAAAATTGCCGATCTGGGCATCGATAGCGCTCGTTCTGACGCTCGAGCTGATCCCGCTGTTTGCCATCCGGGACAATCTGACGCTCAACATTCTGAACCTCGTTGCGCCCAGCGCTGCCCTCCAGGCGTGGCAGGCCAGCTGATCAGGCGCAGTGATTCAGCTGCGGCGGCATCCCTTCTGTAAGCGTGTACGGCCCGAGTTCGGTCCCGTCCTCTAGCGCGACATGGAGAGTCATGAGGCGCGGCGCGTTCTTCTCCGGACTCTTGGCGATCTGCCCGACGAACTTCGCGTCCTGGCTCTTGAAGAATTGTCCGACCTTGACCGGCCCGGGGGTCCCGGTTCGATAGGTTCCCTTGACCGAGAAGGCCCCGTCCGGTGCCGGATAGACGGGATCGTCGATCGTTCCCGATGCGCAGTCGAACTGGACGTCGGCGACGCCCCCGATGAAATTGATCCCGGCATGGGGGCCACCCCAAACTCCGAACACGTGGTCTGGCTTGCCCTCCAGCGTGTTGCAGCCAGAGGCCAGGATCGCCGCAGCCGCGATCAGGCACGCTCTTCTTCGACCTTTGCCCCTCATCGGTTCCACTTCCTACCCTCAGGAGCATGAAGGTATCACACAAACCCAGGGACGCGTCAGCGGCACAATCGTGCCGGTCAAACATTGATGCGTCCGTCCCTCCGAGGAGTAAACAACCCGTGAGAGTTGCAGCGTGCCTGTGTCCCGCCCTTCTGATACTTGCCAGCTCCCCCGCCTCGGCCGGCGAAATCTTCGGCGGCGTGTACGTCCATGACGTGAAGCTGCCGACCGACAAGAGCGGTATCGAGGATGGCGCTGACGTCCAGCTTGGATACCGCGGGGGCACGATCGGCCACACACCGCTCCAGCCCTACTTTTTCGGTGCACTCAATACCGCGGGCGAGACGAGCTACGCGGCGGTCGGCCTCTCGGCGAAATTCGGCCGCAGTATCTATGTCCGGCCAGGGGTCGGGATCGCGATCCACAACGGCTCGGCGGACAAATTCTTTCGAACCGACAAAATCGCGTTCGGAAGTCGTGTCTTGTTCGAACCTGAACTTGGCGTCGGCGCAAGGGTCAACGACCGCCTCAGCATCGAGGCGAGCTGGGTGCACATGAGCCACGCTCAATTGTTCGGGGGCGAGAATCCCGGAATTGACAATCTCGGCGTTCGGCTGAACCTGAAGCTTTAGCGGCCGACCATTCGCTCGGGCTTTACGACCCGGTCGAATGTATCCTCGTCGACGAGGCCAAGTTCCAGCCCCGCCTGCTTCAGCGTCTTGCCATGCTTGTGGGCGTGCTTTGCGATGGTCGCGGCATTGTCATAGCCGATCTCTGGCGCAAGCGCGGTGACGAGCATCAGCGATTCGTTCATCAATTGGGCGATGCGCCCGAGGTCGGGCTCCGTGCCGTCGAGCATCCGCCGGGTGAAGCTTTCCATGCCGACCGAGAGGAGGTTGATCGAGCGGATCACGTTCGCTCCGACGAGCGGCTTGAAAACGTTGAGCTCAAGGTGGCCCTGGAGTCCGCCGATGGTTACCGCGACGTGGTTGCCCATCACCTGGGCCGCGACCATGGTCAGCATCTCTGCCTGGGTCGGATTGACCTTGCCCGGCATGATGGAGCTTCCAGGCTCGTTCTCGGGGAGCTTCAGCTCGCCAAGGCCGCAGCGCGGGCCGGAGCCGAGAAGGCGGATGTCGTTGCCAATCTTGGTCAGCGCCACCGCGATCGTGTTGAGCACGCCCGAAAGCTCGACGAGGGTGTCGTGCGCCGCCAGCTCGGCGAACTTGTTCGGAGCCGAAGTGAAGGGGAGCTGCGTGAGCTTGGCCGTCTCGGAAGCGAACTCTTGCGCGAAGCCCCGGGGAGCGTTGAGCCCCGTGCCGACGGCCGTTCCGCCCTGCGCGAGCCGGGTCAGCCTCGGCAGCACCGCCTCTACGCGCGCGATGCAGTCCTCGACCTGCGCCGCGTAGCCCGAGAATTCCTGCCCGAGCGTCAGCGGAGTGGCGTCCTGGAGGTGGGTACGCCCGATCTTGACGATTTCGTCCCACCGGTTCGCCTGGTCGGCAAGGCGATCGTGCATCAGCCTCAGCGCCGGCAGAAGCCGCTGGTGCACGGCGATCGCCGCAGCGATGTGCATTGCGGTCGGGAAGCTGTCGTTTGAGGATTGGCTCTTGTTCACGTGATCGTTCGGGTGGACCGGCGACTTGCCACCGCGCTTGCCGCTGAGGATTTCGTTGGCGCGGCCGGCAACCACCTCGTTGACGTTCATGTTCGACTGGGTGCCCGAGCCCGTCTGCCAGATCACCAGCGGGAACTGGCTGTCGAGATCGCCGCGCGCGACTTCGCTCGCCGCCTGCTGGATGACCTCGGCGATTTTCGGATCGAGACCACCGATGCGCGCATTCACGCGTGCCGCCGCCTGCTTGACGATACCGAGCGCACGGACGATCTCGAGCGGCATCTGCTCGCGCGGTCCGAAAGGAAAATTCTCGAGCGACC
>JBJMVK010000076.1:0-22490 GCA_045810725.1 Sphingomonas sp. | reverse complement strand
GCCGACGCGCGCACGAATGCGCCGCCGGACACCGGTGGATCGGGATTTGGGGCAGATAGGATTCGCTTGGGTCCAAGTCAAGGCCGCGGCGTTACTGCCCCAGATGCAAGAGAAACGCATCCACCAAGTCTTCGCCGTGAGCGTGTCGCTGAAGGGACTGCACGCGCTCATGGAGATCGTCGGCGGCGTCGCGCTCTATCTTACCAGCGCGGCGACACTCGTCAGCTGGATCGGCCGGTTCACGGCCGACGAACTCGGCGAGGATCCCAACGACTGGATCGGAAGCCACCTCCTGAAGTTCGGACAGACCTTTTCCGTCGCCCAGCACGATTTCTTCGCTTTCTATCTGCTGAGCCACGGAATCGTGAAAATCGTGCTGGTCTACGGCCTCCTCAAGGAGAAGCTCTGGGCCTATCCGGCGAGCTTCGTCGTGTTCGGGGCTTTTATCGCCTACCAGCTCTATCGCTACAGTTTCACGCACGAGTTCCCGCTGATCCTCCTCAGCATCTTCGACCTGTTCGTGATCGCGCTCGCGATCCATGAATACCGGCTTTTGAGGCATCACCTTCCCACTCGCTGATTTGCCCGATAGAGGCCGCGCGGATGGAGCGGCTAACCCTCGCCGGCGGCGTCCCCGATCACTTGAAAGGGGCCATTCTCGCACTTGGCAATTTCGATGGATTCCACCTCGGCCACCAGGCGGTGGTCGGCCGGGCGGTTGCACGAGCCTTCCACGAGCGCAGACCGGTGATCGTCGCGACCTTCGACCCACACCCGGTGCTCTTCTTCAGGCCCGAAGTGCCCCCATTCCGGCTTACCACGCTGGATCAGCGCGAGGTCTTGTTCGCTCATGCGGGGGCTGATTCGATGCTCGTGTTCGAATTCGGGACCGAGCTCGCCTCGATGGAGGCGGAGGAGTTCGTTGGCGAGGTTCTTGGCCGAAGGATCGGCGCCGCGGGTGTCATCACCGGGGATGATTTCAGCTTCGGCAAGGGCCGGAAGGGAGACGCCGCCCTCCTTAAGAGCCTGGGCACAGGCCATGGCATTCGGGCCGAAGCGGTTGCTCAGGTCGAGCTTCACGGCCAGCGGATTTCGTCGGGCCGCGTTCGCGAGGCTCTGGTTGCTGGCGACAGCGCCACGGCCACTCACATGCTGAGCCGCGATTACGCAATCGAGGGCGTGGTTCAAAGAGGCGAGCAGCGCGGGCGCGAGCTTGGCTATCCAACGGCAAACCTCACGCTAGGCGACTACCAGAGGCCCAAGTACGGCATCTATGCCGTCCGAGTGAGGATGCAGGACGGGAGCGAACGCCCCGGCGTTGCCAACCTCGGAGTGCGCCCAATGTTCGACCCTCCCCAGGAACTCCTGGAGGCGCACGTGTTCGACTTCGCCGGAGACCTCTACGGGCAGACCATAGAAGTCGCGCTCCACTCCTATATCCGTGAAGAGAAGAGGTTCGATGGGCTCGAGCCGCTAATTGCCCAAATGCGCGAGGATGAACTGAGGGCGCGGCACTTGCTCGCGCTCGACTGAGTCCCCGCATTTGCAATCTCATGACTGACCGCTAGAGCCCCCCACCAAATGGCCGACGCTCCCGAGACCAAGACCGACTATCGCTCGACCGTCTTCCTCCCGCGAACCGACTTTCCGATGAAGGCCGGCTTGCCGCAGAAGGAGCCGGCGATCCTCGCGCGCTGGGAGGACGTGGGGCTGTACCAGCGCATTCGCGAGGCGCGCGAGGGACGCGAGAAGTTCATCTTCCACGACGGCCCCCCTTACGCGAACGGCGACATCCACATCGGCCACGCGCTCAACCATACGATCAAGGACATGGTGGTGCGCACTCAGACCCTGCTCGGCAAGGATGTGCCCTACGTGCCCGGCTGGGATTGCCACGGGCTTCCCATCGAGTGGAAGGTCGAGGAGCAATATCGCAAGAAAAAGCTCAACAAGGATGAGGTCCCGGTCCGCGAGTTTCGCGCCGAGTGCCGCGCCTATGCGCAGCATTGGGTCGACGTGCAGCGCGAGCAGTTGAAGCGGCTGGGGGTCAGCGCCAACTGGGCGCACCCGTACCTCACCATGAACTTCCACGCCGAGGCGACGATCGTAGCGGAGCTGTTCAAGTTCGCCGAGACCGGCCAGCTCTATCGTGGTGCTAAACCGGTGATGTGGTCGCCGGTCGAGAAGACCGCACTCGCCGAAGCCGAGATCGAATATGAGGATATCGTCTCTACCGAGATCGACGTCGGCTTCGAGATCGTCGAGAGTGTAAGTCGACCAGCGCTCGTCGGGGCAAGGGCGGTCGTCTGGACGACCACTCCCTGGACGATCCCGGTCAATCAGGCGATCGCGTACAATCCCTTGGTCGACTACCAGCTTTCCAAAGGGGCGGACGGCCAGCGCTATTTGCACGCTGTTGACCTCGAAGGGCAATTCAGGTTGCGGACGGGCGTCGAGGTGATCGAGCGCACGACCATCGCCGGTGCTGAGCTCGCCGGAACGGTTGCACGACACCCGATGCACAAGCTCGGCGGCTTCTTTGCCAAGCCGCGGCCGCTTCTTGCGGGCGAATTCGTCACCACCGACCAGGGCACCGGCCTTGTCCACATGGCACCCGACCATGGCGAGGACGATTTCGAGCTGTGCCGCGCCAATGGCATTGATCCGGTCTTCGCCGTCGATGCGGGCGGTTTCTACCGTCCCGATTGGCTGTGGCTCGGCGGACAGGGCAGCGTGATCAACACCAAGTTCAATGCGCCCGACGGGCCAATATGCTCGGACCTGCGGGATGTCGGGGCGCTCCTCGCTGCGAGCGCGGACTTCCAGCACAGTTACCCGCATTCGTGGCGGTCGAAGGCCAAGGTCATCTATCGCTGCACGCCGCAATGGTTCATCGCGATGGACAAGCCGCTGCCACATCTCTCGGCGGAAAGCCGCTCTGAGCAGCGATGGGACAATGAAGGCGGCGCCGACACGCTGGATGGCTCTCAATCGCCGACCCTGCGCAGCCTTGCCATGAGCGCGATCGCCGCCACTCGCTTCGTCCCGGAAAAGGGTCGCAATCGGCTGGGTTCGATGGTCGAGCAGCGCCCTGATTGGGTCATTAGCCGCCAGCGCGCGTGGGGCGTTCCGATCGCCCTGTTCGTCGACAAGAAGACGGGTGAGCTGCTGGTTGACCCCCAAGTCAATGAGCGGATCGTCGCGGCCGTTAAGGAGCAAGGCGTCGATGCATGGGACCGGGAAAATGCCGAGCATTTTCTCGGCAACCGCAGCGCCGACGATTACGAGATGGTCACCGACATTCTCGATGTCTGGTTCGACAGCGGTTGCACGCACGTCTTCACGCTCGAGAGCGGCCTCTGGCCGGACGAGCGCTGGCCGGCCGATATCTATGTCGAGGGTTCGGACCAGCATCGCGGCTGGTTCCAGTCGTCGTTGCTTGAAAGCTGCGGAACCCGCGGGCGCGCACCTTACGAGGCGGTCCTGACCCACGGCTTCACCATGGACTCCAAGGGCATGAAGATGTCAAAGTCCCTTGGCAATACGATCAGTCCTATCGACCTCATGAAGGACTATGGGGCGGATATTCTTCGGCTATGGGCTCTCTCGGTCGACTTCACCGAAGACCACCGCATCGGGAAGGAAATCCTGGCCGGGGTCGCCGACCAGTATCGCAAGCTCCGCAACACCTTCCGCTACCTGCTCGGCGCACTCGAGGGATTCAGCGAGGACGAGCGATTTGTCGATGTTTCCGCTTATCCCGAGCTCGAGCGCTACATGCTCCACATCACGTCGGTGCTCGACCAGAAGCTCAGGAACGCCGTCGACGACTTCGATTTCAATAGCTACGTCCGCTCGCTGACCGATTTCTGCAACGAGGACCTCTCCGCTTTCTTCTTCGATATCCGCAAGGACGTGCTCTATTGCGAAGTGAATCCGGAGACCGGCTGGCAGAGCGAACGGCGCCGCGCGTACCGTTCTGTACTCGACACCCTGTTCCAAGCGCTCGTTCGATGGCTGTCGCCAGTCCTGGTCTTCACGAGCGAGGAGGTATGGGCGACCCGATATCCGGACGCTCTTTCGGTGCACCTTCTGGAATGGCCAGTTGTGGGGCAGGTCGAGGCCGACGAGGCCAAGTGGACCAGGCTTCGCGAGCTCCGCGCGGAGGTCACGGAGGCTATAGAGCCCTTGCGCCGTGAGAAGGTGCTCGGGTCGAGTCTCGAGGCCGAAGTCTGGGTCCCGGCCGACGACGATCCGAAGCTTCTGGCGGAGCTGTTCATCACATCGACAGTCCACAGGGGCAATGAGATCAGGGTGACCAAGACCGATAAGCACAAATGCGCCCGCTGCTGGCGGCACATGCCCGATGTGAGTTCCGACAGCGGCCTCGATAGCCGCTGCGAGGAGGTGCTCAATGGCTAGGTATCGTCTCGGTTTTGCCGTCGCTTGGGTGGTGTTTGCGCTCGACCAGTTAACGAAGTGGATTGTGACTGGGCCGATGGCGATGACCGTGGTCGGAGACGAGCATTACTTTCTTCCGATCTTCAGTTTCACCCTCACCCACAACGAGGGAATCTCGCTTGGCCTGCTCAACGCGAGCAATCCTCTTGGTCGGTGGATGCTGGTTCTTCTCACCACCGCGATCGCAATCGGCGTGGCGGTATGGATCGGCCGGGAAAAGAACCGAGTAGACCAGGTGGCGCTGGGCATGGTGCTCGGCGGAGCACTCGGCAACATCCTCGACAGGACCATCCACGGCTTCGTCGTCGACTTCCTCGACCTCCACTTCGGCAATTTCCGTCCGTTTCTGGTATTCAATGTCGGCGATGCCGCGATTAGCATCGCCGTCGTGATCCTGTTGCTGCGAGCCTTTGTCGCCCGTAAGGATCATCATGAAGGGCCTGAGCCCAAGGAGACTATCGAACATGCGTAAAGCCTTCACCGTCCTCGCGCTGGCCGCCGCACTGGCGACGAGCGGCTGCGCCTCGCTGACGGGCAAGAGCAAGACGCCGGACGAATTCCAAGTCGCGCGCAATGCCCCGCTCATCATTCCTCCGGACTTCAACCTCGCGCCACCGGTCGCCGGGACGCAGGGTCTTTCGGCAGGCGACGCCCAGCAGCAGGCGATCGATGCATTGTTCGGCGGCCCCGCGCCGCGGTCGGCCGCGGAGACAAGCATGCTCGACCAGGCCGGCCGCGACGACGCGCCGGTCGGAATTCGCTCGACTGTCTGGGACCAGGACACGCGCATCGTCGACAAGGGCGCGGAAACCCTCCAGATCCTCGCAGCAGCGCCCGCGAACACCAACATCGCCACGGCTCAGGCGGGACAGTGATGCGGGACGGGGGGAGCGAACTCCAGGATGCCTGAACAGAATCTCTCCGGACGCCTCGTCGAGATCGAATCGATGCTCGACCGCTCGCGCCGCCGCTTCGAGGAAGGCACACGCCTTGTCGAGGAAGCGCACAAGTTGCTCGCCGATATCCAGCAGGCGCTGATCGGAAGCCCGCGCACCGTCTCCCCCGAAGACAGCGAGGAAGCAGCATCGCGCCTCCTTGCCTCGCTCAAGGCGAGTGGCGGCGAGATGCCGGACACGCTGTGCGGCGGGCGACTGTCGGTCGACCAGGTGCAGCGTCTGATTCGCATCGACGGCCATCCGATCGGAATCACCGAGATGGAATATCGCGTCCTCGAACTACTTGCCTTCGCGCGCAACAATGTCGTCACTCGGGCGATGCTCCTCAAGCATCTCTACCGCCGGGCCGACGACCAGCCCCAGCCCAAGATCATCGATGTGTTCATCTCCAAGCTTCGCAAGAAGCTCCGAAATGCCTCGGGCGGCGCGGAGTTCATCGAGACGATCCCGCAGCGCGGCTGGATCCTCCGAGACATAGACGAGAAAAGCGGCGCCTGACGAACCCGCTCGCACGAGCTGCGAACGCCGGATTCACTCTTTCCTAACCCTGTCCCGGTTAGCCCGGGACGATGCTTCATCTTTCACTACAGCCCGCGATCGCGGATTCGCCCCTTCCCTACGCCGAGGCCGTCTCGAGGCTCGCGACTGTCCGGCACGCGCTTCGACTGGTCGAGCCGTTCGCCGGCGGGCCGGCTCCGGACATCTCCAGCGATGAGGCCGTCGCCGCCGGATGGCATGGAGCAGACGAGGCGAGGCAGCGCCTCTTCGACCGCCGTTCCCAGCGGATGGTCGGTGCGGCTGCTGCGGGCATCGAGGCCCTGCTCGTCGAACGCCAGGGGGGCCGGGAGCCTCATGCTGCCGCGGGAGAGGCGCTGGTCGAACAGATCCGCCGCGAACTCCAGGACATCGCCGGGATCGTTCTCGCCTAGGCAGGCCCCGTTGCCTTGGGCGTAGTCGGGTCGGCACCCCACTCCGTCCAGCTTCCGTCGTAGAGCCGGCCCTCGTCACCGCCGAGCAGGTGCGCCGCAAGGATCAGGCTCGTGGCGGTGACTCCGGAGCCACAGCTTGCGATGAATGGCCTCGCAGGATCAATGCCCGCTTCGTCAAAAAGGCGCCGAAGCTCCTGGAGCGGTCTTAGCGTCCCATCGTCCTTGTAGAGGGAGCTAAAGGGCAGATTCCGGGCTCCAGGGATGTGGCCGCCCGCCAGGCCCTTTCGCGGCTCGGGCTCGGTTGCTTCGAAGCGTGGCTTGCCGCGTGCATCAACGAGCGCGCAGCCGGCGCCCGCGAGGATCTGCTGCTTGGTTACGACGCCCTCCCGCTCCTCGGCATCGAAGCGGGCTCTGCGTAAAGGTGGGGGGCCGCTTTGCGTTGGTCGCCCTTCGGCGATCCACTTCTGAAAGCCGCCGTCGAGGACGCCGACCTGCCGCGCACCGTAGAAGCGAATCGAGAACCACCCTCGAGCCGCGGTGCGAAGGGGCGAATTGTCGTAAACGACGATGCGGTCTCCGCTTCCGACGCCGAGACGCTCCATGGCCGCCCCAAAGTCGGCGGCACTTGGGAGCATGTGGGGCGCAGGACTGGACCGCTCAGAAAGTTCGTCAATGTCAAGGAATCTCGCGCCGGGGATGTGCGCCTGGGAATATTCCGAACGCCCGCTGCGACCGCTCGCGGGCATGTGCCAGCTCGAATCAACGACGACCAGATCGGGTTCGCTTAGATGCTCTGCGAGCCAATCGGTCGAGACGAGGGACTGCATTGGCGCTGCCCATAGAACTGCGGGCGGAGGTCCGCTAGGCTTGGGCTTCGATGGGGGATCAGGCAGAAATCAAGCTGCATCCGGCCTGGCTGGAACCGCTGGGCGGCGAGTTCGAGCAGTCCTACATGGCCGATCTCAAGCGCTTCCTGGTCTTCGAACGTGAAACGGGGAAGCGAATATTTCCCAAAGCGAGCGAATGGTTTCGAGCGCTCGACCTGACACCGATCGACGACGTCCGCGTCGTGATCCTCGGCCAGGATCCCTATCACGGCGAGGGCCAGGCACATGGACTGTGCTTCTCGGTGCGGCCCGGAATCCGGCCCCCGCCGAGCCTCGTCAACGTTTACAAGGAGCTCGAAAGCGACCTCGGCATAAAGCAAGCGCGCCATGGCTTTCTCGAGCATTGGGCAAACCAGGGGGTATTGCTGCTCAACAGCGTGCTGACGGTCGAAATGGGCCGCGCCGCCTCTCACCGCGAGCGTGGTTGGGAGCGCTTCACCGACCGCATTATCCAAGAGGTGAACACGAGGCCGGTACCGGTCGTGTTCATGCTCTGGGGCAGCTATGCGCAGAAGAAGGCTTCCTTCGTCGACACGTCGCGTCACCTCGTCTTGAAGGCAGCCCATCCTTCGCCCCTGTCGGCTCACAGCGGCTTCCTCGGGTGCCGCCATTTCTCAAAGGCAAATGCGTTCCTCGAAAGCCGCGGCCTGTCCCCGATCGACTGGGCGTTGCCCGATCCTCCTACCGCCGCGTAGAAGCAGGCCCATGGAGACCCGCCACCTCGGCCAGGCCAGCGCGCTGCCCGCTTCGCCAAAAGAGGCGGTGCTCGACTACGTGCCGAACCCGCGAAGCGGAGCGTTATACCTGGTGCGCTTCGCCGCTCCGGAGTTTACGTCGCTCTGCCCTGTGACGGGACAGCCCGATTTCGCGCATCTGGTAATCGATTATGCGCCAGGCGAGACGATCGTCGAGAGCAAGAGCCTGAAGCTTTTCCTTGGCAGCTTTCGGAACCACTGCGGCTTCCATGAGGACGTGACCGTTGGGATCGGCCAGCGCCTCGCGGAGGAGATGAAGCCTCAGTGGCTGCGCATCGGCGGTTACTGGTATCCACGAGGCGGAATTCCGATCGACGTCTTCTGGCAGTCCTGTGCGCCGCCGGAAGGCCTGTGGCTTCCCGATCAAGGAGTGCAGCCTTACCGCGGGCGAGGTTAGAAGATGTCGGGGGCGCCGAAAGTCGCGGTCCTTGGCGCGGGCTCCGTTGGCTGTTTCATCGGCGGAGCCTGGCTGGCCGCCGGAATACCCGTCACCTTCATCGGCCGGCCGCGACTATCCAAGGATGTCGACCAGCACGGCCTCACATTGAGCGATTACAGCGACTGGCAGCTTCGGCTCGGGCCTGGCGAAGTGGATTATCGCTGCGGCCCCGAAGCGCTCGAGGGCGCCGAGATCATCGTCCTCACCGTCAAGAGCGGAGACACGGCAGCCGCGGCCGACGACATTGCGATGCAGGGCACCCCCGGAGCGACGGTAATCAGCTTCCAGAACGGTGTCAGCAACGTGGAGGTGCTCGAGCAGAATCTCGGCGGGCGGTTCGAGGTTGCTCGCGGAATGGTTCCCTACAACGTCGTCTATCTCGGCAACGGCCGCTTCCATAAGGGCGTCGTCGGCGATCTCTATGTCGAGCAACGCTCGAGCATGCAGACGCTTGCCGACGCAATCGGCGGGGGGCCTGCCGCGCTGAAGTTATCGGACGACATGCTTGGCCTCGCCTGGGGGAAGCTGCTCATCAATCTCAACAACGCGGTGAATGCGCTTTCGGGCCGGACCCTTCAGGACGAGCTCAGGCACCGTGACTATCGACGAGTTTTCGCCGCCTCCATGCGTGAAGGCCTAGAGCTCCTGAGGCGGGCCGAGATCGAGCCGGCGACCGTTGGGCCGATTTCGCCGAATCTGTTACCGCGGATCGTCGAATCCCCGGATTGGCTGTTCAACAACATATTTCTCAATCGCTGGAAGATCGACGCCAAGGCGCGCTCGTCAATGGCCGACGACCTTGCTGTCGGGCACAAGACCGAAATCGAATATCTGAATGGGGAGCTGGTGCGCCTCGCCGACCGCCTGCAACGCTCCGCTCCAGTCAATCACGCGATCGTCGATCTCGTGCACAAGGCCGAGGCCGGCGCTCCACCGCTCGCTCCGGCCGCCCTTCGAAGGGCAGTGCTACGCCGCTAGAGCGATCTTCGTCTCGCGGCGAGTCCAGGCATAGAATGCCAGAACGACGGCCGTGAAGATGACGAGCCCGAGGGGGACCGCCCACGGGTTCTGGGCAAGGAGCGCAAGAGGCGCGTCGTTTTGCGTGGCTGCGACGATCGACGCGTAGACGACCCCCATGATGCTCTCGCCAACGATGAGCCCGGTGGCCAGCAGCACGCCCATCCGCTGCGCGAATTCGGGGTTCGACGTTCGGGCCGCCCATTTGTCGTAGAACCAGCCAAGCAGCGCGCCGAGCGGCACGAGCAAGGTGAGAGCCATCGGGAGGTAGATGCCCATCCCTACCGCGAGCGGCGGGAGGCCACCGCGCTTCATCTTACGAAGCACCTCGTCGATGATGATGACGACGACGCCGATCCCGGCTCCATATTCGATGAGTTTCCAGTCGAAATTGCCGTTTAGAAGGCCCTGCGCGATAGCGGATATGAGCGCCGCTTGCGGAGCTGCGAGCGCGTTCGGCTTGGCGCCCGGGACGCCCTGGAAGGTGAAGGCGGTGTTGAGGAGATCGAGGACGGGCGGGATGACGATCGCGCCGAACACAACACCCAGCACCAACGCCACCTGTTGGCGCCACGGCGTAGCGCCGACGAGCTCACCGGTCTTGAGATCCTGCAGGTTGTTGTTCGAGATTGTCGCCACTCCAAAGACGACGGCCGTGACGAACAGGGCGAATGCGACGAGGGATTTTGAGGCATCGCCGCTCGCGTGCGGGAAGAGAAGCGCGAGAATGAGAGAGATGCCGACTACGGACAGAATACCCACGCCAGAGATCGGGCTGTTCGACGCGCCGATCAGACCCGCCATATAACCGCAGACCGCAGCAATCACGACGCCCGCGATGAGAACGTAAATGATGCTGAGCACGATCGTCGTGCCAGGATTGGCGGCGATCGGGTTCGTATTGGCAAAGGCGTAGAGCAGGAGCCCGATCGGAATCATCAGCACCAGGATGGACCCAGCAACGATACCGATTGGTATGTCGCGCTCGGTGATCGGCAGGGCTTCGCCGCGGCCGGCCTTCCGCTCCCGGTTCGCAGCCAGTGCCCCGCGGATTCCCGACACGATAGGGCCCATGATCTTCAGCAGGGTCCAGATCGCGGCGACGCCGATCGTCCCCGCGCCGATGAAACGCACCTTGCCGACGAAAACGCCATGGATGAAATCATCGAGGCCGGTTCCAGCCGGGATCGCTCCAGCCAACGCCGTGTAATGCGGCACGAGGAAGCCCCAGCTGATCACCAGACCGACAAACATGGCAATGCCGACCGTCACGCCTACGAGATGGCCGACGCCGATCAACAGCATCGAGAGGCTTGCCGAAACCGTCGTCGCGCCCGATCCGAGGGTGAATGACTTCGCGGCGTCGGCGGCGAGAAGCTTCGTCTGGGCGAGCGCGTAGAAAGCGGCAGACGCGATCGAGCTCCAGACGATCAGCAGGAGTCCGCGCCGGTTTTCCTCTTCGCCGCCAATACCCGAGCCGACCTTCAACACTTCCGCGGCCGCGAGCCCCTCTGGATAGGGGAGATCCGTACCGGTTACGAGGGCGCGGCGAAGCGGCACCGAATACATGACGCCCAGAATGCCACCGATCGCAATGACGGCGACCGAGAGCCAGTAGGGGAAACCCGTCCACCAACCGACCATCACCAGACCCGGAAGGACGAAGACGATGGCTGACAGCGTGCCCGCCGCCGAGGCAATCGTCTGGACGATATTGTTCTCCTGGATGGTCGAGTCCTTGAAGGAGCGCAGGACCGCCATTGAAATCACGGCAGCGGGGATCGAGGTCGCGACCGTCAGTCCGATCTTCAAACCCGCATAAACGTTGGCCGCAGTGAGGATGACGGTCAGAACGGCGCCCAGGATAATGCCGCGGAGCGTGAGTTCCTTGACGTCGTCGCCCGCGCGGAGCGCCTCTTCACTTCGCATCTAACTCCCCTTGAGATTATCGCATTGGCCGGCGGGCGCGGGGGTCGAGTGGCGTCGGATCGCTACCCAGCGGCCCCCCTCCTTCACCCAGACGTCGGTGAGAAGAACGCAGTCCTCGATGATGCGCCCGAGATATTTGAGGCGCCATCGTGCGTGCACGGTGCCGATCATCACATCGTCGAGTGCAGTGGCATCCTTCACGTCGAATTCGATCGTGTCGACCTCGCGGCGCTGGATCGCGTCGAGCCATTCGTCGCGGTGCATCAGGAAGGGACCCGACGACCGCGTGCCGATAAGCACGAAGTCCGGGTGCATGAGCGAAGCCAGGCGTTTTGTGTCCTTGCTGCACAAGGCATCGCGCCACTCGCGCTCGAGCGTTGCGATCACTTCGCGGTTATCGGGCACGCATTCTCCTCTCCGGACGCCTCTTTAAGGCCCAACGCGAACAAAGCGAATCTCCGCGTCATAGCGCGAGAACACCAGTCCGCGAGAGGTGAGTTGGAGCTCCTCGCCGTCGAACGCCGCTCGTCCAAGGTCATTGGCATGGAAGCGAAGCACGAGATGATGACCGCGATCGGGCGAAAGGGCGAAATGACCGCCTATGTTGCCGTAGACCGGGACCAACGGATCGAGCGAGCGCAGACTTCGACCGCCCGATTCCACTCGGCCGTCGCTGTCCGTCGTGACCATTCCCTTCTCGCCAGTCGTAGCGTCGACTGCGACCGCGTCGATGCGATAGTCGGCACCGAAGCCGGGGGGTTCCACCGTCATCGTGAGTTGGCCCTCGGGTGCGGGATCGTCCCGAAGCAGTTCGAAGCTCGGCGGCTTGGGCATCGGCTTGCTGGTTAGCCGGACCGTCTTGCCGTCGAAGGTCCAGTCCCCCTCCGCTTGTTCGGAGACGGCTCCGTAGTCGAGCTGGTAGCGGAAATGACCATTTTTCTGAAGCTCGAGGGCGGCTCCAACTTCCATCTGCTGCGCTTGGTACAGACCGGTTACGCCCGTCGGCGCAGCTGCAGCGAGGAGGGTGATGAAGAGCATCAGCCGCCCCGCATTAACCGAGGTTGCTCCCGCTGCCGCGGCGCGGTCGACCGATGAATATGCTGCTCGCAGCCATGGCTCGCCTCCGGCCCACGCCTTCGCGCAGCTAATGCTGCGGCGCAAGTGCGAGGCAGAGAGCTTACTTCACGCTGACGGCGACGAAAGCCTCCGGCGAGTTACCCCGCTTGACCAGCAGCAACACGCTCGAGCGACCGGATTTGCGCGCTCCCTCGGTGCCGGCGACCACCTGCGCCGGGCTGGTCACCGGCTGGTTGTTCACCGACATGATGAGATCGCCCCGCTGAAGGCCCTGCTCCGCCGCATCGGAGTTGGGGTCGACGGCAGTGATGATCACGCCGCGGGCGGTTGCCGGCAGGTTGCCGGCGCGCGCCAGCTCCGGAGTGAGCTGCGCCAGTGAAAGGCCGAGCGCCTTCTGCGCGGTCGCGGCAGTCGGGCCGTTTCCACGATCGGCACCGTTGTCGCCGCCGCCGGCGATCTTGTTGAGCGCCTCCTCGGTCGGCCGATCAGCCAGCGTGACATAGACCGTGCCATGCTTGCCGTTACGGATGATCTCGAGCGGGATCTTGGACCCGACCTTGCTGTTCGCCACGAGATAGGAAACCGTTTGGTCAGGCGTGACGGACTCTCCGTTGACTTTGATGATGACGTCGCCCTGCTGAAGACCGGCCCGCGCCGCGGGGCCATCGGCGACGACGGTTCGAACAAGCTCGCCGGTATCCTTCGGAATGCCGAGCGCGGGCGCCAGGTCTTCGTCGACCGGCTGGAGCCCTACACCGAGATAGCCGCGCTGCGGGCGTTGTCCTCGCATGAGCGAGTCGACGACCGGCTTGGCGAGCTCCGCCGGGATCGCGAGCCCGATGCCGACCGAGGCGCCGTTGGGCGAAATGAGCGCCGAGTTGATGCCAATGACGTTGCCATTGAGGTCGAACATCGGACCACCGCTGTTGCCCATGTTGATGGCAGCGTCCGTCTGGATGTAGCGATCGTAGGCGCCGACGTTCGTGATCGACCGGTGAAGGGCGGAAATGATGCCGGCGGTGACGGTACTTCCAACACCATAGGGATCGCCGATCGCGATCACCCAGTCACCGACACGCGCCTTGGTGCTGTCGCCCCACTGAACGAACGGCAGGTTACGGCCCTCGATCTTGAGGACCGCAAGATCCGAGGTCTCGTCGCGGCCGACGATTCGAGCCGTATATTCCCGGCGATCAGTCGTAGTCACCGTTACGGTATCGACCGTGCCGGTGCCGGTGAGGCCCTGGATAAGGTGGTTGTTCGTGACGATGTAGCCGTCCGGCGAAATGATGAAGCCGGATCCGAGCGAGCCCGCCTCGCGAGTGCGAGGCTGGGAGCCGCCGCTGCCGCCTGCACTGCCAGCGCCCCCGCCAGCACCGCCGCCGCTGCCGCCCTGGTTGTTTCCTTGTGGCTGCGTCGGGTCGAACTGTTTGAAGAATTGCTCGAACGGATCGACCTGCGAGCGCACGGGCACGCGCTGCTTGGTCGAAATGTTCACCACTGCAGGCTGAAGCTTCGCAACGAGGTCCGCGAAGGACATCGGCGCACCGGGCCGCGGCGCGAGCGCCGAAGTACCGGGAGCGTTCTGGGCCACCTGCGCGCCCGCCTGCCCCGTGGCGAGAGAGAAAGTCGTTCCCCCGAGCAGCAGGGCCATGGCAACCCCGTAGGCATAGCGCACTTTTCCGGACTCCTTCGAGCGCATCGATACTCCATCATTTGGTGTGAGACGCAAGGGCGGTAATGTCCCTAGCTGCTTAACGCCATTTGAACGGGCCAGTTCACTTGGTGTGTCCAGTGAATTCCTTCAAATAGTCATTTTGCGGCGACAGAATGATGTTTGTCGGTGCTGGTTTATCCTGACCATCGCCGACGAAGGTCGTGAGGTAAGACTGCATGGCGCGGTAAAAGTCATAGAATTGCGGATCCTTGCCGAAGCTTGCAGCGTAGGTCTTCGCTGCGTCCGCATCCGCCTGCGCACGGATGATCTGCGCCTGCTTGGCGCCCTGGGCCCTGATCGAGCGGGCCTCTTGTAAGCGCGCGGTTCTCATGCTCTCGAAGGCCGACTGCAAAGGCGTTCCATCGGGAAGATCGGTCTTCTTGATCCTGACATCGATCACGTCGACGCCAAACTTGGCGGCCTGGACGTTGAGGGACGTGCGCACGTCGTTCATGACGCCCTGGCGTTCGGGCGAAAGGAGCGCCGAGAAGGGCTGCTTCGCGAGCTCGTTGCGCACTTCAGAGCGCAGGATCGTCTGGAGCTGGCTCCGCAGGTTCTCCTCGCTCGTGGAACGGATATACATGAGCAGAGGGTCGGTGATCCTGTAACGGGCGAAAGCGTCAACCATGAGGCGGCGCTGGTCGGTCGAAAGGACAGGCTGCGGCTCCATGTCGACTGCAAGTACACGCTTGTCGATCCATACGATCTGGTCGACGAACGGGATCCGGTACGACAAACCAGCGCCGGCCGATCCGATTGGCCGTGAAGCCCCGAACCGGTTGAGGATCCGCTCAGGCTTGCCGAAGCGAACGACGACCGCCTGCTTCGTCTCAGGAACGATCGGAAAGCTGCCGAGCAGAACCACAAGGATGATGAGGCCGATGAAGGCTGACAGGAGCGGCCGGCTGCGGATGAAATCGGTCATTGCTGCCGCTCCTCTTGCCGTTGGCCCTTCTTGACCTCCGGAAGCGGAAGATATGGAGTTACCCCGGGCGCCTCGATGACCGTTTTGTCGACCTTCGAGAGCACCTGCTCCATCGTTTCATAGTACATGCGCCGGCGAGTGACCTCGGGTGCCAACTTGTACTGTTCGTAGACCTTGTCGAACGCCGCAGCCTCGCCCTGTGCCTTGGCTGTCAATTGAAGCGCATAGGCATTGGCCTGGTTGACGTAGGACTTGGCGTCCTGCTGCGCTGCGGTGACTTCCTTGAAGGCGTCGTTGACTTCAGCGGGCGGGTCCGCCTGCTGGATTGCGACCCCCTGGATGTCAATTCCGGCTCGGTAGCCGTCGAGAATGCGCTGCATTCCGTCGGCGACGCGCGTTTCGATCTCGCTTCGTTTGTCGCCCATCGCCTGCTGGAGCGTGACCTGGGCAATTACGGCGCGCATTGCGCTTTCCGCCACCTGCTGGATGGTCTCGTCGGGCTGGGAAAGCTGGAAGAGATACAATTCCGGAGTGCGAACATTCCAGCGCACCGAATAAGCGATGTCGATGAGGTTCTGATCGCCGGTGAGCATCAGATCCTCGCTGCTCTGCGACCCGAGATCGACGCTCCGGATATTCTCGACGTTGACCTTCTGGACCCTGTCGACGGGCGAGGGCAACGTCAGCCCGACGCCTGGCCCCAATGTATAGCTGTAGCGCCCGAAACGACTGACGACGCCGCGCTCGCCGGCAGCCACGACGTGAAAGCTCGTGCCAATCAAATAAAGACAGACGAGCGCCACTGTCACCCACACGATCAGCGATCGGTCGGGCTTTCCCCGGAAACCGCCACCGCCGCCGAAGCGCATCCGCCCGCGGCGGAGGAATTCGTCAAGCGGCGTGACGGACCGTCCCCGCGCCGAGCCGCGCCCGCCACCGGACGGCTCGCCCCACGGCCCGCCATGCCCATCGTCGCCGGGCGGCTCGTCGCTGTTCCCGGTCGGGCCCCAGGGACCCTTTGTATCGGCGAAAAGGCCGCGAACGCGGTCGCCCCACCCCTGAAAAGTGCTCATCGGGCTGGAATATAGAGGTCAGCTTTCGCGAAAAACAGTGGCAAGGCGCGGTACTCTTCCTATGTGCCGCTCATGGCCGACGTTTCCGAGCAGCTGGGCGGGCTTCCCCACGAGGCGCGAATTCGCTCGCGCAAGCTCGCTGGAGGCGTCGCGACGCTGATCGTAGAAGCCAGCGGTCTCGCACCGGACGAGCGCGCGACGATGGAGCAGGAACTTCGATCGGCCCTTCTATCGAGGAGCGGTGTCGAGGATGTCCGCATCGCGATGACCGCAGCGGAGCCTTCCAGGACGCTCATCGCGATCGGCAGCGGCAAGGGCGGCGTTGGTAAATCGACGGTCTCTGCGAACCTCGCGATTGCCCTCGCGCGGAAGGGAAAGAAAGTCGGCTTGATCGACGCTGACGTTTATGGACCCTCGCAGCCCACGCTCCTCGGCAATCACGACAAGCCGACTGCCGAAGGCGAGCGGCTGATCCCGGTTGCAGCGCACGGCATCAAATTCCTGTCCCTGGGCCAGCTGGTCTCGCCGGGCCATGCGCTGGCCTGGAGAGGTCCTATGGCGACAGGGGCGCTCGCCAAGCTGATCGATGCCGACTGGGGCGATTGCGAGCTCTTGATCGTCGATCTCCCTCCTGGCACCGGCGACGTACAGCTGTCGCTCATCCAGCGCTCGCGCCCCGCCGGAGCGCTGATCGTTTCGACGCCCCAGGACCTTTCTCTCATCGACGCACGGCGAGCGGTCGACCTTTTCAACAAGACCAGCGTCCCCGTGCTCGGGATCATCGAGAACATGTCGACCTACGTCTGTCCGCATTGCGGCGGGACATCGCATCCGTTCGGCAACGGAGGCGCGCAAGCGGCAGCAGAAGAAATGGGCGTGCCCTTTTTCGGTCGGCTTCCGCTCTCGCTGGTGGTGCGAGAAGCGTCGGATGCCGGACGGCCGCCAGCGGCTTCGGACGGGATCGAGGCCGACGCTTTCGGAGCCATCGCTGCGCAACTGTTGGAGCAAGTAGCGCATTGAGTGCAATCTTAGAGGATGGTGGCCATGCCGCTGACACGGGACGAGGATATCGCCGAACTACTGAGGAACGCGCGAACCATTGCAGTGGTCGGCGCTTCCGACCGGCCGGACCGGCCGTCCTACGGCGTCATGAAGTTCCTGATGGACTGGGGCTATAGAGTCTTTCCGGTCAACCCGCAGATCACTGGCCAGCATGTGCTCGGTGAATTCGTCTGGCGCGAGCTCGCCCAGATCGGGATCGAAATCGACATCGTCGACGTCTTCCGGCGATCGGAAGCCGCTGCCGAAGCTGTCGAGCAGGCGATCTTCATCCGCGCGAAGGCGGTGTGGATGCAGATCGGCGTCATCAACGAGGACGCTGCAGCAAAGGCAGAGGCAGCGGGGCTCAAGGTCGTGATGAACCGTTGCCCACACATCGAGATTCCACGGCTGCGCATTCCGAAGATCGTGGCTGACGCCTAAGCTGCCGCCACCGTCATTTCCGGGACGAGGATCGTCGGCGCATCGACACCTCGGCGGAACTCGAGGTCGCTAGCGCACTCGAGGCCGGCGAACATGTCGATCAGGTTCCCGGCGATCGTGATCTCGGCCACTGGCTCGGCGATTTCGCCGCCGCGCACGATGAACCCGGCGGCGCCGCGACTATAATCGCCGGTCACTGCGTTCACACCCTGACCGATCAGCTCGATGACGAGCACGGCTTCAGCTACGCTCGCAAGCAGGTCTTCGCGGGTGCGCTTGCCCGGTTCCATGTAGAGATTGCTCGGAGATGCACCGGGCGCCCCGCCAACGCCGCGCGCCGCATGGCCGGTCGGCTCGATACCGAGCTGCCGTGCGGCGGCGCTGTCCGCAATCCACTGATTGATGGTTCCGCCAGACACCAGCTCGCGGCGCGACACCGCCACGCCCTCGGCGTCGAAGGGGCGCGATCTCAGGCCGCGGATACGAAGCGGATCGTCCACGATCGTGATTCCTGGCGCGAAGACCCCGGTCCCGAGCCTGTCGCGAAGGAAGCTGGTCTTGCGTGCGACGGACGCGCCGTTGATCGCGCCCGAGAAGTGGCTGAGCAAGGTCGATGAAACGCGGGGGTCGAAGATCACCGGATATTTGCCGGGCTTCGGCCGTGCCGGGTTGAGCCGGGAGACCGCCCGCTCACCCGCGCGCGCGCCAATATCTCTTGCCTCTTCGAGGTCCTCGAGATGCCGCGCGCTGTGCCACGAATGATCGCGCTGCATTGATGAGCCTTCTCCAGCTATGACGGACGCCGAGCAGCCGTGACCGCTCGTCCGGTAGGCACCGGAGAACCCAGCGGACGTCGCAAGGGCGATCGTCGCGGCCGACGCGCTGGCGCTGGCGCCGCTCGAATTGGTGACCCCAGTCACGGCGAGCGCCGCAGTCTCCGCTTCCAGCGCACGCTCGCGCAGCTCGGCGGGATTGGGCTCAGACCCGTCATATTCGTCGAGAAACGGGGGCTCGCTCCGCTGGAGGAGGCTCGAGGGAGCAAGACCGGCAAAGGGATCTTCCGGCGCTTCATTGGCCATTGCGAGGCAGCGCTCGACAAGGACGCCGAGCGCTTCGTCCGACAGGTCAGACGACGCAACAGTCGCGGAGCGTTGGCCGACGAATAGCCTCAGCCCGATTTCTTCGCCTTCCGCGCGACTGACGCTTTCCGTCTCGCCGAGCCGAACCTGCACGCCAGACGAGCGCTCGCCGACGTAGAGTGCGTCAGCGGCGCTGGCTCCCGCATCGATACCGAGCTCGATTAGCGATTCGGCAATTTTGCGGGCTTGTTCGGGTGTTTGCATGGCGCCGGCGCCTAGCGGCTCGAGAGACCGACCGCCAGCATCCCGAGGCAGACGAGAAAGCCGCACGTGCGGTTCGATCGGAACAGGCGCAGCGCGAGCTCGCCGTCGCGGGGGTCGGCGCTCAGCGCCTGGTTGGCCAGATGCAGAGCCGCGGGCCCAAGCGCAATGAGCGCAAGCCAGTCGGGCCTCACCGTCCAGATCGCAGCACCCCACAGGACCAGCGCGACCAGGTAGAAGAGTCCGATCCCAAGCCCCGCCTTCGTCCCCAGTCGCCTCGCGGACGATTTGACGCCGGCGAGCGCATCGTCCTCGATGTCCTGGATCGCATAGAGCGTGTCGTATCCAACCACCCACGAAATGCTTCCGAACCACAAGAGGAAGGTCGTCCATGACAATGTTCCCGTGACTGCCGGCCAGCCGACCAGGGCCCCCCAGGAGAAGACGAGCCCGAGCCATGCCTGCGGCCACCAGGTGAGCCGCTTCATGAAAGGGTAAGCGGAAACCGGCGCGATGCTGACCAGCGCCACGGCCGCCGCGGTGAGGTTCAGGCGGAACAGGACAAGAAGCCCCACCAGGCATAGAGCGACGATCAGCAGCGAGGCCGATTTCACGGATACTCGCCCGCTCGCAAGCGGCCTTGAACGTGTCCGCTCGACCTTCGCGTCGAGGTCGCGATCCACGATGTCGTTGTAGACGCAGCCGGCGCTGCGCATCGCGAAGGCGCCGAGTCCAAGCCAGAGAAACAGGTCCCGACGTGTGCCCACGCCTGCGAGCGCAACGCTCCACGCGCACGGCCAATAAAGAAGCCAGCTGCCAATCGGACGGTCGAGCCTCATCAGCGACGCGAATGGTCGCAGCATCGGGGGAAGCGCGCCGATGAATCCGCGCCGCTCGCTGTCGGGGACAATGTCGGTGGTCGCCGTCACAAGCCTTCCCTTAGCGCCGGTCTTCGCGGAAGCGCGATGGTCGGGATTGTTCCTGATACGATCGCGGCAGCCAAATGGGTAATCTTGCCCGATGCCAGCGTTCGCTGCCTGGAAACTTCTCGTGCCCGTGGCGGGCGTCGCGCTCATCGGGCTGCTGATGGCGCAATCGGGCGACTTTCCGACCGGAAAGGTGCGGCCGCAATCGGCCAGCAGGTCGGGGACGCTCGGCTACCTGACGCCGCAGGAACTTCCTGACAGCGTCGCGCTGCTTCGACCGCCGCCACAGCCCGGGTCAGCCGCAATGAAAAGTGACGACGAGGCGCGCGCAGCGGCTTTGCCGCTGAACGGAAGCCCGCGCTACGCCCTTGCTGCTGCCGACGCGAACCGGGAGCAGGGATCGACCGCGAGGGCGTTTCAATGCGCGCTCGGGACCGAGATAAGCCCGCAGCATACCCCCGTCCTTTACGAGCTTCTCGCCAAAATCCGTCTGGACGTGCGCGCTACCACCTACGCGGCGAAGTCGCGGTTCAAGAGGCCACGACCGTTCGCGGTCCACGGCACTCATACCTGCTACCCCCCCGACGAGCAGAATGTGCGCGATGACGGCTCTTATCCCTCAGCGCGCGCAGCGGTGGGCTGGGCCTACGCCCAGCTCCTTGCTGAGCTCAATCCCGCCCGCGCCAGGCAAATCGAGGAGCGAGGACGCGAGTTCGGCGAGAGCCGGATTGTATGCGACGAGGAATGGCTGAGCGACGTCGACGCCGCACGGACGGTTGCGGGTGCGACGATGAAGCATATCGAGGAGAAGCCTGCCTTCCGTGCCGATTTCAGCGCGGCTCGAAGCGAGCTCGCAACTTCGCTCAGATCTGGGATCAAGGCGCCGAACTGCCAATCTGAAACGAGGGCCCTTGCGAGCCGCTAGCTGGCTTGTGACCCCGCCTGGAGCTAATCGGCCGCAATGCCCGCCACTCCAGCCTGGCCACCCCGGAGCCTGCCGCGCTTGTTCGTCCGCAAGGAGCTCAGCGGCGATGTCACGTTGGACCTCGACCCTCGGCAGGCCAATTATCTCGGCAACGTCCTTCGGCTCGGCGCCGGTGGTGAATTGCTTGTCTTCGACGGGATCTCGGGCGAGTGGCTGGCGAGGATCAGTGACGTAGCCAAGAAGCGCATGACCCTCAAGATCGAGCGCAAGACACGCGAGCCGGAAAGGATTCCCGACGTCTGGCTGGCCTTCGCTCCGGTGAAACGTGCGCAAACCGATTGGCTCGCGGAGAAAGCTACCGAGCTCGGCGTCGCGAGGCTGATCCCGGTCATGACCCAGCGAACGGTGGCGGAGCGCGTGCGCCTCGATAGACTTGAGAGCATTGCCATCGAAGCGGCCGAGCAGTGCGGCCGTACGCTGCTCCCAAGGATTGAAGAGCCGGTCAGCCTGAACCAGCTGCTCGATAATGCCGATTTGTCGCGGCCTCTCTATTTTGCCGATGAGCGAGGCGGCGTCGCCGCTTCCGAGGCCTTCAAGAGAGGCGCGGCGCTGATCCTCGTCGGGCCGGAGGGCGGCTTCGCCGACGACGAGCGCTCGCTCATCCGAAGCACGACCCACGCCGTCGCAATCTCGCTTGGACCACGCATCCTTCGTGCCGAAACGGCTGCGGTAGCGGCGCTCGCCTCATTCATGGCCGTTGCAGGAGACTGGCGCTGAGCGCTCGGGTGGCTTTGGCTTTTCGACCCGGGAGTCGGAAGGCGCTAGCTTCGCAGCGAGGGCGCGGCTAGGGGCGCGCGACGATGACCACGCGAACCGAAAACAGCTATTCGCGCCCGATCGAATCCCGAGCCGACCTCCTTTCGGTCTTTGCGGGCGGCGAGAAGCTGCGCGAGGATTGGCGCATCGGGACCGAGCATGAGAAGTTCGTGTATCGGATCGCGGACCATCGGGCTCCATCATACGACGAGAGCGGAGGCATCCGGGACCTGCTGATGGGGCTGACGCAGTTCGGCTGGGAGCCCGTAGTCGAGAACGGCAATGTGATCGCCCTGAAGGGCACGGATGGAAACGTCAGCCTCGAGCCCGCCGGGCAGTTCGAACTGTCGGGGGCAGCGCTGAAGAACCTTCACCAGACGTGCTCGGAAGCGGCGCGCCACCTCGACCAGTGCAAGACCATTGGCGAACGGCTCGGCCTTGGCTTTCTCGGGCTCGGCATGTGGCCGGACAAGACGCGCGCCGAGCTGCCGACCATGCCCAAGGGCCGCTACGCAATCATGCTCGATTACATGCCAAAGGTCGGCAGGCTGGGCCTCGACATGATGCTGCGCACTTGTACCATCCAGGTTAATCTAGACTACAGTTCTGAAGCCGATATGGTGAGAAAGTTCCGGGTCGGCCTCGCCCTCCAGCCAGTCGCGACCGCGCTCTTCGCCAATTCGCCGTTCACTGAGGGCAAGCCGAACGGCTTCAAAAGCTTCCGCAGCCATATCTGGGAGGACACTGATCCCGACCGCACCGGCATGCTGCCGTTCGTGTTCGAGGACGGTTTCGGCTACGAGCGCTACCTCGACTACATGCTCGATGTGCCGATG
>JBJMVK010000075.1:0-5373 GCA_045810725.1 Sphingomonas sp. | reverse complement strand
GCCGCGAGCACGACGCCGACCGGTTGCAGATAATCCCCCGGATAGAAGCCCTCGGGGATCTGGCCGACGTCCTCGCCAAGGGCCTCGCGGTATCTCAGGTGCAGCGAACGTGCGAGCGTATCTACCTGCGCGCCCGCGTCGTTGACATAATATTCCTTGGTGACGCGAAATCCGGCCGCTTCGAGGATCCGGGCAAGGCTGTCGCCGACCACCGCGCCGCGGCAATGGCCCATGTGCAGCGGCCCCGTCGGGTTGGCAGAGACATATTCGACATTGACGCGTTCATCTTTGCCGACGGTGGAAAGGCCGTATTCCTCGCCTTCCCGAAGGATGATCCGAAGCTCGTCGCGCCAGGCGTCGGGGGTCAGCCTGAGGTTGATGAAGCCCGGACCTGCAATTTCGACGCCCGTCACCGGCGGTAGCGCCTCCAGCTTCGGCCTGATCCGCTCGGCGAGCGCGCGCGGGGTCGTGCCCGCGGCCTTTGCGAGAACCATCGCGGCGTTGGTCGCGACATCGCCGTGGGAGGGATCGCGCGGGGGCTCGACAGTCACGTTCCCGCGATCGAGGCCGGCCGGGAGCACGCCCTCGGAAACGAGATCCTCAAGCACTCCGTCGAGGAGCGCGGCATATTGGGCGTATAGGCTCAAGACTTTCCACCAATGTTGGAAGGGCTGGCCCTCTAGCGCAGCCTTTCCTGCTCGTCACTACGCATGAAGGGTGGCGATTGACGGCGCGGGGCATTGGGTGGACGTCAACGGTCCCCACGCCGACCAGGCGTTCGACCAGCTTGCACTCAAGGCAGCGATGGCACGGGGGCACCTAGCCCATTCGATGAAGCAGATCGTCGAGGACCTGGCTGTGGATCGGCTGACGGAACTCGAGTCCTCCTTTGTAGCCATCGACCCAGCGAACCGTCGATTCGAGCGGCGCCAGCACACCGAACTTCACCCAGACGATCTCACCGATCCGGGGTCGCTCGACGAACTCGGTCATGCAACCGCGTTCCGACAAGTCGTGAACTTCCACGAGGAAGTTGAGCTCTCCGCTGCGCCGAAGGAGCACCTCGGCGTGGACGGGCCTGCGGGGGATTCCCCGTGCGTCTGAAAGCTGCGTGATCGATCCTCCTCCCCCCGACAAGGATACGGAAGCGCAACGAGCGCGCCATAACTGGAGTTAGGAGGAAGACAGCGCTTTGGAGGCCCTAAAAGCGGTCTGCGGGAAGGTTCACGGGCCCGACCACCTCCTCGTGCCGGGCAATGGCGAAGCGATCGGTCATGCCGGCAACGAAATCGCCGATGGTACGGACCTGTCGCACCGGGTCGCCCCCCAGCTGCCATCCGAGCGGCAGGCGGGACGGCTCCGCGCGATAGGCGGCGGCAAGATCGGCTACCACCCGTTGCGCTTCCTCGCGCACACCCTTCAAATCAGCGAGGCCATAAAGCCGTGAATAGAGAAAGCGCTTGAGATCGCGCTCCTCGGCGCCGAGCGCATCCGAAAAGCCCGCGAGTTGCCGCCCGGCTGCGCGGACGTCGTCGATCGTTTCGACCCCCGCATTCTTGACCCGCCGCTGCGTCTCCAAGAGCACGTCGCCGACCATCGTTCCGATCATGTCACGCACCAGCGCTCGCTGGCGCTTCTCGACGGAAATGCCGGGGTGGCGCTCGCCTATCGAGTGCCAAAGCCGCCCTACGAGCGGCAGCTCGACCAGCTCCTCAATGCGCAGGAGGCCGGCTCGAAGGCCATCGTCGATATCGTGATTGTCATAAGCGATGTCGTCGGCGATGGCCGCGACCTGCGCCTCGAGGCCAGGCCAGGTGTCAAGTTCGAGATCCCACGTAGCGTTTGCCTCGGCGAGAGCCCAGCTCGGCCGCCCCACTGGGCCGTTATGCTTGGCGAGACCCTCGAGCGCTTCCCAGCTGAGATTGAGGCCTTCGAAATCCGGATAGGGATTTTCGAGCTTCGTCACGATGCGGATCGTCTGGGCATTGTGATCGAACCCACCGGCGTCGGCGAGCGCTGAGTCGAGAGCGTCTTCACCGGCGTGGCCGAACGGCGGGTGGCCGAGGTCGTGGGCAAGGCACAGCGTCTCGGTTAGGTCTTCGTTTAGGCCGAGCGCCCTAGCGATGGTGCGCCCGATCTGCGCGACTTCGACGCTGTGAGTCAGGCGAACCCGGAAATGGTCTCCGTCGGGTGCGATGAATACCTGCGTCTTGTGCCTGAGTCGCCGGAAGGCGACGGAGTGGACGATACGGTCGCGGTCGCGCTGGAAGATGTCGCGTGGGCCGCGAGGACCGGAGCGGTCTTCAGGATGGAGGCGCCCGCGTGAGTTTGCGGGGTTGGCGGCAACGCCGGGCGGAAGGATCATTCCACCGCGATTGGCACAATCCTGTCGGAAGAGGAATTGGTCCAGCGGAACGCGTCGATGCCGACCGTGTGCAGATCTTCGGAGAAGATTCTCGCGTCGGACGAGCCGCGGAACGGGCCGATGACGAGCCGATCGCGATCCGAGCCCTCGGCAACGTAGGCGCTGATACCCTCGAAGAGATCCTGGTTCTGCGACTTGAGGCGTTCGAACTGGTTCGAGAGGGCGGTGGCATCGTGGCCGCTTGCGAGTTGCAGCCATATCTTGGAGGACTCGCCCGCCGAAATGCGCTGGACCGTCGCTGGTCGGGGCGGGGGTGCGTAGGCAACCTGAATCGGCTGTGGTCGCTGCGGCTGCGCCTCGAGGCCGGGCTGCTGCCAGCCAGGTGCTGCCGCAGGTTGAGACGCAGACGGCTGGCGCAGGAGCGCATCGATGCCGGAGAGCCTGTCGCTGCTGACGGACCCGCTCATCGTGACAGTCGAAGGCGCCGCGCGCACCGGTGCTGCATAAGCATAGGCGGTGGCCTGGTTCGCGTCGGGGAAGATTCCAAGGTTGACCGCCGCGGCCTTTTCTCCCGCCGGGAGCGAAGGAAGCCTTGCAAGGAAGGGAGCAACGCTAGCCCAGCTGCCCGGCATTGCTGAATCGATGGCCATCCTCGCGGAGTTCGAATCCCCGGTGAGTGCAAGTACGAAGGCGCGAACGCGGTTGGTCGTCGCATCCCCCTTTGCGGAAAGTGGTGCGAGGGCGGCAATGGCACCCCCCTTGTCGCCGCTAATGGCGAGACTGAGCGCGAGGCGGCGGCGAGCCTCGTCGGAATCGGCGCCCGCCAACGCTGCTCGATAATCTGCCTGGGCCCTCGCCTGCTGGCCCATGAGGTCGTAGGCGAGGCCACGATCGCAGCCGAGCGTTGCGGGCGACGCGCCGAGCTGCTGCGCCCTGCTGAAATAAGGCATAGCACCCTTGCCGTTGCCGCTGACCACCTGGACGGCGCCCATTCCGGCCTGCGGGAGCGGGCTCCGAGGATCGACCTCGTCCGCCCGGGCGAAGAAGCCGGCGGCCGCCTGGGCATCACCCAGCTCGAGCGCGGCCCGGCCCGCGCCGATCAGCGACTGAAAATCCTTTGGGTTATCCGCCAATGCCCGAACGTAGCGCGCTAGCGCTGCGGAAGCCGTTTCATTGTAGGGAGAATAGCTGCCCTGCGCCGCGACGGGCGAGGCAGCCACGGCCAACCCCCCGCAGCAAATCAGCGCGCTGACAAATGAAATCTTCGATAATCCCCGCATCGATCCTCCCTGTGAGACAGAGAATCTTACCGGGAGCTTTCTGCCTAGTGCGGTTACGCTAAACCGTGCGAAGCAGGCGGTGAGGTGCAGCAAAGCCAAGCCGTTAACTGCCCAAATATACAAAAAGGGACAGACCCTGACGGGATCTGTCCCTTTTCAGCAATCTCCAGTGAATTACTGGTTGTTTTGTCGGTTGAGGAACCGTGGGATGTCGATCGGCTCCCGCCTATAGCTGTTTTCGTCCTCGTCGATCTGCGCCTTCGGCGCGCCGCGCGCGATGTTCGACATTCGCTCGAACAGTGTGCCGCCGTTCGCGGTCGGCTGCGTCGCATCGTCCTCATCGTTGGGCGGGGCGATGGGCGCGGCGCCAACTGGACTGGTCAAAATATCGTCGCTGCCGAGCAGCAGCTCCTCATCGTCGCCTTCGTCGGACGTGAGATCGACCTCCAGCATGTCCTCGGCTGCTGCAGCCATGGGCTCGGACTCCGCGACCGGAGCATGTGCCTGCTGGCGCGGCGGGAAGCTGAACACCTTCGCCGGGGTCGGCTGGACGCCGACCTCGGCCTCGATGCCGGTCGCGACCACGGACACCCTGATCTTGCCGCCGAGATCGTTGTTGAAGGCGGAGCCCCAAATGATGTTCGCGTCGGGATCCACCAGCTCCTTGATGTGGCTCGCAGCTTCGTCGACCTCCATCAGGCGCATGTCCTCGCCGCCGGTGATCGAGATGATGACACCCTTCGCGCCCTTCATGCTGACGCCATCGAGCAGCGGGTTGGAGATCGCCTTTTCCGCGGCCTCGATCGCGCGATTGTCCCCGTCGGCCTCGCCTGTGCCCATCATCGCCTTGCCCATCTCGCTCATGACGGATCGCACATCGGCGAAGTCGAGGTTGATAAGACCCGGCATCACCATCAGGTCGGTAATTCCCCGAACGCCCTGCTGGAGCACCTCGTCCGCCATTTCGAAGGCCTGCTTGAAGGTCGTTTCCGAGTTGGCGAGACGAAACAGGTTCTGGTTTGGAATGACGATGAGCGTGTCAACGTGCTGCTGGAGCTCGGAGATTCCTGCGTCGGCGGAGCGCGAGCGCCGCGCGCCTTCGAAAGCAAAGGGCTTGGTGACGACGCCAACCGTCAGGATGCCGCGATCGCGTGCCGCCTTCGCGATGACTGGAGCAGCCCCCGTGCCGGTGCCCCCGCCCATCCCGGCGGCGATGAAGCACATATGCGCGCCCTCGAGCGAGTTGATGATCTCTTCGATCGTCTCTTCAGCCGCCGCGCGGCCGATCTCGGGCCGGGATCCGGCGCCCAGACCCTGGGTGATCTTCAGGCCAAGCTGAATCCGGCGATCCGCCTCGCTGTTGTTGAGCGCCTGCGCATCCGTGTTGGCGACAACGAAATCGACGCCCTGAACGTCCGCGCGCATCATGTTTGCGATGGCATTGCCGCCGGCTCCCCCAACGCCGATCACGCTGATCCGCGGGCGAAGCTCGTCGACTTCCGGCCGGATGAAATCGATGCTCATGATCTAAAATCCCCCCAATGCGACAACGCTTTGAGCCTGCACGATGAATCCATGAATCATTGCGAGTCTCCTGCCAAGCGGAAAAGTTAACAGTAACGAAAAAAGTGGGGACGGGTGTCGCCGTAAAGACTCACTTTTGCATGCACTTGGTGCGCATTGCTGCTCTCGGATGTGCCCCAGATCGGACGAAAATGAAGTGCAGTG
>JBJMVK010000074.1:0-2882 GCA_045810725.1 Sphingomonas sp. | reverse complement strand
TCCGCCGTAGCTGATGAACGGCAGGGTCATGCCCTTGGAGGGCGCGAGCTGGACGTTGACCATCATGTTGATCAGCGCCTGTAGCCCGAACTCGACGGCAAGCCCCGCAGCGGCGAGGATTGCAAAGCTGTTATCCTCGTCGAGGAGCTTGACCAGCACCCGCGCGACGATACCGAGATAGAGCAGCGCGATGGCAAGACAGGCGATCAGCCCGAACTCCTCGCCGATCACCGAGAAGATGTAATCGGTGTGAGGCTCCGGCAGGCCGAACTTCCGAGTGCCGCCGCCCGGCCCCATTCCGAACAGGCCGCCCGCAGTCAGAGTCCGCATGGCATTCTCGGTCTGGAAGTTGTCGCCGGTGCCAAACAGGAATTCGTCGATGCGCGCGGTTGCGACATCGTAAAAGAAGTAAGCGAGCACGACGCCGATGAGGCCGACGACCGCGAGCCCGATTAGGATGCGCATGTTAAGGCCAGCGAGCGCGAGCATCGCGACCCACACCGCGCAGAAGATGATCGTGCTGCCGAAGTCCGGCTGCTTCATCAGCAGGAAGGCGATCAGGCCCACGACCAGCGCGGAGATGGGATAGACCGGCAGCGACTTGTCGCTGTCCTTGAGGCTCAGCAGCCATGCCATCGCCACGACGAAGAAGGGCTTCAGGAACTCCGAAGGCTGCACCTGGCCGACACCGAACTCGATCCAGCGCCGGGCGCCGTTATGCTCGGGCCCGATGATGGGTACAAACAGCAGAAGGACGAAGAAGAAGGCAGCGCCGAACAACGAAATCCGCCGGGCGCGCTCCCTCGACATCATCGAGATGCCGATCATCACTGGGATCCCCAAGGCGATCCACGCGAGTTGACGCCAGAAATAGTAGAGTTCGGAGAAGCGGACATTGCCGCCCGAATAGCGCTGGCCGGCGGCGGGCGACGCCGCTGCAACCGCTATCAGGCCGATGGCGATCAGCACGGTCACCAGCAGCAGCAGAACCTTGTCGATCTCCCAGAACCAGCGGCCGATCGCGCTGGTGTCGGAGCGGCCATAGCGGTCCGGGTCCATCAGCGAGGCCTTGGCCTTGATCTGGCCGGAGATGGTCTTGATCATAGTGCCCCCACTAGCTCACGGAAGCGTTCGCCCCGGTCCTCGAAATCGCGGAACTGGTCGAAACTGGCGCAAGCCGGCGACAGCAGGACCGTGTCCCCCGCCTCCGCTTCCGCCGCAGCCTTCCCCACCGCGCGTTCAAGCGTTTCGCACTCTGCCACGTCCACATGCGGCGACAAGAGCCTAGCGAACAATTCGCTCGCTTCGCCAATGGTATAGGCCTTGCGCACATGGCCGAAGTGCGGCGCGCATTCGTCGAGATTGTCGGTCTTTGCCTGTCCGCCACAGATCCAGCGGATTTTTTCAAATGCGGCGAGCGCGGGTGCGGTGGCGGTCGGGTTGGTCGCCTTGCTGTCATTGACGAAGGTAACGCCGTCCTTCTCGCGAATGCGCTCCATGCGGTGTGGGAGGCCGGGATAGGTGCGGAGTGCTTGCTCGACTACATCCCTATGGATGCCAAGATCGAAAGCAACGATCCGAGCGGCCGCAACATTCTGCGCGTTATGCGGGCCTTGTAGTGCAGGCCAGCTCGATTGCTCCTGTGGGTCGATTTTTGCCGAGATCCTGGTTCGAGACTCTCGGTTGCCCGGTAGGAGATCGAGGTCCGGATCGAAAATGTGGGCGACGAGCGCATCGTCAATGACGCCGATTGCGTCTCGTCCTGCGCCATACTGCATTTCGAACAGCCGGACCTTGGACTCGGCATAGGCCTCGAAGCTTTCGTAGCGGTCGAGGTGATCGGGTGTGATGTTGAGCAGCACGGCGACGTCGCAATCGAGGCTTTGCGTCAGGTCGATCTGGTAGCTCGACAGCTCGAGCACGTAGACCCCGGCTTCGGGCAGCGGGTCCTGCGCCAGGATCGGCAGGCCGATGTTGCCGCCCATCGCGCTCGGGAGGCCCCCGGTCTTGAGGATGTGGTGGACGAGCGCGGTCGTGGTCGACTTGCCGTTGGTGCCGGTGATGCCGACCACCTTGTGGGGCGGAAGCTCGGGCCGGGCGCGGGCGAAGAGCTCGATGTCTCCGATGATCTCGACACCGGCGTCGCGGGCGCGCTGTGCGATCGGGTGGCGGTTGAGCGGCAGGCCGGGGGTTACGACGAGGGAGTCGAATTGGGTGAGGTCGGCGGTGTCGAGGTTGGCGATGGTGAGTTCCTCCCCATGCGACGCATGGGGAGGGGAACCATCGGACGGAGATTCGATGGTGGAGGGGTGACTGGTGTTGGCGGTTTCTACCCCTCCACCAGCTTCGCTGGTTCCCCTCCCCACGAGCTCCGCTCGCAGGGAGGAACGCGCCTCTTCATTTGCATCCCACGCCGTCACCTTGGCGCCGCTCGCGAGGAGCGCCTCGACCGTCGCGACTCCCGACCGCGCGAGGCCGTAGACCGCGTAATGCTGGCCCGCGAAGGCGCTGGCGGTGATCACCTGAGCTTGAGGGTCGCGAGGCCGGCGAGGGCGAGTATGAAACTGATGATCCAGAAGCGGATCACGACCGTCGGCTCGGACCAGCCGAGATGCTCGAAATGATGATGGATCGGGGCCATCAGGAAGACGCGCTTGCCGGTGCGCTTGTAAACCGCGACCTGGATGACCACAGACAGCGCTTCGACCACGAAGATGCCGCCGACGATGACCAGCGCGAACTCATGGTGGGTCGCGACGGCCACCGCCCCGAGCGCTCCGCCGAGCGCGAGGCTGCCGGTGTCGCCCATGAAGACCGCAGCGGGTGGTGCGTTGAACCACAGGAAGGCAAGCCCCGCGCCGACGATCGCCAAGCACAGGACG
>JBJMVK010000073.1:0-4063 GCA_045810725.1 Sphingomonas sp. | reverse complement strand
CTCATCGCCATGTGGAGCGATGAGAAGACGCTGCTTCAGCCCGGACTGTTTCCGGCAGTAAGCCGTACCGGCAAGTGGGAAGATGTCGCGCATTATACCCAGATGGTCTGGCCGACGACGAGCCGCGTCGGCTGCGCCATCTTCGCCGCTGACTGGGACTATCTAATCTGCCGCTATTCGCCGCCGGGCAACATCGACGGTAAGCCGATCTTCAACGCCGCCTCGCTGGCCGCGCGCTGAACTACCAGCGCCGGTTCGCTTTCTTGGCGCGCTCGGCTTCTGGCGTCGACTCCGGGTCCTCGAGAGCTACCGGTAGAGCCTGGTCGCCATTGTTCATCGATAGGAAGCTGCGCACAGCGTCCGCTGAAATCGCTCGGCCAAACAGCCATCCCTGTGCCTCGGAGCAACCGAAATCGGCAAGCGCACTGCGGATCTGCTCCGACTCCACGCCTTCGGCCGTGATCGGGACGCTGAGGTTGTGTCCGAGGCCCGCGATCGTGCTGACGATTGCCGCGGTCTGTTCGCTCTTCACGATCGTCGTGATGAAGCTCTTGTCGATCTTGATGCGATCCAGCGGCAGGCGATTGACTTGCGCGAGGCTCGCATAGCCAGTTCCGAAATCGTCCAGCGAAATGCTGATGCCGACATTCTTCAGGCTATGGATAATCGTCAGCACCTGCTCACGATCCTCGAGCAATGATCCTTCCGTTATCTCGATCTCGAGGCGGTTCGCGGGGAAGCCCGCAAGCGCGAGGATCTTGAGGATCTGTTCGGCGAGCGTGGGATCGCGGAACTGCACGGGCGAAACGTTCACCGCCAGCCGCAGATGTGCGGGCCAGTCGCGCGCTTCCTTGAGTGCCTGCTCGAGGACGACGAGGGTCAGCGGCGAGATCAGCCCCGTCCGCTCGGCGGTCTCGATGAACAGCTCGGCCTCGACGAGGCCGCGGGTCGGCGAACGCCACCGGGCCAGCGCCTCGAAACCGATGATCTGGCGGCTGTTAAGGTCGACCAGCGGCTGGAAGAAGGGAACGAACTCGCCGGCTTTGATGCCCGAACGGATGTCCTCCTCGAGCTTCAGCCTGTCCGCGATCTCTCGTTCCAACTCCTTGTCGAACCATGCAAAGGCGTTCCGCCCGGCTTTCTTGGCGGCATAAAGCGCGACATCGCTCTCGCGGAGCGCGGTTTCCTCGTCGCTCTTGTTACCGAGCCGCGCGAGGCCGATCGAGGCTGTCACCTGGATCTGAGTACCCTCGATGAAGATGGGCGCTGCCAGCGCTTCGAGCACTTTTGAGGCCACCGCCTCCGCTACTTCATCGTCAACTCCGGGCAACAGGATCGCGAATTCGTCGCCGCCGGTGCGGGCGCAACAGGCATTTTTGGGCGCCGCTTTCCGCGAAACTTCAGCGACGCGGCGGAGAACCGTGTCACCCGCCAGATGGCCGTGGAGATCGTTGACCCGCTTGAAGTGGTCGAGGTCGAGCACCAGGAAAACTCCGCCCTCGCCGGCGGCCAAGGCTTCCTCGAGCCCGCGCACCAACTCGCGGCGATTGCCGAGGCCGGTCGCGGGATCGGTATTGGCGTTCCGCCGGGCCTGGGTTTCGGCTGCCTCGTACGCGTCGAGCGCTTCCTTGAGGTCGCGCGAGCGGCGCCAGCCGAACAGGATGATCGCGATATTGAGCAGGAAGGCGACCTTGAGAGTGCTTCCCGAACCAGGCAGCGGCATCGACATGATTGCCGCCGGCAATATCTGGCTGCCGAGCGCGACGAACAGCAGCAACGCGGCCAGCGTCGCGCACGTCGTGATGATATGGCTGCCCGCTAAGCGAACAGTCTTGCTTCTCGCCTTACTCAACTTGCGATCCACTTCTTGCCCCTGCCCCTAATGGCGGGAAGAAGTGAATTTTCTCCTTACCTTACGGCTGATTTAAGAGTCAGCGCGGGCCAGCCGCTCATCCGCAAGGCGAAGCGCCTCGGTAATCGCCTGGTCGAGGCTGAGCCCGCTGGTGTCCAGGAGCAACGCGTCGGGCGCCGGTCGCAACGGTGCAACCTGTCGCCCGGAATCGCGCGCGTCGCGGCCGTGAATGTCGGCGAGTACGTCTTCGTAATGGGCATGCATGCCACGATCCTCGAGCTCCCTGAGCCGCCGCTGCGCACGAACTTCGGGCGATGCGGTGACAAACAGCTTCACATTCGCTTTCGGCGCGACCACGGTGCCGATGTCGCGGCCGTCGAGCACTGCCCCGCCGTCCTGGCAAGCAAAGTCCTGCTGCCGCTTCAGCAGCGCCGCCCGGACCCCCGGATAGGCGGAAATCATCGAAGCGATCTTGGATACTGCTTCGCTCCGAAGCTCGGGATCGTCGGCGACTGAACCGAGCCCCTCGCAGGCGCGGAGCGCCTCGAACTCGTTGCCCGGATCGCCGCCCCAGCGCCAGAGGTTGAGCGCAACTGCTCGATACAGCAGGCCAGTATCCATGTGCGGCAGGCCGAAATGCTTCGCCAGGGCACGGGCTATCGAGCCCTTGCCGCTCGCGGCAGGGCCATCGACGGCGATCACCGGCCCCTTTTCTTCGCCGTCGCTCAATCCCATGTCCTTGGCCAAGGCGCGCTGCTTTGACAGGGGCATATGCCTATGGCAAGGCGCGCCGCCGAACGCGGGCCGAAGCTCGCCGCAAACGACATTCTTACTGGAGTTTAGACCCACATGGTGAAGCCCGAATGGGGCACCAAGCGCACTTGCCCCAAGTGCTCGACCCGCTTCTACGACCTCGGCAAGGACGATCCTGTCCATTGCGTCGAATGCGGAACGGATTTCATGCCCGAGCCGGTGCTGAAGTCAAAGCAGCCGCTCGCGTTCGAAGCAGCGCCGGTAGCGGCCAAGGAACCGGTTGCGGACCCTGAGCTTGAAGCGGAGGACCTGGCAGTCGACGAGGATGCCGAGATCAGCGCCGACGAGGAAGTCGATCTCGAAACCGGCGACGACGACCTTGGTGTCGAAACCGCCGGCGAGGATGACGAAGGCTAGGTCCTTGGCGCGATATTCCCCCTTTTCCAGCGGGGGATAGTTCGCCTAAGGGCCTGAAGACGTGGGGCCGTAGCTCAGCTGGGAGAGCGTCGCAATGGCATTGCGAAGGTCAGGGGTTCGATCCCCCTCGGCTCCACCATCCTCCCCTAAGCCCTAGCGGGGCCTAGGAAATGTCGGAAAACAGGCACTTTTGCCCAAGCGGGTGTTACATTTGTAAGGGATGTAACAGCTATGTGCCTGTACCTCACCAAGCGTAACTCAACCTACTACTTCCGCCGCGTCATCCCGCCCGAGCTGCGGTTGGTGCTCGGCGCCCGCGAGTTCACTTTCTCGCTCGGCACCAAGGACAAAGACGAGGCCAAGCGGCTGCGGTCCAAGCACGCCATAAGAACCGATCGATTGATCGACGAGGCGTGGGCCAGCCTATCGCCCTCGCGGCCCTCTGTGGCCCCTCCAGCGGGCGCTGTGGCTATCTCGGAAGAGGAGCTAGAATGGGAAGCACTGGACCGTCAGGACATGGCGGAGAAGGACGCTCGCCGCGAGGAGCTGGCCGAGTACATCGCCTTCCTTCAAGAACGGTTGCGCGGTTCTACTCGCGAAATGCCCCGCGAGCTGCGGGCGTTCCGGTACATCCTTGAGGGCCATCAGTTCGACTATGTTCTGCTGTCCGACCAGCTTCGCGTTGCCCGTTTCGAGAAACAGGAGCTGGAGCGAAAGCTACGGCCCACATCTGACGCAGGCCAACAGGTAGCGGAGCAGTACCCTGCTCCAGTCAGCTCTGGTTCCCGATGGTTGGATGTTGAGATTATCGCTGGTTGGGCAGCCGAACGTAAGCCCACGCAGAAGAGCATTGATACGCATAAGCGTGCAGCGCAGTGGCTATACGAGAGAGTGGGACGGAAGCCGGTCGATCAACTCCGGACAGACGATTTCCGGGCGTTCAAGACCAAGCTGATCGAGGCAGGTCAGTCCTCTGCTAACATCAAGATGATACTCTCTCGGGTCCGCACCCTCATGCAGTGGGCCTTCGAGAATGGTCAT
>JBJMVK010000072.1:0-9427 GCA_045810725.1 Sphingomonas sp. | reverse complement strand
CGCCGGCGAAAAGGAGGAGGCGACTGGCGGCCCGGGAAGTGACCTCCAGGCGACCGTCGTTGACGTGCTGAAATCCATCTATGATCCCGAAATCCCGGTCGACATCTACGAGCTGGGCCTCATCTACGGCGTCGACATCAGCGAGGATGGCGACGCGACAATCACGATGACCCTGACCACCCCGCACTGCCCGGTCGCCGAATCGCTTCCGAACGAAGTCGAGCTTCGCGTGCTGTCGGTGCCGGGGATCCGCGACGCGGTCGTAAACCTCGTCTGGGATCCGCCGTGGGACCCGTCGAAGATGAGCGACGAGGCTAGGCTGGAATTGGGGATGCTGTGAGCGGACTTATAAAATGAACCAGGAAACGAAACTTCGCGCCCGCCCGGCGGCGATCATGCTGACACCTGCCGCCGAGCAGCGAATCGCCGAGCTGATGGGCCGTGCGCCCGAGGGCGCAATCGGGGTCAAGCTCTCGACCCCGCGCCGCGGCTGCTCGGGCCTTGCCTATTCGGTCGATTACGTGACCGAGGAACAGCCGTTCGACGAGAAGATCGAAACTCCCTCCGGCGCTTTCTTCGTCGACGGCGCGTCAGTGCTTTACCTCGTCGGCTCGACGATGGACTGGCGCGAGGACGATTTCGCGGCGGGCTTCGTGTTCGACAATCCGAACGCGAAGGGTGCCTGCGGCTGCGGGGAAAGCTTCACCGTTTGATCATCCGGCAGTCGGCTTCGGCTGACCTGCCCGACCGGGCCGCGATGCTCGCCCGCCGGCACTCGGACATGAGTGGCAGAAAATGGGAGGCGGCGCTGGTCTTCGGCAAGCCGCTCGGCCGAGTTTTACCTCATCAGCCTCGCTTAGAACTTCACCGTTCAAGCCGACAGTGATATTGGCTTCAAGAAGCGCAAAAGGAGGCCCCGCATGCGAGTCCTTGCGATCTTCTTGGCCGCGATCGCTTCGGTCCCGGCCACCGCTGCCGATAGGGGCGAGGCGCCAGCGACGCCCAGCCATCCCAAGAATGCGCCTGCGGGCGTAGCGAGCATCGAACGCCAATGCCCGCGGACGACCAGCTATCAGGCCGACCAACGCGGTCTTTATAGCGGCCAGCGATTGACCCCCAGGAAGCTCACCGAACTGCCGCCTGCGATCGGCTACATGGCTGTTTACCGGCAAATCGGGGGCTGCGAGGCTCCAATGACCATGGCCGAATACAGAAATTCGCGTCGACGCTAGTTGCATTCCTTCTCGCCTGACGCGCCGAACGGAAGGGGGTCTGTTGGCATGTCACGTACGCTCAGCCTGCTGTTTGCAATCGTCTGCTACGCGATCTTCTTCGCGACCTTCCTCTACCTCGTCGCATTTGTCGGCGAATTGCCGGTGCCCCAGACAGTGGACAGGCCGCCCTCGGACCTCGCTCCCGCAATAGCCGCGATTGTCGACATTGCTTTGGTCATGCTGTTCGGACTCCAGCACAGCCTGATGGCGCGGCCGTGGTTCAAGCGCGGATGGGCGCGCATCGTGCCACCGGTCATCGAGCGAAGCGCCTACGTGCTGTGCGCCAGCATTGCCTTGCTGCTCCTGTTTTGGTTCTGGCAGCCGATCGAGGGCACCGTCTGGATGGTTCCCGCCACGATGCAATGGCTCGCCTACATTGTCATGGCGCTGTTCTGGACGGGTTTCGGGATCGTCCTGGTCAGCACCTTCCTCATCAACCATTTCGAGCTTTTCGGACTTCACCAGGCCTGGCTTCACGTCATGGGCTACGAGACAGAGCCGCCCGAGCTTCGCCAGCCTCTATTCTATCGTTGGGTCGCTCACCCGCTCTATGCGGGTTTCTTCCTCGCATTCTGGGCGACGCCGCACATGACGTACGGTCATCTGCTGCTCGCGCTCGCCCTCTCGACCTACATGCTGATTGCGATCCGCTACGAGGAGCACGATCTCACCAATGTCTTCGGCGAGGAGTATCGGCGTTATCGTTCCGGCGTCGGCATGCTCTTGCCGCGATTCAGGCGGCGGAGTGCTTGAGACCCCGCCGCCTGCCCCTCCCCAGCTCGAAACCTAGAATCCGAGGCTGAACCGGATTGCGCCACCGACGTCGCCCGGAGAATCGGCGATGTGCCCCGGGTCGCGGCGATAGAAGAGATTGCCACCGAGCCACGCGTTGCCACCGAGCCAGGTCCGGCCATAGCTGAGCTCGCTGTCGATCTCGCGCCCGCTCGGACGAAGCGACATGCGCTGCAGCGAGTCCGTCGCGAGGCCAGTGGAATAATCATAGGACGTCGGCAGCATCATCGCGAAGCCGCCATGGTCGACCCTCAAGGGCTGTGCGAGCCGGAAACCGAGCCTGTCGTTGCCGAGCACTCCGACCTTCGCCACGTCCAGGCCGTAGGCGCCGGTGGCGAACTTGCCGCCGCCAAAGTCGGTCCAGCCGCGCCGCGCACTGAGCGTTGCGCTCCAGCCCTTGCCGAAATCGTGACGCGCCTCGGTATCGACGAACAGCGAGCTCGCGCCGCCGCCACCGAGCACATTGCTCATTCGCCCGCCGAGCAAGCTCTGCTTTTCGTCGAGTCGGCTGAGGCCGACCTGCATCCTCGTCGAACCAAAGGCATGATCGAGAGAGACGCTCGACCAGCGATAGGGCGAGCCGGTCGCGTTCGTCCTGATCTCCTGCCAGACGTTTCCGGTCTCTCCCGAGACCGTGACTCCGGTGGAACCGAACTCGTGGCGAAGCGCGACACTGCCCTTGTGCTCGGCAAGAAACCCGGGATTGCCGGCGATGTCGTTGGCGACGAGGAAGGCCCCCTGCGAGACACCGGTGAGGCGCCGTTCCATCGCCTTGGCTCCGTCGGCAAAGCCCAGCGCGATCGCGGTCTTGTTGTCCACTCGCGCGAGAGCCGAGCCGGCAACGAGACGCGCCCTGCGCCGGTCCTCGGGGCCGACGTTCATCCGCTCGAGCTCGAAACCCTGCGCGAGATCGTGGCGCTCGCGCACGGTCAAGGCGATGCTCACGGGGCCGGCGTTGCCGCCCGCGACCTTCACGTCGTTCTGGAGCGAGCGCGACAAAGGATGATCGACGGCGGCCCGCCGGAGAGTCCGCGCGAGGTTCAGCACGTAAGCGCGCTTGTACCCGTCGAGGATGATCGCACCCATGGCCTGGCCGGTTACAGCGTCGCCCGCCACTGATGGGAGGTCGCCGTTGGTGCCACTGACCGGCGTCTGACTGTCGGCCATTGCGGCCTGGCCCTGCGGTGCGAAGGCGCGCTCGATATCAAGCGCGCCGTGACCGTAGACATTGTCGACGCCGGTCGCGCCGAGGTCGTCGGCGCTGTTGAACAGGATCTCGACAATCTGCTTGCCAGTGAGATTGGGGAATGCCTGGGCCATCAGCGCCACGGCGCCGCTGATCGTCGGAGCGGAAAAGCTCGTGCCGGACCAGAGATATTGCGTGCCGGTCTCGTCCGGTGCGCGATCGTTATATCCAACGGCCATCAGGTAATAATTGGCGCCGATTCCGGCCTTGTCCGAGAAATCCGAGATGACGTTCGTGCCGCCTGGTCCTCCGAGCGAGCCGGCGATAATGACCGACCCAGGGAATTGTTGCGCCGGCGTCAGCGCGAACGGATCCGGGTTGGCAGTGGCGTCATTGCCCGCCGAAATAACGATCACGACCCCGGCATTCACCGCCCGCTGCATCGCTGCGAGCAATAGGGTGCTGGGTGTCGATCCGCCGAGCGAGAGGTTGATAACCTTGGCTCCGGCGAGCCTCGCCGCGTCGATACCGGCGGCAATCGCTGGATCGAAGAAGCTGCACCCGTCTGTGGTGGCGCAGCTGCCGACGTCGTCAGCGCGCTCGCTGACGATCGTCGCGTTGAAGGCGACCCCCATGGTCGCCGAATTGTTGCGCGCCGCTGCAGCGACAGCGGATACGGCCGTGCCGTGCCCGCCCTCGTCGCTGATGCCCCTGCTGCTGACGACGTCGCCGCTCGCCGGATCAACCCTGCCGGCGAACTCGGCGAGATTGGGATTGATGCCGCTGTCGACGATGCCGATCTTGACGCCCGCGCCTGTCGCGCCAGCGTCGTAGGCGGCAATCGCATTGGCCGCGACCGCGTAGTTCGACGAGCGATACTCGGCGGTGTCGTAATTGGCGGTGGGTGTCGGGGTCGGTGTCGGTGTCGGCGTGGGCGTGGGTGTCGGAGTGGGAGTGGGAGTGGGGGTCGGAGTAGGGGTTGGCGAAGCCGGCGCCGGCGCGATTGGCATGACTCCTCCGCCTGCGCCGCCGCAAGCCGAGACGCTGAATGCGAGCACCACCGCGCAAGCCGTGGACCCGAATAGCCTCTTCGTCATGACAACCCTCCGCTCAAGCCGTTGAAAACGCACGGCTTCCCGGCAGAGCTTATGGTTTAAGATTCCTTTCGATTTGCTTAAGGCCTTGAATTCACTAGGGGTCTCAGCCCCATGGACCCACGCTTCGCAAATGTTCGCGACTGGATCTTCGACCTCGACAATTGCCTCTATCCCGCTTCGACGGGCCTCTTCGAATTGATAGACGAGCGGATGGGCGCTTATATCGAGCGCCTGCTCGAGTGCGATCGCGGCGAAGCGAGGCGAGTCCAAAAGGCGCATTTCCATGAGCACGGGACGACGCTGGCCGGGCTCATGAAGGAGCATGGTGTCGATCCGCACCATTTCCTCGCCGACGTCCACGACATCACGCTCGAGCGAGTGCAATGTGACGAGCGGCTCGGGCGGTTGCTTCCGCGCCTTCCTGGACGTCGCTTCGTTTTCACCAACGGCGACGCGCCATATGCCCGCCGGGTCCTCGAGGCGATCGGGATCGCGCATCATTTCGACGAGCTCCACGACATTCACGCAAGCAGCTACCGCCCGAAGCCCGACCCTTATGGCTATGCACTTCTTTGCGAGCGGTTCGGGATCGATCCCGTTGAAGCGTTGCTCGTCGATGACATGGTTCAGAACCTGGCGCCCGCCAAGGCTCTGGGGATGACGACGATTTGGGTCGACAACGGCTCCGAACGCGGCAACCACAATTACGACAGCCGAGTGGTCGACGAACGCATCATCGATGTCGGCGAGTGGCTCGAATCTATCCTGGGGGGACATGAATGAACGAGCTCGAACCGCTCATCAATTCGATGTGGGAGAAGCGTGACAGCATCGGGCCGGGTGCGGAACCCGAGCTTCGCCGCGTCGTCGGCGCGGCCCTAGGAATGCTCGATTCGGGTCGTGCGCGGGTCGCCGAGAAGAAGGATGGCGAATGGGTCGTCAACCAGTGGCTCAAGAAGGCCGTGCTGCTCTCGTTCAAGCTCAACCCGATGGAGCCCATTTCGGGCGGCCCCGGCGGCGCCCACTGGTGGGATAAGGTCCCCTCCAAATTCGCTGGCTGGGGCGACAAGGAGTTCGAGGAGGCCGCTTTTCGAGCGGTCCCCGGCGCAATAGTCCGGCGCGGCGCCTACATTGCGCCCGGGGCGGTGCTGATGCCGAGCTTCGTCAACATCGGCGCCTACGTTGGCGCAGGCTCTATGGTGGACACCTGGGCCACCGTCGGGAGCTGCGCGCAGATCGGCAGGAACGTTCACATTTCTGGCGGAGCCGGAATCGGCGGCGTCCTCGAGCCGCTCCAGGCCGGTCCCGTCATCATCGAGGACGATTGTTTCATCGGCGCACGCTCTGAAGTGGCGGAAGGCGTGGTGGTCGAGCAGGGATCAGTACTCTCGATGGGCGTTTTTCTTGGTGCCTCGACGAAGATCGTCGACCGTTCGACCGGCGAGGTCCATTACGGCCGGGTACCTGCTTATTCGGTGGTCGTGCCGGGAGCGCTGCCGGGCAAGGATAATGGCCCGGCTCTTGCCTGCGCAGTCATCGTAAAGCGCGTCGACGAGCGCACGCGGTCGAAGACCAGCATCAATGAGCTGCTTCGCGACTGATAAGCCCTGCTTATCGTCCGGGCCCGAGCATTTGTTGGCTCTGTGCGGCCCGCCCACTTAGTGCATTCGAGCCATGAAAGCGGTCGATCCCAAGACGTTTGAGCGCAATGCAGCGGAGGACCTGAGCGTCACCGAATGCGATCATTCGCCGATGATTCGCTCGCAAATGAACGGCCGAGACTGGCTCGTCCTGCTCGTCCTCGCGGTCATCTGGGGCGGCGCCTTCTTCTTCATCGGCGTCGCCGTCCGGCACGTGCCGCCGCTTACCTACGTCTGGCTGCGCCTGACCATCGGAGCGGCAGGATTATGGGTCTACCTTATCGTCAGCGGCGAGCGCATGAGCCTCCCGAGAGAAGTCTGGGGCTCGATCCTGCTCCTCGCGCTCCTCAACAATGCGCTTCCGTTCACATTGTTCGGCTGGAGCCAAACCCACATCGCGAGCGGCCTCGCATCCATCCTCAATGCGACTACGCCGATCTGGGGTGTCGTCGTCGCCCATTTTCTCACGAAGGACGAGCGCATGAGCCCGCGCAAGATCGCGGGCGTGCTTCTCGGCTTCGGTGGAGTGGCAGTGATGATCGGCCCCTCGATCCTCTCGAACATCGGCGCTGACGGCTTAGCCGAGCTGGCCTGCGTTGCGGCGGCGCTGAGCTATGCCCTCGCCGCTGTCTGGGCGCGCCGGTTCCGCCGCCTCGGGATCTCCCCCTTCAGCGTGACCACCGGGCAGCTGACCGCCGGCGCAATCATGATGCTGCCCTTGTCGATCTTCATCGACCGGCCGTGGACACACGCCTTCCCGCCGATGAGCGCGCTCGCCGCAATCACTGCGCTGGCACTCCTCTGCACCGCGTTCGGCTACGTCCTTTACTTCCGGCTGATCGACCGTGCCGGCGCCACCAATGCCCTCCTGGTGACGCTGCTCGTCCCGCCGGTCGCAATCCTGCTCGGCGGCCTCTTCTTGGGTGAAACCCTCGCACCCCAGGATTTCGCCGGCCTCGCGCTGATCGCCCTCGGCCTCGCGGCGATCGACGGACGGGTGCTCACCGCTTTTTCGAGACGCCGCCTTCCGCAAGCAGCCTAGCCGCCTCGGGCCCGGTCCAGTCGAGCTCCCCGACATAGCGCCAGACCTCCCGGCCCTTCGCGTCATAGAGGATGGTCGTCGGCAGCACCTCCACTGCGAGCGCTCCCGACAAGGCCATCTTCGAATCCTGCGAAGTACCGACCTCCTTGATGCCGAGCCTCTTCAGAAATGCCTCCACCGAGGCATGTGGTGCTGAATCCTGGCTAATGGCAATCACGCGAAGATCGCCATCGACCTGCTGCTTCCTTGCGAGCCGGTCGATCGTCGGCAGTTCCTTGACACAGGGCGCGCACCAGGTCGCCCAAAGGTTCACGAGCGTCGGCATATCGCTCGAACGGGACAGATGGGCATCGAAGGCGGTCCCATCGTCGAGCGCGGAACTGGGCGCAGCTGTACCCTTGTGACTGCGGTCTACCCCCTTGCCCTGCTCTTCAGGAGCGGCCTCCGACGGCTGGTTCGAAATCGGCTGAGAAGGCTTGTGGCAGGCGGCGAGCGCGATGACGGCGCAGCTGATGAGGAGCAGTCGCATGACGGGTGCGCGCTAGCCTAAGGGGCAGCGAACGGCTAGTCGGGGCCCATGAAGGCGCCCCCGATCCTGTCCATCGCCGCCCTTCTCCTGGCAAGCGGGTGCGGGCGCCAGGTGGATCTGAAACCAGCTGCCGGACAGGCCCTTCCGGTGAAGCCCCTCATGGCGAGGACGACACCCACTCCCAACGACCTGCTCCGGATCCCGGCCTATGCAAAGCCGGACCGAGTCGATGAGCTCATGAAGCGCTCCGAACCGCGCGCGCAGGACCCGTTCAATCTGCCGCCGCCGACTGGAGGGGCGGCGCCTTCGCTTCCGCCCAACTCGGAGACGCTGCCGATGTCGAACCCGCCGGGCAACACCGCGCAACCGGCACCCGGCATGCCCGTGACCCCGCCGCCCTCACCAGGAGACTGACCCTCTTATGCGCACCCGCGTCCGCAAGGCGGTGTTTCCCGTCGCCGGCCTCGGCACCCGACTGCTGCCGGCAACAAAGAGCATCCCCAAGGAAATGATCACGGTCGTTGACCGTCCGCTCATTCAATATGCCGTCGACGAAGCGCGTGAGGCGGGCATCGAGGAGCTGATCTTCGTCACGGGCCGCGGCAAATCGGCGCTCGAGGATTATTTCGATATCGGTTTTGAGCTCGAAACGACGATGCGTGAACGCGGCAAGAGCCTCAATTCTCTCGATCCTTCCCGCTCGGCCTTCGGCGAGGTCGTCAGCGTGAGGCAGCAGCAGCCCCTCGGACTCGGTCACGCCGTCTGGTGTGCCCGCCACATCGTCGGCGACGAACCGTTCGCAGTGCTGCTTCCCGACGAGTTGATGGTCGGCGATCCAAATTGCCTGGCGCAGATGGTCGAAGCTTATGAGAAGGTGGGCGGCAACATCGTCGCGGCGCTGGAGGTGCCTGACAACGAGACCCACAAATATGGAGTCATCGACCCTGGCCCGGCCGACGGACGGCTGACCCAGATCCAGGGGATGGTCGAGAAGCCCGCGCCGGGGACCGCGCCTTCGAACCTGATGCTGCCCGGCCGTTATATCCTCCAGCCGGACGTCATGCGGGCGCTCGACGCACAGGAAAAGGGTGCGGGCGGCGAGATCCAGCTCACCGATGCCATCGCCAAGCTGATCGGCAAGCAGCCCTTGAATGCCTATCGCTTCGACGGCGAGCGCTATGACTGCGGCAGCGCCGCCGGTTTCGTCATCGCCAACCTGGCGGTTGCGCTGCGGCGCAGCGATGTCGCCGCCGAAGTGCGGGAGTTCCTCGAAGGAGCCTAGGCCTCCAGCTCGACGTCCCAGTAGAGATAATCGCGCCAGCTCTCGTGCAGGTAGTTGGGGGGGAACGCGCGGCCGTGCTCCTGGAGCTGCCACGTCGTCGGCCGGATCGGCTCGCGATACGGGTGCATGTGAGCCTCGCCCGGAGTCCGCCCGCCTTTCCTCAGATTGCACGGCGCGCAGGCGGTGGCGACATTCTCCCAGGTAGTCCGCCCGCCGTGGGCGCGCGGAACGACGTGGTCGAACGTCAGCTCCTTGGCGGTGCCGCAATAGACGCACCGGAATTTGTCGCGCAGGAACAGATTGAACCGGGTGAACGCGGGATATTCATTGGGCCGCACGAATTGTCGCAGCGCAATCACCGAGGGCAGCTTTAGCGATAGGCTCGGGCTGTGGACCTCGCGCTCGTAATGGGCAACGACGTCGACCCGTTCCAGGAACATGGCCTTGATCGCCGTCTGCCACGGCCATAGCGAGAGCGGGTAATAAGACAGCGGCGTGTAATCGGCGTTGAGCACCAGCGCCGGGCAGCTTTCGGGATGGCGGATCAGCTCAGGGTGATACATGCGAGCGACAACAGCCTTTCGT
>JBJMVK010000071.1:0-20562 GCA_045810725.1 Sphingomonas sp. | reverse complement strand
CCCTGAAGGCTCGAAGGTAGACGCGTGACGATCAGTCGCCGCGCTTGGTGCCAATAAGCCGACAGCAGCAGCAGTGCCGATCCGATGATCAGCGCAGTGAGCGCCACGTTGAGTTCGACTGCGCCGAACTGCTTGAACAGCTCGGTGAGAGCGTAGAGCACGTAGGCGAGGGCCGAGACGAGCAGCGCGCGCCGGTCGATCGCCAACGCCGTGAGGCCGAAGAGCACGTAGAGACCAACGACAACCAAGGCCTCGCCCGTGCTGACGGCACCATTGTTCAGACCCATGAGAGTGAAAATCGGGTGAGCGATCATCGGGGCCGCGAGCAGATGGAGCCAGAAGGCGACGTCGGCCCGGCGAGTGGTGCGAGAACGGTCCGAGGCGTCCCACCACATGGCGAAGAGGAACACGCCAATGCCCAGCAGGAGGACAAAGCCAAGGATCAGATTCTCGGCGCTCTGCGCATCACCGGGCTGCACAATGCCAATGACCAGCGCCAGGAAGAGGCCGGCCACTGCGGCGGCACCGGCCGCGACCGTGATCGGCACATGGAAGCGCCGCCAATGCATCCAGGCCGCGACGGCTGCGATGGCGGCGCTCACGCCTCCGACGGTCGCTCCGAGGAGCTCGTGCCCACTGTTGAAACGGTCGGCTCCAATGACCTGCACCAGCAAGAACGCCGAGGTCGCGAGAACACCGCCGACGAAAGCAAGGAGCAGCAAGATGGATGGAAGCGCCATGCGGCGCTTGCCCGTGAAGAACAGAGCGAGGCCCCAGGCAGTTAGCGCGATCAGCAACGGAGCCAGGAAGCTCGGCCCGACATCGCCGTGATCGGACATGAACAGGCCGGTCGACTGGCCAATGCTCTGGCCGATCCAGCCTACGGCGAACAAGAGGATCGCTGCGGCGATCGACACGAAAATGTCGTTGAACCCGGTGATGAGACGGAATTGCTCCTCGTCGGGAATGGCTGTCGATCGTTGCTGCTCAACGTGGCCACGCAGCGCCTCGGCGGCTGACGCGGTGATCACGCCCGAGGCGACAGCGTCGTCGATCTCTTGCTGACTGTACATGCGTTCTCCTCCCGAAAATCCCAGCGGAGATAGCCGAGGTGTATTATAGTGTCAATACAGCGAGGCGCGCCGTCCAAGTTGAGGTCTGCACCTCCCGAATCAGTCCAGATGCGGGACGCGTAGTGCCTGAAGTCAACAGTTATTTTTGAACCGTGAGCCGTCTCTTGCGTTGAGGCGACAAAGACAGATTTAGAAGGTTTCTGAACGTGATAACCCGGTTACTGGCCGGCGCCGCCTGTGCGGCGCTGCTGGGCCTTTCTGCGCCCGTCTCCGCCGCCGCGAACCCGGAACTGCCGGGCTCGGCAGTCCAGATTTCGCCGACCGCCGTGCAGGCGGTGAGCGCCTTCTACGCGAGCCGACATGGTGCGCCGCTGTGGCTACGTGGCGGCGGTGACAGCAGTGCTGCACGCGAGCTCGTAGGAGTGCTTGATCGGGCAGCGCTCGACGGCCTCGCCAACGGCCCGGCGCTAGCCTCACAGGCACAGGCGCTGCTGGCACGTGCCCAAGCGGGCGATCCCGACGCGCTAAGCTCGGCCGATCGGCTCCTGTCGGCGGCGTGGGTGAGCTACGTCGAAGCTCTCCAGCAGCCTACAGACGGAATGATCTACGCTGATTCATGGGCCACACCGGCGCGTGATGCTCCAATTCAGATCCTTCAGCGCGCGGCGGCGGCAGAGTCGCTCGCTGGCTATGTCCGCTCGGTTTCGCAGGTGAACCCGCTTTACGCGCAGCTCCGTGATACGGCCTGGGCCCAGATGCAGTCCAATGGCGGCAACCTCGATCCGCGGGTCTTGACGAGCCTCGACCGCGCTCGCGAGAGGCCGTTCCAGCACAAGTACATCATGGTCGATGCCGCGTCGGCGCGCCTTTACATGATCGAGGACGGCCGAATCGCGGACTCGATGAAGGTGGTCGTCGGCAAGGCCGGGGCGACCACCCAGACGCCGATGGTTGCGAGCACCATCTATTATGCAACGCTAAACCCGTACTGGCATGTCTCGAGCGACCTCGTGCGCTCGCTCATCGCCAAGAACGTGCTCGACCAGGGTCTTGGTTATCTAAGCTCGCACGGCTACCAGGTGATGCCGGCGGACCAGAACGACGATCGCCTGCTCGATCCGGCCAAAATCGACTGGCGCTCGGTCGCGAATGGCTCGCTCCAAGTGCGCGTGCGGGAACTCCCTGGCCCCGCGAATTCCATGGGCCGAGTGAAGTTCGGCTTTCCCAATGCTTACGACATTTACCTCCATGACACTCCGGTGAAGGAGCTGTTTGCGCAGGACGATAGGACACTCAGTCATGGCTGCATCCGTCTCGAGGATGCGGAGCGGCTCGCGCGCTGGATGATGGGACGGGATCCAAGGCCCGAATCGAGCGCTCCCGAGCAGCAGGTGACGCTGCCAACGCCGGTACCGATCTACGTGACCTATCTGACGGCGCAGGTGAATGGCGGGCAGCTGAGCTTCGTCGACGATATCTATGGACGCGACGAACAAGCGCTGCGGCTCGCCGCTCTCAAATAGCGATCTTGGCGCCTCATTTTCGGGCTGCGGGCTGGGGGCCGGCAAGAAGCTGAGGTAGCGGCGGCGGGCTGTGCGCCGTCGTCGATCGCCTGATTAGTTTCCCGCGCCACGACGCGATCTCTGCAGAAGACGGATCCCTTTTAGCGAGGCTCGGGAGCGCGATCGCTCGGTAAACCGCGCCAAGTGCTTTTCAGGTGCGCATCATGTGCCGACTTGGGGCGGCGGGTCGTCAGACCGACACTTCGTCCATTGTGCGAAGCTTTGGCTGGGGCACTCCGTCGGCCTTGTAGACCTCGGTGAGCTCTTTCTTGCGCGCCGCCAGCTGCTCGCCGATCGCGTCCATGTCGAGATTGCCCTTGCGCGCCTGCGAGAAGATACCGCCGGTACCTTCCTCCTCCTCGACGTGGTGCTCGATCTCTTCCTGGAGCACCTTCACCTTCGTGTCGAAGAATTCGTCGTCGCCGCCTTCGTTGGCGAGGATTTCCGAGATCAGCAGCTTCGCGGCGTCGTGTTCGACATAGCCTTCCTTCAGCTCGTCTTCATCGACGGAGCCTTCGCAGGCTGGATAGAAGATCGTCTCCTCGATCTCGGTATGGACGCTGAGCTCCAGGCAAATCTGGTGCGCGAGCTTCTGTTTGCGGCCCTCGCCCTTGGCGCTTTCGAAATCTTTGAACAGTTTCTCGACGTCGCGGTGGTCCTCTTTGAGAAGCGAGATCGCGTCTTTCGATTTGGCAGCCATGAACCAGAACTCCTGTCGTTTTTCGACAGTGAAACAAACCGTTGTCCCGGGTTGTTCCTGAGCCATGCGTCACGAAACGGTAACAATTCCAAAGCCCGTCGGACTCGACTTGAAGGCGATCGGCTACCTGACGTCGATCGTCAGCGTGCTCTTCCTTGGAGCGGTGGCCTGGGCGAAGACAGATCCGCCGTCATGGTACCATCCGGTGCTCATCGCCGGCATGGCGACTTCGATGATCGGAATGGGTCTGCGTTATCTCGCGCACCTTCGTCAGAAACGCGAGATCCACAAGGCGAAGGCGCAGGCCGAACGTACCTAGCGACCGCCGTCCCCGCTGTCGCTTGTCTCGTCGGAAGCGGCGATCGATTGCGCGGGCGACTTGTTGAGCTCGAGCCAGTCGCGGAAGGGCAGCCGGTAGAGCATGTCCATCACCTCGAACTCGAGCCCGCCGGGCTGCCAGGTGTCGCTGTTCCATAAAGCGACAACGCCGCTCTTCTTCGCCGGGTCGAAGAGAATCAGTGACCTGTAGCCCTTGATACCGCCGCGATGGCCAATAATCCGATGTCCGGCGTAGTCGTAGCTGCGCCAGCCATAGCCATACCAGGCGGTGTTGAGGCGCTCGAGGAACTTGCGCAGGCGACCGCGTTCGGTCGGGGTGACGACGTACGGCGCGTGGATGGTATCGAGCACCTTGGAATCGAGCACGTCGGGCATTTCGCCCATCTGCGCCTCCATCCAAAGCGCCATGTCCTTGATGTTGCTATTGATGCCCCCTGCGCCGGGAACCTTGTAATAGGTGTCGCTCATCGGCCAGGGCCGCCTGCCGGCGCTGTGCGGCCGCGCCCAGCTTGGATTGGCTTCGATCCCTGCGAGCGAAACGCTGCCGCTGCTCATTCCGATTGGATTGAACAGGTACCTCTTGACGGCCTGCTCATAGGGCATTTGGGTAACCCGAGAAACCATCTCGCTCGACGCGTCATAGGCGACGTTCTGGTAGTCCCAGCAGGTGCCCGGCGCGCAAACGGCGTCGAGCTGTCCCAGCTGAGTTCTTAGAAAGCTCGGGTCCTGGCCCTCCTCCAGCTTGTTGTCGTAGGCATTGCGATAGAGACCAAGGCGGTGCGAAAGCAGGTCGCCGACGGTCGCAATCCGTTCGTTTCCATTGGGAAGCTTGAGGTCGGGCGCGTAATCGGCGACGGGCGCGCCAAGGTTGATCTTCCCCAGCTCGGCAAGCTTTGCCACCATCGTCGCGGCAACACCTTTCGAGCAGGAGGCCCAACGGAAGACTGTGTCCGGAGTGACCGCATCTCCTGATCCCGCTTCCGTCTCGCCATAGCCCTTGAGGAACGTGATCCGCCCGTTTTCGACGATTCCCACCGCAAGACCGACCATCGCGGGCTTCTGGACCAGTTGCTGGAGCCGAGCATCGAGCAGCCGATAATCGACGTTACGTCGCGTTTCCGTCGAAAGTGATGCGAGTTTAAGGTGGGCCACAGTGATCTCGGAGTGCTGCCGTTCATCACTATGCGGCCGCATCGCGAGTAGCGACGCACCCATCGCGAGCACGAGCGCGCCAAGCCCGACCTTGCTGATCGTCTTCAACTGAACTTCTCTCCCGCCCTCAACTAGCTGTGACCGCTATGCGGCCCGCTCTCAACGGCGCCGACGAAGCGCTTGCGATGAACCGAGTCTGTCTTGCGACAAACGGGCTTATGGCTATGAACGCCAGGGCGCGCTCAACTGCGCTGCCGGGAGCCCGATGGGATGCAATTCCTCAAGACCTTGTTCTGGGTGCTCGTCGCGGTGATCGCCGTGCTCTTTGCAGTCCGCAACTGGACCCCGGTCACGCTGAACCTCTGGGGAGGCATCCAGGCGGACATCAAAATCCCGATTCTCCTGTTGATCGTCTTCCTCCTCGGCTTCCTTCCGACGTGGTTGTTGATGCGCACGAGGGTGTGGTCGCATCGCCGTAAGATCGATGCGTTCGAGCGAAGCCGGACGGCGAGCATCGCGGCCCCGTCCGCGGAAGATGGAGAACCTGTCCCATGATCCCGATCTTCGTCGCCCTCGACACGCAGGATGTCCACAGGGCGGCTGCTATCGCCCGTGACATCAGCGGCATCGCCGCGGGCGTGAAGCTCGGACTGGAGTTCTTCTACGCCAACGGTGAGGAGGGCGTGCTCCGGATCGCCGAGCACCAGACACCGGTCTTCCTCGACCTGAAGCTCCATGACATTCCAAACACCGTTGAGAAGGCGGTTCGAGCGCTTGCCCATCTTCAACCGGCGATACTTACCGTTCACGCAGCCGGCGGGCGCGCGATGATGGCAGCGGCTAAAGCGGCCGCACCGCCTGGCACGAAGGTCGTCGCCGTCACGGTTCTGACGAGCCTCGACGAAGCGGACCTCGCGAGCACGGGCGTCGAGAGCTCGCCGGCAAGTCAGGTCGATCGCCTGGCAGCACTTGCTCGCGAGGCCGGGCTCGACGGGATCGTCTGTTCGGGAGCGGAAGTGGCTGCAGCCCGGGCCCAATGGCCCGAAGGATTCTTTGTGGTCCCTGGCGTTCGCCCGAGCGGAGCCGAGGCCGGCGATCAGAAGAGGGTCGTCACGCCTTCGCAAGCGCTTTTTGACGGCGCCACGGTTCTCGTCATCGGCCGGCCGATTACAGGCGCCCCGAACCCGCGCCGCGCAATCATGGACATTGCCGCTTCGCTGGAGCAGACGCCCGCCGAAGCAAGGATCTGAAGACATGAGCTGGTTGAGCAGGGTTCGCAGCGGCATCCCATTTCTGCCAAAGCGACAGACCTCGGAGAACCTCTGGCACAAGTGCAGCAAGTGCGGGACGATGGTGTTCGTCAAGGAATGGGAAGAGAATTACAGTGTCTGTCCGCGCTGCAACTTCCACGACCGTATCGGCCCAGCCAAGCGCTTCGCGCAATTGTTCGACGCAGCGGAATATGAGCTGTTGCCAGCGCCCGAGGTTCGAGAGGACCCGCTGCGGTTCAAGGACACGAAGCGCTACACCGACCGGCTGAAGACTGCCCGCACGGCGAACGGGGAGCGTGACGCGCTCGTCAACGCCCGTGGCAAGGTCGATGGCCACAGCGTCGTCGTCGGCGTCCAGGACTTCGCTTTCATGGGTGGATCCATGGGCATTGCTGTAGGAGCGGCCATCGTCGTCGGGGTTCGAGCGGCCATCGAGGGCCATTGCCCCTACATACTTTTTACGGCCGCCGGCGGGGCTCGGATGCAGGAGGGAATCCTCAGCCTCATGCAGATGCCACGGACGACGGTCGTGCTCCAGGAGCTGAAGGAAGCCGGGCTCCCCTATATCGTGATTCTGACCGATCCGACGACGGGCGGAGTTACAGCCTCCTATGCCATGCTTGGTGATGTTCAGATCGCAGAGCCTGGCGCGCTCATTGGCTTTGCCGGCCAGCGCGTAATCGAGCAGACCATCCGGGAGAAGTTGCCTGAGGGCTTCCAGAGGGCCGAATATCTGCTCGAGCATGGAATGATCGATATGGTCGTGTGGCGCGGCGACCTCAGAGACAAGCTCGCATTGCTCATTTCGTACCTTGCGCCGGAGGCGAAGGAGGCCGCCTGATGGCGGACTTCGCCCGCTCCACCAATTCCGAGGTCCAGGCGCAGCTCGATCGTCTGTCGATGCTTTCACCCGCGGGCGATCGTCTCGGCCTTGAGCGGATATCGCCCTTGTTGCGGCGCCTTGGTCGGCCGCAGGACGCGCTTCCGCCGGTTTTCCACGTTGCTGGAACGAACGGGAAAGGCTCGACCGTCGCGTTCCTCCGCGCCGCCCTCGAAGCAAGCGGTCACACTGTCCACGCGTTCACCAGCCCCCATCTCGTGCGCTTCAACGAGCGGATCCGAATTGCAGGCCGATTGATCGAGGATGACGAGCTTGCGCGAACGCTTGAGGAAGTGATCGATGAGGGGAAGGGTATCGAGCCGAGCTTCTTCGAGGTCGCAACCGCCGCCGCGTTCCTCGCATTCGCAAGAACCCCGGCTGACGCGTGCATCCTGGAAGTGGGACTGGGCGGACGACTAGATGCGACCAACGTTGTCGAACACCCGCTGATAACCGGAATCGCTAACCTCGCGCTCGATCACCAACAGTTCCTGGGCAAGGGGCTTCCGGACATTGCAGGCGAGAAGGCGGCCATCGCAAAGCCGGGCGTGCCGCTTGTCACTCAGCTCTATCCGCCCGCTATTGGCAGCAGGATCGAGGAGATCGCGCGTGAGCGCGGCGCGAGTTGGCTTCCGCGAGGCGGCATCTGGGATGCAATCACGCGGCAGGGGAAGCTTCGCTATCGCGACGAGAAAGGCGAACTCGATCTTCCGCTGCCGCGGCTGCCAGGAAGGCACCAGGCCATGAATGCAGGGCTCGCAGTGGCCCTTCTCCGTCACCAGCCCGTATTTCACGTTCCGCCGCCGGCGCTGAGCGCGTCCCTGGGCTGGGCGGATTGGCCTGCGAGGCTTCAGCGTCTGGCGCCGGGGCCGCTGGTCGGGGAACTCGACGTCTGGCTCGACGGCGGGCACAATCCTTCTGCCGCGAGACAGATTGCCTCGTTCGCGCGGCATCGCTTCGCAGACGGGAAGCCGCTGCACATCGTCTTCGCCAGCCTCGCTACCAAGGATCCCTCGGGGATGCTCGAGCCGTTCAGCGGACTGGCCGCGCGAGTGCATTGCGTTCCGATTCCAGGTCACGCCTGTGTTGCCCCGAGCGACCTTGCAGGAATCGCTGGCCAACTCGGATTCTCAGCCGACGCCTACGATAGCCTCGAGGAAGCGCTGGAGGTCATCGCGCGCGAGGGGAGGGTGCTGATCTTCGGGTCGCTCTACCTCGCTGGCGTCGTACTCGCGGCAAATGAACAGGTGCCGGACTAGCGCGCGGGCTGGCCGCTTTCGGCTAGAGCTTCGGTCGCCTTTGCCCCGGTGGCGGGCGGAAGCTCGTCGGCGCCCTGTTGGCGGCGCCCCTGGGCCGCGACCCGAGCCCATTCCAGGAGGACGAACGCTACTGCGAGGAGTCCGGCTGCGGCGGTCCAGCGGAAGACGAGCGCGTAGCCATATTTGTCGAAGCTTTCGCCCGCGACGCCCCGGCCGAGCGATCCGACAAGGAAGGTGAGGGAGGACAATAGCGCGTACTGGACCGCCGTGAACTTCTTGCTGATGATGCCAGACAGATAGGCAACGAAGGCGGTGAGCGCGACGCCCGTCGCGATATTCTCGTAGCAGATCGCAATGAGCAGGCGGATCATTCGGTCGTCGGCGCCAAACAGCCCGAGCAGGGTATTGAGCCGCAGCGCGTGAGCGAATGCATCGATGTTGCGGCCACCCTCGGCAAGATCAGCGTAGAGCAGGTTCCCAAGCGGCGTCAGCGTGGCGCCGATCAGCACGGTCGGAAACCTGCCGATGCGACCAAACAGGTAGCCGCCCAGACTGATTCCGATCATCGTCATGAATATGCCGAAGACCTTTGATGCGAAGGCGACCTGGTCCTTCGTGTAATGCAGATAGTCGAGGTAGAAGGGGAAGGCGAAGCTCGACCAGATATTATAGCAAAGCGCGTAAGTCAGAATGAATCCGATGATGATGAGAACGCCCCAACGGAGGCGTTCGGATAGCTCGGCGAGCGGCGATACCAGCGCTCCGTAGATGTGGTTCATGACCGCTCGGCCGCCCCCCGGATGTGGATTGCGTTCATGCTGGACGCCTCGTCCGTGGGCCTTCAACCAGTTAACGCTAGCGGCGATTATGAGAGGTACGAACACAGTCGCGACAATGATCCAGGGGCCCACGTCGGTGGTGAAGTCCGCGACAGACGGCGGTTTCGTCCCGCCCTGCTGGGCCGCGAGCATGGACGCCATGAATACGCCGAGCGAGATGATTGCCCATGCCCAGCAGATGCCCACGATCGCGAGCGCCGCGAGCCGGACCGGGGCGCTGATCTCGCCTGACTGCTCGAGAGCCTGTTCAATGACGTTTTTCGGCGGCCGCTGGGTATCGGGGGCGGTCACTGCGACGACCATCACCGCGACGACGAGAGCGGCCATGACGAAATAGACCGTGCCCCATGCAATGCGCGCGGCAAGAAACAGGGCGAAGGCGCCGCCGACGATGGACGCGGTGCGGTAGCCGAATTGATAGACGGCCGAGAGAAGTTCGACCGAAGTCTGCTCGTCGGCAACGTCGATGCGCCATGCATCCACCGCGATGTCCTGCGTCGCTGAAGAGAAGGCCCCGATCACCGCGAAGATCGCGAACCAGCCGATCGAGGTCGCAGGATCGGTCCCGCCAAGGCCAATGAAGGCAGCGATTAGGCCCGCCTGGCAGAGCACGATCCAGCTCGTGCGCCTGCCGAGCCGCCCAAGAAGCGGGAGGGTCACGCGGTCGACGAGCGGCGACCACAGGAACTTGAAGGCATAGCTGAGGCCGATCCAGGACAACACGCCGATGGTGGCAAGATTGATCTTGGCGTCGCCGAGCCACGCGTTGAGCGTGCCGATGAGGAGCGCGAAAGGCAGGCCGGACGAGAATCCGAAGGCCAGCATCGTCGCCGACTTACGCGTCGCGAGCGCCGCCTTGAGCAGCTTCCAACCCTTCGGCCGCTGGCCTGCCATTTAGTCCCCTCCTCGTCTGTGGGTGGAACCTTAGACAGCTTTCACGGGCCGCATAACCCCGTGCTGAACGGTTCGGCCGCCTAGTCGTCCTCACCGTACGTGATGAACAGCTCGAGGCCCTTGGGTGCCTTGACCTTCTCACCCTGGAGGTGCCGGTCGACGCATTCGATCGCCTTTATGAGCTGTCGGTCCGTATATGGTTTCATGACACAGCCAACCGCGATCTCTGATGCGCCGGGGTAAGCGTGGCCGGTTGCGAAGAGCGTTGGAACGCCGCGCTCCTTGGCAGTCGTTGCAAGCTCGATCCCGGTGCGATCGCCGCGAAGCCGGACGTCGCTCAGGATCAGGTGGACATCTTCGCGCTCGAGGACACGGAGCGCCTCGTCGAGGTCGTCGACGGTGGCCACGATCTCGTACCCGGCATCGCCGAGGAAATTCTCGTTATCAAACGCGGTCAGCGGTTCATCCTCGACAATGAGGATGCGCTTGACGACCTGCTTACGCTTCCCGAACAGCATCTTGGGTCCCGATCATGAATCCATATTCGCAACGAACGAACAAGCGGCCAGTGCCGCAGCGGCACAAGCGCAGCCGCACTGTGCCCGCGGCGCCACAAGAAAGCGAGGGCGCGCCGCAGCGTATCGCCAAACTGCTCGCCCGCGCCGGAGTCGCCTCGCGGCGCGAAATCGAACGCATGATTGCCGAAGGACGCATCGCGCTCAATGGGGAAAAGCTCACCACGCCCGCGAACCTGCTCATCGACTTGAGCGGCGTTACCGTCGATGGCAAACCTGTTCGGCCGGCAGCCGCGACGCGACTTTTCCGTTTTTACAAGCCTCAAGGCACGATCACCGCCGTCAGAGATCCGAAGGGTCGAGCGACGATTTACGACCGGCTTCCGGCCGGGTTGCCGCGACTGATGCCAGTGGGAAGGCTCGATTTCATGACCGAGGGCCTGCTCCTGTTGACCAATGACGGCGAATTGAAACGTCAGCTGGAGCTGCCACGGACCGGCGTCGTTCGCACCTATCGAGCTCGGGCGTTCGGCAAGGTTTCGCAGAACGATCTCGAGCGGCTCGCCGAAGGAGTGACTGTCGAGGGGGTTCACTACGGCTCGATCAATGCGAACCTCGAACGACGAACGGGCAGCAATTGCTGGATCGAGATGAGCCTTGCCGAAGGCAAAAACCGGGAGGTGCGCCGCGTGCTTGCGCATCTGGGCCTGAAGGTTTCCCGTTTGATCCGCACCGCCTACGGACCGTTCACGATTGCGGAGATGGACACGGGCGACGCGGATGAAATCGACGAAGCGGAGCTGGAGAGTTTCCGCAAAAGTCTTCGATGAGGATCATTGCCGGCGAGTGGCGGGGGAGGCGGATCGAGGCGCCGCCCGGAAGCGCAACTCGCCCGACCGCTGACCGAGTTCGCGAAGCGTTGTTCTCGATGCTTTTGAGCCGCATCGGGACTCTCGAAGGCCTACGGGTCGCCGACCTCTTTGCAGGGAGCGGAGCGCTCGGGTTTGAAGCTCTGTCGCGAGGAGCCGCTAATACCACGTTCGTCGAAATGGACGCGAAGGCGACAGGAGTGATTAAGCGTAATGCCGAAGACCTCGGAGCGAGGGATCGAGTGTGCACGATCGTGGGTTCCGCGCTGTCTTTGCCGCGATCCGAGCCGTTCGATTTGATCTTCGCAGATCCGCCCTACGCGCCCGGCTCCGGGAGCGCGGTGGTGCGGTCGATAAGCGTTGCGGGCTGGTTGGCACGAGGAGGCTGGCTCAGCGTCGAAAGCAGTCGCTTTGACGGGGTCGATGCAGGCGAGTTCATTTGCGAGACGGCCCGCGAGGTGGGGCGCGCGAAACTCACGCTTTTGCGCCGCCCGTAGCCGCTTTCCGGATCTCGTCGATCTCGGTCCCGAGACGCCTCCCGACCGCAGCAGCAGCAGCCTTGCCAGCCTCTTTCACGGCCTTGCCAGCGCGCTTGCCGCGAGTTCCTTCGCTGCTGGTGAAGCCGTGCTCCGCAAGCGAGGCCAGTGCCGCGGTCGCGGCAACTGCGACGAGCTCCGCGACCAGAGGGCTTTGCAGGAGCTTGATGAATGCCTCGCCCATGCCCTCCTGCGAGCGCGACCCGCTCGCCGGTGACGCCAATGCCACCGCGCTTCCGGTCCTCCTGCCTGGTTTGTTCGCGCCCCTGCCGCGAGCTTTCGTCTCGGTCTTGCCCGACGCCTTCTTGGCCATTCTTTTTCTCCAATGTGCTGGCTGTGGAACGCTCAACTCACGGCCGCATGAGCGTATCCCGACTGCCAATCAACACTCGTGTTGGGAAGACTGGGGCCGCGCCCAAATACGCGACGCGGCCCTCGGCAGTTACGCGCCGATGAAGACCGGCGTTCCGATATCGGTCACCGAATAAAGCTTCTTCGCGAACGCGCTGGGCAGGCGAATGCAGCCATGGCTCGCCGGATGGCCGGGATTGAACCCCGCGTGCATCGCAATTCCGTGGGACTCGAAGAATTGAGCGAACGGCATCGGCGCGTTGTCGTATTTGTTGGAATGATGCATCGGCGTCTTGTTAAGCACCGAGAAAATTCCGCTCGGCGTCGGCTTGTCGTCGCGGCCGCTCGAGATCGTGGCGGCAGCCATCAAGGTATCGCCGCGATAGAGATACGCCATCTGGTCCGACAAGCTGACGACGACGCGCTCGGCTCCGGCGCTTTCAGGGACATCGCGCCAGAGATATTGTCCGGGCTTTAGTATCTTTGGACCGAATGCATCCAGCATGTCGACGCGCGCCTGCGACGCCGCATCGCTCGCTTCCATCTGGGCTTCGTAAGTTTCCAGCGCAGACGCCGGCGTAACAGCAACGGTAGTCGCAAATACGCACGAGCCCGTCAGCGCCAGCGCAAGGGCCAGCTGCTTCATTTTTACATCCAAACTTTGCTATTGACTTTTGCTGCGAAAATGCACCGAGCCCGAGTCGGGTTCCGCAAAACAACAACAAAGAGCCTCGGCCAGCGTCTGCCCGGGGTGAACCGATGAGCCTCCCAGTGAGTTGCGGCAACATTCAAAGGAGCTTTTGGATGGCCGACCGCGAGCAAATGATCGAGCGGGAGAAGCGTCAGTCGCCGCTCTCCAATCGAGAGATAGAAGACGCGGACGAGCGGTCCAGCACATCGGCAAAGGTCGTGCACGAAGCTATCAGGCTCGAGGGAACCGAGGAGCTGGAACGGCCGAGCTCGTCGGTCTGGTGGTCGGGACTCGCCGCCGGCCTGACGATCGGCTGCTCAATGATAGCGCAGGGAATCCTTCAGACGCGACTGCCCGACACGGCGTGGAGCGACCTGGTCGCGGCCTTCGGCTACTGCCTCGGCTTCTTGTTCGTCACCATGGGCCGGCAGCAGCTGTTCACCGAGACGACGCTCACCGTGATGCTGCCGGTACTCGGCAAAACGCATGGCATTGGCGACTTGGCGCGCTATTGGGCAATCGTCTTCCTCGGGAACATCATGGGGACATTGTTGCTTGCCCTCGCCGCAACGATCCCGCAGTTGTTCGCGACCGACGTGACCCACTCCTTCGTCCGGCTCGGTGTCGAAGCGGCCGCCCCGGGGTTCCTACTTGTGCTCCTCAAGGGCGTTTTCGCGGGGTGGCTGATCGCCCTGATGGTGTGGCTCATGCCGGCGGCTTCATCTGCCAAGTGGGTCGTGATCATCGCTGCCACTTGGCTGATCGCTGCGGCGAAGTTCAGCCATGTCATTGCAGGATCTGCGGAAACCGCGATTGCAGCCATGCAGGGCGCGATTGGTTGGAGGGACTATCTGCTGGGTTTTGTCATCCCCGCGCTCGTCGGTAATTCGATCGGCGGAGTGGTCTTCGTAGCACTCCTCAACCATGCGCAGGTGAAAGACGAAATCTAGGCGGGGCCGATTGACGTGTTAAATGCGCTCGATCGCGCACCCGATGGGGCTTGGCCGGGTTCGCGCACGGGCAAACACTAACCCAAGCGGAAAACCCCGAGTTGCTTGGCGAGCGGGATCACGTCTTTCGCGAGGTCTCGCGATCGCTTCCATCCGCGTTCACCCGCGCCTGCCAAGGGCCACCCGACGCTCGGCCCCCGGGGCCTTATTTCATGTCCTCGTGAGTCTTGCCTTTGGAGGGCACGGTGGCGACGAAATTGGCGAGTTTCCACATTTCCTCTTCCTTCAAGAGGTCGCGCCAGGCTCCCATGCCGGAATAGCGAACGCCGTCTCGGATCGCCGCGTAGGCCTCCGCGGGATCGACGTCGGATCCTTCCTGGAAGAATTGAGGCGCACGGGGGTAGAAGCCGCTCGCGCCCCATTTGCTCGGGCCCTTGGTGTCCCCATGACAGCCCGAGCAATTGTCCGAGTAGAGCTTCTGGGCGTCGGCGAGAGCGACGACGTCCTTGGCGGCGATCGGGTTACAGAGCCCCGCCGAGCGCTTTTCAAGGGACGCGTCCAGCGCCCGCATGCCGATTGAGGATTCCCATTGGGGAGGTGCCGAGCTTGCATCACTTGGAAGCCAGCCCGCAATTCCTGCGAGACTGAAGAGGAGCGGGGCCGCAACGAGCCCGGCAATGAATGCGATGAGCGTTTTCATGGCGTCCTCCGGAGCGGCATGATTATAGCTCGGATGCGGGTCGGCAGCGAATGCCGTTCGATGTGCAACTGGCTTGGACCGTCAGTGGCTTGGGTTTAGACTAAGGTCGCGTCTGCAGGGGGTGGCCATGCGCAAGATCGTCCTCGCCTATCTGTTCGCCGTCGGAGCGGCTTGCGTTCCGCAACAAGCCTTGGGTCAATTGCACGACAACGCACCGCCAGCGACGCCCGATACGCTCGCCGGCTGGGCCAAGGGCGCAAAGCTGTTCGGCGGGCTCGGCAGTTTCCATCGCACCGTCACGACGCGGTCGGCCCTCGCGCAGAAATATTTCGACCAGGGCATGCGCTTCGTTTGGGCATTCAACCATGACGAGGCGACGCGATCATTTGCCAAAGCCGCGCTGATCGATCCTCGTTGCGCAAGCTGCTACTGGGGCGTCGCCCTGACGCTCGGCCCCAATTACAATATGCCCATGATGAGTTCGCCGCGCGCCCGCGTCGGCTGGGAGGCAGTGCGAAAGGCAGAGGCGAACGCGCGGCGAGCAAAGCCCATCGAGCGAGCGCTGATCGCCGCCGTAGCGAAACGCTACAGGGGAGAAGGAGAGGTAGATCCTTCGAACAGCGGCCCGCTACTGAGCGCGTATGTCGAGGCGATGCGGCAGGTCGCGGCGAAGTACCCGCGCGACCTCGATGTCCAGACGATGTACGCCGAAGCTCTCATGAACACGAACCCGTGGAAGCTCTGGAGTCCCGACGGAACCCCAAATCCCGGAACCGAGCAGATTGTCGGCCTGTTGCGGCACGTACTCGACAAGGACCCGAAGCACCCCGGCGCGAACCATTATTACATTCACGCCGTAGAAGCGTCTCAGCATCCCGAGCGCGCCATTCAAGCCGCTGAAGCTCTCGAAGGCATGATGCCGGCCGCAGGTCATCTGGAGCATATGCCAGCGCACATCTTGCAGCGCGTCGGTCGGTACGAGGAAGCTGCCGAAGCGAACCGCAAGGGTGCCGCAGCGGATCTCGCTTATCTCAAGGAAACGGCGCCCCCCGATTATTATCCCATGTACCTGATCCACAACTTCCAGTTCCTTGCCAGCGCAGCCGCAATGGAAGGACGGCGTGTCGAGACAATCCAGGCGCTAAGACATGCGCGCGAGCACCTGCCTGATGCGATGTTGCTGGCGATGCCAGGCTACGACTGGCCCGGCAGCTTCCTTTACGACGGCCTGGTGAAGTTCGGCATGTGGGACGAGATGTTGAACGAACCGGCGCCCAATCCGCAGCTGCCCGGAGCAACGATCAGTTATCTTCAGTCGCGTGCAACCGCGCTTGCAGCAACAGGCAAGCTCAAGGAGGCCAGGATCGAGATCGGAAAGGCCGAGAAGCTCATTGCCGCTGCGCCGGCCGATGCGGCCCAGGGCAACAACCGAGCCGAACCCCTGTACGAGATTGGGCAACTGAAAGCGGGGGCTCGTGTCGCCGACGCGGAAGGCAAGCGTGATGAAGCAATTGCCCTCCTCTCACGAGCCGTCGCTACCGAGGACAAGCTCGCCTATAACGAACCGAGCGACATGATCTTCCCGACGCGGCACCTGCTTGGGGCAGAACTGCTCCTCGCCGGTAAGCCGGTTGAAGCGGAGGCCGTCTACCGGGAAGATCTGAAACAGCATCCCGATAATGGCTGGTCCTATTTCGGGCTCGGCCAAGCTCTTGCCGCGCAGAAGCGAGATTCGGAGGCTGCCGCCGCGCTAAGGCTGTTCGAGAAGGCCTGGAGCAGGGCCGATACCAAGCTTCAGTCAACGGAGTTCTGAACCGGGCAAGAAGCTGGTGTCCGTTAGCGACTTGTTAGCTCTGCGGGTGCAAAGCCGTTATCCAAGTAGGATGAGCAATGACTGACGCGCCTTCAGTCACGACCGTTGTCCTGGGAGACCGTCTCCCGTGGCCGGACGATTCGTGGCCGGCCGACGAGAAGGGGCCCCTCGATTCCGGGGCCATTCATGTCGCCGGTTCGCGCCAGCCCTGTTCAATCCGCAAGATCAGCGCTCTTGGCGTCACCGTTTCAAGCGACCTCGCGCCGGCGCTCGGCGATCGCGCTTCGGTCGAGCTCGAGTCGGGTCAGCGAGCTGCCGGAAGAATCGCCTGGACCGGGCGCCACGAGCTTGGTGTTCGATTTGACGACAGCATCGACGTCATCGCTCTTTTGAACCGCAAGCTTGTCAGTCAGACGCCCGAACGTCGAACGATGCCGCGTGTCGAGGCGCGGTGTGCGGTCCACGTCAAGTGCGGCGGCCAGTTCTGGCTCGCCACCCTTCGCAACATTTCAGCGCGTGGCCTCCAGATCGAAGGCGACGATCTCCCTGCCGTCGGGGCCTATGTCTCGATACTCGTCGAAGGGCTCAATATTCCTCCTGGCGAAGTCGTCTGGATGCGTGGCAAGCTCGCGGGCATCGAGGTCATGGAGGAATTGAGCTGGACCTCGATCATTCCCTGGGTCCGGGCGTTGGTTCGGCAGGGACCGAATTGAACCTCGCATTCTTCGGGAAACGATCGATCTTTTCAAAAATCGACGCGAGTTCGATCAGCGGCTCGTCGCTGACTCCGCTTCGGTTTCGGAACGGGTAATCCACGCTGAGCAAGAACAAGAAAAGGAGGCCGATCGTCAGCGATGTGCCCGAGATCATCAGCAATGCGTACCGGGAGCTGACGAAGGCGGATGCGTAGGCAATCGTGAGGATGGAGCCGACGAGCGCGACGATCCACAGCACGGGCGGGATCTGTGCTCGGCTCGCCGACATTCGGTCGCGCCTCAAGGACACGAGTTCGTTCAGCTGCGTGAAGGCCTCGCGGTAGATTGCAGCCTCGCGTTCATTCGTCGGCGTCACCGCGGCGATATCGTCGAACAGGTCCAACAGCTTGGCTTCGGTAGCGTTGCTCCTATTGCCTTCGCGCAGGAGCGGCCACTCGTCGACTATGACGCTGTTGACGTAGGTTTTGAGGTCGTCTCGAGCGGCCGCCATGCCGGGCCCGTAAGCAGTGAGATCGCGATAGAGTAGCGAAGATACTCCGGCCTCTCGTTCGATGGCCGTGTCCGCATCCTTGTAGTCCTGCCAGGCGAGGACGCCTGCGAACGCCAGCAAGATGCCGATATATGTCGAGCTTACCTGCATGAGGTCGATCGCAAGGTCGGCTTGCTGGGCATTGGGGTTGAGCTTGAAAAGCCGACGAATGCCGATGCTTACGACCAGTCCGGTGCCCAAGGCGACGCCCAGCACAACAAACGTCAGCTGCCATAAATTCAGCCCCAGGAGTAAATCGAGCATCGGGTCGCCCTGTTCGCGCGCGGTTGGAGCTGGATTCATTCCCTCGGGGCGAACGCCGCGCAAATCAGGACAAACCCTGAAAAGCCTAGGCGCGGATCAGGCGACGCTGACGAAGCTGTCCAGCACCTTCTTGCGGCCGGCTTTTTCGAACTCGATTTCGAGCTTGTTGCCCTCGATCTCGGCGATGGTCCCGTAGCCGAACTTGCCATGAAAAACCCGCTGCCCGAGCGACAAATCGGTGCGGCCCTGATTGCCGAGACTGACCGCCGACGAGCGCGCCTCGATCACGCGCTGGGGGTCGGGGTTGAAATTGCCGCGCGAGGCGCGCTGCCATCCTGGTCCGCGGGTGCTTGCGCGCATCGCTTGCGCGGGCCCAAGATGGGCGAAGGGATCGGCGCGCTCGGACCATTGCGCGCGCCACAGGCTTTCGCCTCCGGTCATCGTCGTTTCTTCCTCGATATGCGCCTTGGGAAGTTCAGCTAGGAACCGGCTCGGGATCGAGCTCGTCCACTGGCCGTATATGCGGCGATTGGCGGCGTGAAGGATGGTGCAGCTGCGGCGGGCGCGGGTGATCGCCACATATGCAAGGCGTCGCTCCTCCTCGAGTGAGGCAAGACCGCCCTCATCCAGCGAGCGCTGCGACGGGAAAACGCCCTCTTCCCATCCGGGAAGAAATATTGTGTCGAATTCGAGTCCCTTCGCCGCGTGGATGGTCATGATGGTGACCTTCTCGCCAGTGCGCGCCTCGTCATTGTCCATGACCAGACTGACGTGCTCTAGGAAGGTGCCGAGCGACTCATATTCTTCCATCGCGCGTGCGAGTTCCGAGAGATTTTCGAGGCGTCCGGCAGCCTCTGCCGAGCGGTCAGCCTGGAGCATGGCCGTGTACCCCGATTCCTCGAGCACGATGCGGGCGAGCTCTGGGTGGGGAAGGGTGCTTGCCATCTGCCGCCAGCGCCCTAGGTCGGCGACAAAATTTCCAAGGGAGCGCCGCGCCTGCGACGTCATCTCGTCACTGTCGAGCAGATGTGCGGCCGCGATCAGAAGCGGCTCCTGCGCCCTGCGCCCCTGCTGGTGGATCGTCGCGATCGCCTTGTCGCCCAGACCTCGCTTGGGCGTGTTGACGACGCGCTCGAAGGCGAGATCGTCGGCGGGGGACTGGATCAGTCGGAGATAAGCGATCGCATCGCGGATCTCCGCGCGCTCGTAGAAGCGGAAGCCACCGATGATCTGGTATGGAAGTCCGATCGCGATGAAGCGCTCCTCGAACTCGCGGGTCTGAAACTGGGCGCGAACGAGGATTCCGATGTCGTCGAGGGAACCACCCGAGCGCACGTGGCCCTCGGCTGCCTCGCCGATCCGGCGCGCTTCCTCGGGGCCGTCCCAGACGCCGATCACTCGAACTTCCTGACCCTCGCCGGCGTCGGTCCAGAGCGTCTTACCGAGGCGGCCTGCATTATGAGCGATGAGACCGTCTGCTGCGGCCAGAATGTGCGACGTGGAGCGGTAGTTCTGCTCGAGCCGGATGATCTTGGCGCCAGGGAAATCCTTTTCGAAGCGCAGGATGTTGGCGACCTCGGCGCCCCGCCAGGAATAGATTGACTGGTCGTCGTCGCCGACGACGCAGAGGTTCCGGCGTGGTTCGGCGAGGAGCTTCAGCCACTCATACTGCCCCTGGTTTGTATCCTGATATTCGTCGACAAGGAGATAGCGGAAGCGGTCGCGGTAGTTCTCCAGCACGTCCCTGTGCGTGCGGAAGATCACCAGCATGTGGAGCAAGAGGTCGCCGAAGTCGCAAGCATTGAGAGTCCGCAGTCGGTCCTGGTATTGGGCGTAAAGCTCTGCGCCGCGCCCAGCGGCGAATCCCTCGGATTCTCCGGCGTCAACTTCTTGCGGCGTCCAGCCGCGGTTCTTCCAGCGGTCGATCAGTCCCGCGAGCTGTCGCGCTGGCCAGCGTTTGTCGTCCAGATTTGCGGCGAGGATCAACTGCTTGAGGACTCGCAGCTGGTCGTCGGTGTCGAGGATCGCGAAGTTCGATTGGAGGCCGACCAGCTCGGCATGGCTGCGGAGCATCCGCGCGGCGACAGAATGGAAGGTGCCGAGCCACGGCATGCTTTCGAGCGCTCCGCCCGAAAGGGCCCCGACGCGTTCACGCATCTCGCGCGCGGCCTTGTTGGTGAACGTGACTGCGAGGACTTGGCTCGGCCAGGCTCTGCGGCTGGCGATAAGATAGGCAAGCCGTGCCGTCAGCGCAGCGGTTTTGCCGGTGCCCGCTCCGGCGAGCACAAGGACGGGCCCCTCGGTGGTCAGCACCGCTTCGCGCTGCGGCGGGTTGAGGCCCTTCAGGTAGGCGGGCTCTGGTGACAATGCAGGCGATTCAGGCACATCGCGGCAGTTAGGCGGAGGGGAACGAAACGGCAACCGAGCCGCAGTGGAATCGATCAAACGGAAAAGGTTCCGGCAGATTTGCCCGATATCCCCGTTATCCACAGGATCAACCCCGAATTTTTCGCTTTTGCGACTCGGAACAGATGTGCATTGTGAGCAGGTGATCGGGACGGCGGTCCCGGCCTCTCCAGGAGCCGGCAACGGCAAGCGGATGCGGCAGGTGACCAAAGGTCCGATCTCCGCCGGCAGGATTGGGAGGAGCCTTCGGGTT
>JBJMVK010000070.1:0-12275 GCA_045810725.1 Sphingomonas sp. | reverse complement strand
GTCGCCCTGGCAGGCCTCGCAGCGGCCGCCCTTGTCGTTGAAGCTGAACCGGCCCGGGCAATAGCCGCGGACCTTGGCCTCGGGCAGCGCCGCGAACCAGTCGCGGATCGGCTGGCAGGCGCCGGTGTAGGTGGCAGGGTTCGAGCGCGGTCTGCGACCGATCGGCGACTGGTCGATGTCGATGACCTTGTCGAGATTTTCGAGGCCGGTGATCTTGCTGCACGGACCGCACGGAATTCGCGCACCGTTCAATGAGCGCGCCGCGCCCGCATAGAGTGTGTCGATCGTGAGAGAGGACTTGCCGCTGCCGCTCACTCCGGTGACGCAAGTGAAGGTGCCTAGCGGAAAGCCGGCGGTGACGCTCCGCAGGTTGTTAGCGGTCGCTCCATGGACGGTGAGATGCTTGCCCGTGCCCTTGCGTCGCGTGGACTTAAGCGGGATTTCGCGGCGGCCGCTGAGATAATCGGCGGTAAGGCTGGTCTCGCAAGCGAGGAGCTCGTCGAGCGTACCCTGGCAGACCACCTCGCCGCCGTGGACGCCGGCACCAGGCCCCATGTCGATGACATGGTCCGCGTGGCGAATCGCATCCTCGTCATGCTCGACCACGAGCACGGTGTTACCGAGCGACTTCAGGCGCTTCAGCGTCTCGAGGAGGCGATCGTTGTCTTTCTGGTGGAGGCCGATCGAGGGTTCGTCGAGCACGTAGAGCACGCCCGATAAACCGCTGCCGATCTGGCTGGCGAGGCGGATGCGCTGGCTCTCGCCGCCGCTCAGCGTCCCGCTGGTGCGGTCGAGGTGGAGATAATCGAGCCCGACGTTGTGAAGGAAACCGAGGCGCTCGTTGATCTCCTTGAGGATTGCCTTGGCAATCTCGTTCTGGGTCGAGTTGAGTTTCTCGTGGAGCGCTCCGAACCACTTGAACGCGTCGGCGACGCTTCGGCGGGTGGACATCGAGATGTCCTCGCCCGCGATCTTTACGGCGAGTGCCTCGGGCTTGAGACGGGCTCCGTGGCACACCTCGCAGGGGCGGCTCGACTGGTAGCGAGACAGTTCTTCGCGCATCCACGCGCTCTCCGTCTGCGCCATTCGGCGATTGAGATTGCCGATCACGCCCTCAAACGGCTTCTTCACCTCGTAGCTTCGCTTGCCGTCAATGAAGCGCAGCATGACGGCGCGCCCTGAAGTGCCGTGGAGAATGACCTCGCGCGCCTCGTCCGGAAGCCTGGACCAGGGCGTGTCGAGATCGAAGTCGTAAGAGCGCGCGAGGCTTGCAAGCACCTGCATGTAGTAAGGCGATGGCGGGTTGGACTTGGCCCAGGGCACAACCGCGCCCTTCTTTAGCGACAAAGCATGATTGGGAACGACGAGGTCCTCGTCGAACACGAGTTTCTCGCCGAGGCCGTCGCACGCGGGGCAGGCTCCCTGGGGAGCGTTGAACGAGAAGAGCCTGGGCTCGATTTCCGCGATCGTGAAGCCCGATACGGGGCAGGCGAACTTCTCGGAGAAGATGATTCGGCCCGCTGGAGCGTAGTCGAGCTTCATACCGCCACCGGAGCCTTGCGCATCCGGCTGCGGATCGGCGGGGTCGAGGTAGGCGAGACCGTCCGCGAGCTTCAGAGCGGTCTCGAAGCTGTCGGCGAGCCGGGCCTCGATGCCTTCGCGCACGACGATGCGATCGACGACCACCTCGATGTCGTGCTTGTACTTCTTGTCGAGCGCCGGTGCTTCCTCGATGGCATGAAACTGTCCATCGATCCGCACTCGAGTGAAGCCGGCCTTCTGCCACTCGGCGAGTTCCTTGCGATATTCGCCTTTGCGTCCCCTTATGACTGGAGCGAGAAGGAAATGGCGGCTCGCCTCGGGGAGGGCCATCACCCGGTCGACCATCTGACTGACCTGCTGGGCCTCGATCGGAAGACCCGTCACCGGGGAATAAGGGATCCCGACGCGCGCCCACAGGAGGCGCATGTAGTCATAGATCTCGGTGACGGTGGCGACGGTTGAGCGCGGGTTTCGCGATGTCGTCTTCTGTTCGATCGAGATGGCGGGCGACAGGCCGTCGATATGCTCGACGTCCGGCTTCTGCATCATCTCCAGGAACTGGCGCGCATAAGCCGAGAGGCTCTCGACGTAGCGGCGCTGCCCTTCGGCATAGATGGTATCGAAGGCGAGGCTCGACTTGCCCGAGCCGCTGAGGCCGGTGATCACCGTGAGGCTCTCTCGCGGGATATCGACATCGATCCCTTTGAGATTGTGCTCGCGGGCTCCGCGGACAGAAATATGGGTCAGCATCGGATGGGCTTCGTTCCAGCTTTGTTCTTGTTAAAGGAGCCGCCACCGACGGTCAACGCGGCACTGTTGAATACATGGGAATTGTTGCCTTCAATTTCCATGGAATCGTTTGGTTTTGCACTTGTGCCACAACGGCTTGGAGGAAAATCCCGGTCCCGCGCGAGCAGCGGGTGACGGGCGAGGACTGGAATCACGATCGCGTTTGGAAGGTGACCTTACCAATCAATGACAGCAATAGCGGTTGATCGTTCAAAACCAAAGCCTGGTGTCGACTGGTCGACAAGTACCTGAAGGGCAAGCAGTAGGCGGTCGCGCCCTAGATCATCCGGCAGAAGGGCGGGGCATCGGCAGCCGAGCAGACGTCGGGCTTGGTGCGTGTCGTCTTCCAATAGCGCATCAGCCCGAGGCGCTCCGTCGTGGCGGCGAAGTTCGGATCGCGGATAGTTCTAGCCATGCTCGGCTGCCACAAAGCCGAACGGCTGAAGAGGGTCGGATCCTTTGCGATCTTCTCGAGAACCATGTTCGGCGCTCCCAGCAAGGCGAGCAGGTTGAGCTGGAAATCGGCGTCCGTCAGCGGCACTGCCGCGAGGTCCTCCGCAGCTTTCCTCTTGGCCTCCGGCGACTGTGATGCCAGTGCGTTCAAGGCCGCGACCACGGCATCCTTGTAGCGCTGGGGCGCGGCCACTTTCGGATCGGCAAGGATCTTCGCGGCGGCGGCATAGTCGCCTTTCTGGACGGCCTCGGCGACCGCTGTTTGCTGGCGCGCACTCGGGTCTGGATCGAGGTCGGCAGCGGCATCGAACGCCTTTTTCGCCCCTTCGAGCTCGCCCGTGTTGAGCAGCACGCTGCCGAGCCCGTACTGGGTCCACTCGTTCAGCGGAAGAACGGCGATGCCGCGCCTGAACTGGTCGATCGATTCATTCAGCCGCCCCGTCTCGAGCAGAAAGAGTGCGTAGATGTGATGCTCGCAGCCGCAGGCGAGCGGCCGAGCATCGAGCGCTTTCTTCAACAGGGCTTCCTGTCCTGCCATGTCGTTCTTGTCGAGGACGACAGCCTTGTACGCATAGGCTTCACTGTTGGTCGGATCGAGTTCGATCGCGCGATCCGCTGCGTCCAGTGCTTGCTTGCGCAGCGCCGCATCGGTCGTCTTTCCGTTGAACCATGCAGCGGCAGCGGAAATCGCCACGCCCGACCAGCCCCAGGAGAAATCGGGCGCGATCGCAACTGCCTTCTGAGCGAAGTTGAGCGATTTCGACGCATCAGGGCCGTCTCCGGCCTCGCAGAAGCCAAGATAGGGAATGAGCGCATTGTCAGGGAGCGCCTTGGGGTAGGTCGAGGCGCCGAACAGTCCGCAACGCACGACCATGCTGCTCTGGACGGCGGCGAGACGTGGCACCCGGGCCGCGAGCGTCGCGCCATAGGCATATTCGCCCGACCAGAGCGTTGTCCCGGAGCGCTCGTTGGTGAGCCGGACGATTACCTTGATCTTGTCGGCTTCGCGACGGATCGTGCCGCTCATCGCATAGGCCGGCGAATTGCCCGGCGAAGGCGCGGATGCGGTGGAGACGTTGACCACGCCGTCGTCGTTGAATGCGGCGTTCATCTCATCGGCGAGCGCCTGCGGCATTCCCGAAGGAAGGTCCGGAGACAGCAGTTGGAAACCCGCGAGCCTTACCTGCATCGTGTGAGCCGCGGCCCCGTTTCCGGGCCGCATGAGCAGCCAGGCGGCGAGGCTGGCAACGGCGACGAGCACGATAGCGGCCGCTGCCACCACCGTTCTCGAAGGAAAGGCGGAGACCCGTGCGCGACGAGCAGCCGGTCGGCTGGTTTGAGCTGCGGCCGGCGCAGGCTCAGAGGTCTGTTGGAGCCGCTGCGTCAAGGCGTCTATTGACTTGTCCCAGCTTTCGAACGCGTCGATCCACTGGCGGGTCGAGAGCTCGTATGCAAAAGCGTCGCTAGGCTCCACGTCCTCGATGCGAAGCGCCATCACGGGAGTGTGATAACGGCTGGCTAGAGAAAGCTCCTTCTTGATCTCGTCGCTGTTGTTCGCAGCGTCCGAGAAGACGAGCACCATCGCTCGCGCATTACGAAGCGAGCGGACGATCGCTTCCTGGTAATTCTCCCCGGGTGCAACGTCGCGCGTCGAGATCCAGCATTGAGTGCCGCGCCGCTCGAGCGCCGTGCAGACCGAAAGCGCCTCCTTCCGGTCGGCTGTCGCATAGCTGATGAAGACGGGCCGCGTTACCTCGCGCTCGTCACTCGAAATAGGACCCGGTTCATTCACGGCGACGCCCCCCAGCGAAGATGGGAAGTCTATGGCGGTTCGAACCGGATGAGAAGCTTTAGAAAGCGAGGATGGCTAAGACGGCTATCCGGCAAACGAGCCCGACCGCCAGTTGGTCGATAGGGGCTGGCTGGCGTTCCTGGTCGAGCCGAAGCACTTGCCCGCAAATCGTCGCTTGGGGGTGATCATGTTTCATGTTTCGTATCGGGCTTCGAGCCGCCTCGCCGCCGTTCTCCTTGCCTGCAGCGCCCTGCCTACAGTTCGAGCTTTTGCGCAGGAAAGCGCGTCAACGGTGGCTGTGTCCGTCCCGGCACAGGTGCATTACGGCAATTGGGGTGTCGACATTTCGACACGCGACACCTCGGTGAAGCCGGGCGACGACTTCCAGCGCTATGCCAGCGGCAAGTGGATGGAGTCGAACGACATCCCCGCCGACAAGTCGCAAAACGGCATCGGCTCCGAACTCGCCGACCGCAACCAGGAACAGCTGCGCGCCATCGTCATGAGCTCGCCAGCCGACAGTCAGCTCGGCGCCTTCTACACGAGCTACATGGACGAAGCGCGGCTCGAGACGCTCGACGACGCGCCGCTTAAGGCAGACCTCGACGCCCTCGATGCAATGAAGAGCAAGGCCGAGTTCACCCGCTACATGGCGCATCGGCTCAGCGATTTCGGCGCGCCGCTCTATGCGCTTGGAACGCTCCCCGACCCAGCCAATCCCTCGACGAACATCGCGTTCATCGGAACCAACGGCATGGGCATGCCGGACCGCGACTATTATCTCCTCGACAAGTACAAGCCGCAACGCGATGCCTACCGCGCTTACATCGAGCGCACGTTCCGGATGATAGGCGATCCAAGCCCCGCGGCGGCGGCTGACACGGTGCTCGCGTTCGAGACCGAGATCGCGAAATTCTCATGGCCGCAGGCGGACCTTCGAGACCTCGACAAGCTCAACAACCCGATGAGCATGGCGCAGCTCAAGAGCTACGCGCCCGGGTTCGAGTGGGAGGGCTATCTCGGCGAGGCTAAGGTGATGTCGCCGCACATGCTCGTTGCCGACAATACGGCGATAAAGGCGATGGCTGCGCTCTATGAGAGGACGCCGCTCGACACGCTGAAGACGTGGGAGAGGTTCAAGATCACGAATGACGCTTCGAACTATCTTTCGAAGCGGTTCGTCGACAGCAGGTTCGAATATACGAAGACGCTTTCCGGGGCGAAGGAGCTTCGCGCCCGCTGGCGCCGCGGCATCGCCGAGGTCGACGGCCGCCTCGGCGAGCTTCTCGGGAAGACATATGTCGACCGCTACTTCCCGGCGCAGTCGAAGACCATGATGGAAGAGCTGGTCGGCAACCTCAAGAGAGCAGCGGCGCAGCGGATCGAGGGCAATCGCTGGATGGGCGCGGCGACAAAGAAGGCCGCACTCGTAAAGTTATCCAAGATGGACGTCATGGTCGGTTATCCCGACAAGTTCCGGGACTATTCCAAGCTCGTGATGAAACCCGACGACCTCTACGGCAACGTGAAGCGCAGCGCTGCTTTCGAGTGGGCCTATGCGATGGAGGATCTCAACAAGCCCGTGGACCGGAAGAAATGGGCGATGAGCCCGGCCACGGTCGATGCCTACAACGGCGGACTCGAGAACAAGATCGTGTTCCCAGCTGGAATCCTCCAGCCGCCCTTCTTCGACCCGAAAGCCGACGCGGCCGTGAACTACGGCGCCGCCGGCGCGATCATCGGCCACGAAATCATGCATGGGTTCGACGACCAGGGGCGCAAGATCGACGAAAATGGAGCGGTTCGCGACTGGTGGACAAAGGACGATGCGACGAGGTTCAAGGCGCTGACCGATGCGCTCGGCGCCCAATATTCGTCCTATGAAGCGGCGCCGGGAATCTTCATCAACGGCTCGCTGACGATGGGCGAGAATATCGGCGACATGTCCGGCCTGGAGGTTGCGTACACCGCCTATAAAATGGCGTTGAACGGCAAGCCCGCACCGATCATCGATGGGCTGACTGGCGACCAGCGCTTCTTCCTCGCTTTCGCGCAGGCGTGGCGCGGCAAGCAGCGCGACGACGCCATCAAGACCCAGGTCGCATCGGATCCACACAGCCCCCGCCGGTTTCGAGTGATCGGTCCGCTTCGCAACCTCGATGCTTGGTACGATGCGTTCAAGATCGGACCCGATTCCAAATTCTACATCGCTCCCGACAAGCGCGTCCGGATCTGGTGAGGCTAGGTGAGCGGGTAGCTCGCCACCTCTTCATAATGGGCGCCGTGCCTCGACAGGCGGCTCTCGAAAAGGCCGAATGCGTCGATCCGGAAGGGCTTGGAGGAAAGTCCGCCTGCCCGCTCGAGGTAAGACTTCACCTCGTGCCTACGGCGCCCCTTCCATCGTGCAATGGTGATGTGCGGATGAAAGGCTCGTCGTTCCGGTTTGAGGCCCATCGCTTGACAGACGCGTTCGACCTTCGCGGCGAGGGCGGCGACCGGCCCCCTCGGCTCCACGCCGGCCCATAACGCGCCGGAGTTGCGCTGCTCGAAGCGGCCGACCCCGGCGATTTGTATCTCAAGGGGGTGGGCTCTGATCCGCGCCAGCGCGTCGGCAAGGTCGTTTGCCATCGGCCGCTCGACCTCGCCGATGAAGCGCAACGTCAGATGGAGCTGCTCATCCTCCTGCCAACGGAAGTCCGCGCTGTCGTCCATCGCGTCGATCAGCACGTCCCGGATCGGCTCGGGAGGTCGGATGGCGACAAACAGCCGGTGCATGAAACCTAGATGGAATCGCGAAGCGCGTTGATCCAGCGTAGCGTCACTGGAGCTATATCCGTGGGAAGCCGATCGAGGTCGAACTCGCCCGCCCGCTCGACTTCCCACGACCAGCGGCCGGGCTGGTAGCGGACGTCCTCGACGATCAGCAGGGAAGCGAGATCGCGCTTGAAGTCGATTCGCTCCTCGAGCTCACACGCGAAGCGAATGCGGCCGTAAGCGGTCATTCCGATCTCCTCGCGAAGCTCGCGAATGACGGCGGCCTGCGCGTATTCGCGCGAGCGGCGACCACCGCCAGGCAAGCGCCATCCTTTCGCGTAACGAAGCTTCACGAGCACCAGCTTGCCGCCCGGCGTGAACGCCAGTGCATGAGCCCCATACGTTCGCGGCCGGCGCACGAACCAGGCCGCCTGGAACAGCTTGTACGCTCCAGTAAGGACAACACGAAGCGGGCCATCGAGCCAGGACATCGATTGCTAAGTAGCCGGAGCGCGAGAGTGGTTCCAATCGAGGCTTCGCCATGCAACAACAAACCCGTCAAGGGGGCGTCGATGGGCGGCAAGGGCGAGCTCAGCAACGACGAGTATGAGCAGCTGCTCGAGCCATTGGCTCGGGAGCTCAGCGCCATGGCCCGGTGGGTCGCTGAGACCAACCAGCGGATGATCGTCATCTTCGAGGGGCGGGACACGGCAGGCAAGGGAGGGTCGATCGACATGATCGCCCGTCTCCTCAACCCGCGCCAGTGCCGGATCGTGGCGCTGCCCGCCCCAAGCGAGCGCGAACGCACCGAATGGTATTTTCAGCGCTATATCGAGCACCTCCCGGCCGCGGGAGAAATCGTGCTGTTCGACCGCAGCTGGTACAATCGAGCGGGTGTCGAGCGCGTGATGGGCTTTTGCACGGTCGACCAGGCCCAGGATTTTCTCAACGCCGCGCCGGAGTTCGAGCGGCACCTCGTCGACGACGGGATCCTACTTTATAAATATTGGCTGTGCTGCGACCAAAAGGAGCAGGAGGCGCGCTTCGAGAACCGGCTCAACAACGCTATGAAGAGGTGGAAGCTGTCGCCAATCGATATCAAGGCGCGAGAGCATTACAACGATTATACCGAAGCGCGCGAAATGATGCTCTCGGCAACCCACACGGACTTCGCACCGTGGACGCTCGTCGATTTCAATGACCAGCGGCTCGGGCGCCTGACGCTCCTTCGCGACCTGCTCGACAAGGTACCTGACACTGAGCTGCCGCTCGCTGAGATTGCGTGGCCGAAGCTCGGGCACAAGCCGCTGAGCGAGCGCTACGGGGTGCTGCACCCGATCCCTGCTTATGGGTTCCACAAGCACAAGCACAAGCATCGGGATCGCAGGCGCGGGGACGATTGAACAAACTGGAAACAGCACGGGAGGGGACACGATGCGTGCATCGAAATTGCTGCTGGAAATCACGGCATATTATCTCGTCATTGGATTTGCGGTGTACGTCGCACTCAAAATCTGGCCCGAGCTCCGCAATTACCTTCCCATAGGCGGGGTCGAGCAGCTGATCAGCCAGCCCTCGAAGAACCCGCTCGAGGCCAGCCAGGCAGTGCGCGCAGCGCACGTCGCCAATTTCGGGCAGAGCGTATTCTGGCTGGTAGTGGCGATCATCGCCGCGATCCTCGTCTCGCTCCCGGTCAGCTGGACCTACATGGCGGTTCGCGGGGGCGACGAATATGACCAGTCGCTCGTCAACACCATCATTGTGCTGCCGATGGTCGTCACCGGCATCGTCATTATTGTCCAGAACAGCCTGGCGCTGGCCTTTTCGCTCGCCGGCATCGCGGGCGCCGTCAGGTTCAGGAATTCGCTCAAGAGCTCTGGCGACGCTCTCTTCATCCTGCTTGCAGTCGGCATCGGTCTCAGCGCGGGCATCGGTGCGATCGAGCTCGCCGCCGTAATCAGCATGTTCTTCAATTATTGCTTCGCGATCCTGTGGGTCACCGAATATGGCGAACGGGCGGAGATGAAGCGCTTCCTCGCGGACTATCGCGTGAGCGAGACGGTCGTCGTGATCGAGGAGGAGAAGAAGGAAGCTACCTGACGCAGCGCTTCAGGAGCTTAGAGTTCACCACGTCGTCCGATGCGATATCGGCGAAGAATCCGTCGAGGAAGCTGATCGCGCGCGCCTGGATTGCCGGATCGAGTCCGGGCGTCGAGCCGAGTGCAGCAAGCATCTGCGGCCGCGCATCGCGCATCTGGCGGGCGACGGCAAGAACATCCGAGTTGTTGATGCAATAGCCGCGATAGACGCGCTGGCGCACCGAGCTGATCTGGAGCTGATCGGGAACGGTCGCATATGGCGCATTCACGTAGCCCGAGAAATCGAAGTCATAGGGAATCGGTATAGCGGACCCTGCGCCCAAGGGGCCGATCAACTCGGCATTGTGACAGCAATCCTTGCCCGCGGGGCCTGCACGCATCGACCAGTCATGGTTGGCGATCATGTGCTGGAACAGCGCGTAACGCGCGGCGTCGGGCGAGCTTAGGCTGGTCACTGGGATCCGATCCGGAGCGTGGGTTTCCTTCGCTCCGTTGCGCTTGGCGACGTCGCTCAGCGCCTCGAGGAAATAGCCCACGCGCGATGCGATGGGATGGCCATCAGAATCGCGGTAGTCGATATTTGCGAGCCGCACTCGGAAGCTGTGCGGCGTAAGCACGTTAAGCATCCGGTAGGCCGAATATTCCAGAAGCACATATTGCTGGAAGGACGGGTTGTTGCGGCAGTGGGTGACGAGCTTCAGCGACTTCTGCCCGGCGAAGGCCGAGCTTGCAGGCGGGGGCGCGGTAAACTGGACCTTGATCGGCGGGAATTCGCACACGTCTGCGGACCGCCGCGTAATCCCACGCGCGCTCAAGGCGACTGGAAGGGCTTGCCCGGCGGGGTCCGTCAACGTGCCTTGGACGGGACTCGCCGAACGATTGCGGATCAATCCTGCAAAGGGGCCCTGGAGCGTGATGTGGATCGGGTCGGAGCCAGCGAAGAGCGGCCTTGGCTGCTGGGCTGCTACGGGTGCCGAAACCCCGAGCGAGCCGGCGATTACGAGCGCGGCAATCCCTTTCATTGCGCCGTCCTTTCAACTGTGTGCGGTATCATCGTCCCGCCGAGGATCTCGAGCCAGGTCAAGGGTCCGCCGTAGGCGCGGGAGATCCCCGTATCGATGCGCGCAAGGCGCCCGTTGCCGAGGATCGCGATCCCCTTGAGGTCAGGCGTATGGCCGATGACCAGTCGCTTCGCGCCATAGGCCGCGACGACCGCGTCGAGCTCCTGGTCGGGAGTGAGCGGCGGCGCGGCCGCTGCGCCCGCCTTGGCGCGAACCTGCGCTGCATCGGCATCGCGGCCAACAAGCCCGCGATACCAGAGCGGTCCGAGCGCATCGAAAAGGATGGTGGTCGGGCTATCGTCGCCCGCAGCCATGGCCCCAGCGACGCGGCGGTTGATCTCCTGGAGCGAGAGCTTGGAATATTCGACGCTAAGGCCGCCGTGAGCGAACAAGGTGTCGCCGATCTTGAGCACCGCCGGATTTCGGCTGGCCCAGCGGCCCAGCTCGCCCGAAGGGCTCCAGGCGATCCTGTGCTCAACCCAGCCGAGCGGATGCTGCGAGATCCATTGCTCGCGAACCTCGGAGGGCTGCACGTTGGGGTTCGTCGACCGTGCAGCTGCCTCGAGCTGTTTGCGGAGGGAGATGTAATATTGCTCGCGGCGTGCAGGAGAGCGGTCGTCGACGAACGCAGCAATTTCCCCGGGCGTCGTATAACGATAGTCGCCGAGGAGGTTCATTGCCTCGTGATTGCCTAAAATTACGAACACCCGGCCGCCGCCGCGCGGGGCTTCCGATTGGAGCTGTTGGAGGTTGCGGATGATCTGGAGCGAGTCCGGCTCGCGGTCGGTGATATCGCCGAGCTGGACCAGAGTTGTCTTGCCCCCCGTCCAGTGGCCCGCTGCGTCGATCAGGCCGGCCGCACGGGCGATGGTGAGCCATGCCTGGTAGTCGCCGTGGAGGTCGCCGACCGCGACGATCCTGTCTGGCCTTGCCGCTGGCGCCGGGGCGGGAAGGAAGAAAGCGACGAGTGCAAGCGCCAACAGCATGGTGCTGACGATCCGCTTGAGGCGGCACCGTGCTGATGTTCCCCCCATGCCGACACTGTCGCACCGAGAATGCCCACGGGCAATGCCGTTAATGTGTGCGGCACAAGTGGATGAATTCACCCGCCGTTTCCTTCCGACCACGAATGCGGAAAAAGCGAGGGTAGTGATGTTCGACTGCACGAGGATGCGGAAAGGTGCGCGAACGGCACCAATCCCGGCTAACCCCCGGCGTCAGGCCGCGATCGGCTTACGCGCGTGCGCTCCTCGCTTCGGCGCTTCCACCTTCTTCGCGGGCCTGGGTAGCGGCTCGAAACTGCGACGGAGCGCGCTTCCGATCTCACCTGCAAGACCAACGCCGTAGAATCCGAGGATAATCGCCATCGCGGCGGGTCGCTGCCAGAGCGGCAGCTCGACCTGCTTGCCACGTGTCCAGATCCGCCACCACGACTTGCCGACCTTGCCGCCGAAGAACTTGAAGGCGAAGGCAAGGCGTCCAAGGCGTGAGCGGGTGGCGGTCTGGAAGGCTTGGTAATCGCGGTCCATGCCCATGGTCCATGCCCGCCAGGCAAGGAACTTGTATCCTGGGTGCGGAGCGTGAACCGTCATTGCGTCGGCCGTCCTGGTAAAATCGTAGCCCTTGGCTGTAAGGTCTCGGAGCCAGAATCCGCACTGCTTCTTGAATGCGGGAAGGTCGGGGAAGGGGTTCTCGCGGAAAAAACCGGTCCTCACCGCACAATTGTTCGCGTGGATCTTCTCGCGCTTGACCGTCTTGTCGCGCTCGCTGGCGAGGTCGAAGATC
>JBJMVK010000069.1:0-8114 GCA_045810725.1 Sphingomonas sp. | reverse complement strand
CTGCTTTGTATATTGTTCGAAATTCGAGATGTTCAGCTGGTCGAGCTTCTTGGTTCCGAGCACCGTCACGGCGATCGGCACGTTCTGGAGATTCTCCTCGCGTTTCGTCGCCGTAATGACGATTTCGGACATGTCAGGCTGCCCTTCGCGGGCGACCTGAACGCGCTTGGGGGGCGTGGTTACATCCGTTGCATTGGTTCCGGGTGCAGGAGACTGGCCGGTCGTCCGCGGCTCAGTCGCGGACTGGGGCGGCACGTTCTGTGCGAAAGCCGGCGCCGAGATCGCAGTTGTCACGAGAAGCCCCAACGTCAGCGCGCGGAACCTTTGGTTAGCCATCGAAAGTCCCCCTTCGACCGTGTGTGACGGCATTGCGACAGAGGCCTTGGGCAAAGTCAATAACAACTCCGCGAGCGGAGGAGAATTGTTTCGTGACCGTTGCGTTCAGGTCGCGGGTGGAGCTGGATAGGCCTCGAGCACCGGACCGAGCGCGGTCTTCAGAGGGCCAAGGAATTTCTCGTAAGGCCGCCATTCTTCCGTGGCCTCGCGATAAATTGGCATTCGTACTTGCTCCGAGCTGGGGGTCCGGACCGCCCTTTGGGTTTTGTAGAACTCGAGGACCTGCGGCTCGAACTCGAGGCCGCAATAATCGAGCAGCCGGCGGACCTCGCCTTCCGTGTCGTCGACGATCCGCTCGTAAATCACGCGGTGGACTCTCCCCGGCAACACGCTGTCGATGTGAGCTCCGAGCCGGACATAGTCGGAGTAATAGCGGCCGAGATGTTCGAGGTCGTAGCTCCACGTCTGCCCGTGCGCGAAGTGCTGCCGGAAGTTCGAGAAGCAACAGCCGATAGGGTGGCGACGAGCGTCGATAATCTTCGCGTTCGGCAGGATGAGGTGGATGAAAGGAACCCACATCCAGTTGTTCGGCAGCTTGTCGACGAAGAATGGCTTGTCGCTTCGACGCTGGACCGCCGTCCGCTTCAGATATTCCTCGCCAAGCGCTCGGCGCTGCTCTTCATCGAGGTTGAGCACGCCGAGCGGATATTTCTCTTCGCGCCGAGCAAGGATGGGGATGTCTTGCAATTCCGACGTTCCCTCGACGGCGCTGTGGCTCGAGAGTATCTGTTCAAGCAGCGTCGAGCCCGCCCGGGTCATTCCGACGATGAAAATGGCGTCGGGTGACTGGCAGCCCCCATGGCGTTCGGCGAAGGCCTCGGCCGTGAATGCAGCGATGCTTCGACCCACGAATTTGTGAACATCGCTCGGCGCATGCGGATGAAGCTTCAGGCGGAGGGCATTGCCGCGGGAATAATGTTCAAAGGCCGCGTCTATCTCGCCCGCATCGTGCATCGCCTTTCCAAGTGCGAAGTCGAGGTGAAATCGATCCTCGTCGGTTAGATTGGGCGCTTCGAGAGCGCGGCGCATCGCTTCGACATCATCCTTTGCGAATTTCACGGTCTTGAGGTTCGCGAGACTCCACCAGGCTTCGCCAAGCGTCGGTCGGATTTCGATCGCCTTTCGATACGCAGCTATGCCTTCGGCAAGCTGGCCCACCGTCTTGCGAAGGTGCGCATAGCTCATCCACACCTTGGGCTGGTTCGGCGCCCGCCGCAAAACCGCCTCGTACATGGAGATCGCCTCGGCAAAGTCCCCGAGGCGGCCCAGCGTCGCGGCCTTGAGATTCCAATGTCCGAGTTCTTCCGGCTCCTTCGCGAACAAATCGTCGAGGAGCTCCATGGCTTCGGCTGGACGACCCATCCTCCCAAGAACCAGCGCAAGATTGGCTTTAGGAGCGGCCCAGCCAGGAGCGAGCTCGACAGCACGACGGAGCAAGTGCTCAGCATCGCGAATTCGGCCGATGCGCGCCGCGAGTTCCGCGAGCATGCGGATTGCCCGAGCGTCGAACGGATCGTCCTTGAGGTAAGGCTTGAGGATCCGCTCGGCGATGTCGAGCCGGTTCTCGTTGAGCGCGAGTGCCGCTTCGATCAAACGCGGGTGATATCGCCCGGGAAGCGGTGCTTGCGTCGCCACGATGCAAGCGTAACGTCCTCCCCCACTCGCGCCAAGCAGGCGCCGACGCTATCGAGCCAACGATGATCTATTTCGAAGACTTGGAGGTCGGCGCGGAGACCTACTTCGGCTGTTATTCGGTGACGCGCGAGGAGGTGCTCGAGTTCGCCCGCAAATATGATCCGCAGCCCTTCCACCTTTCCGACGAAGAGGCCGCCAAGACGCACTTTGGTCGCATCGCGGCGAGCGGCTGGCACACGGCGGCGATGACGATGGCGGTGATCGCAAGGCATGTGGTCGAGCACAAGCAGGCCGGCCTCGGCTCGCCGGGCATCGACGAACTGCGCTGGAAGAAGCCCGTTTACCCCGGAGACACGCTCCACGTGCACGGCCAGATTGTTGAAAAGACCCTGTCACGCAGCCGGCCCGAAATGGGCTCGTTCCGGACGCACACGACCGTCAGCAACCAGGAAGGCGTGACGGTCATGAGCTTCACCTCGATCGTGCTGATCCGGCGCAGTCCAGGGATCTAGGACGCGCTCCAGACGTCAGCCGGTCTGGCCGCGATGGTACCGTCTGGTCGTTGAAGTGCGACGGTCGAAGCCGCTCCAATTCTCGTGGGCCCGGGTCGTGTTGCGGCTTCTCAGTGCCGGTGAGCGTGCCGACCAATAGCTATGCTGCGTGGTCGTCATCACGTGGGGGCGGCGGTACGTGTCGTAAACGTAGGTGCCTGCGCCTGGATAGTAATAATCACCGTACCAGCCGTAGGGCGACCCGTAGCCGTAGCCGTAGCCGCCATAATAAGGGCTGTAGTAACCGCTCGAGTAGCCAAGCCCGACGTACGGGCCGCCACCGTAACCATAGCCGCCGGAATAGCCCCCGCCGTAGCCGAGGCCATAATAATCGGCGCAACCGCCGAGCGCGAGTGCGCCTGCGGCGAGAACGGAAATGTAAGGGATACGCATTTTACACCTGTCGAAACATCAAGGAGACTGGGGCGAGAACGTTTTGATGAAAAACGCGTTCCTACAGCTCGCCCGCCTCCGTTTTTCCGGAAAAAGAGGGGCGGAAGCTCAGCCGGCGACGCCTGCCTTCGCCTTAGCGCTGCGGTTCTTCGCCTGGTTCTCAGGATCGAGCGGGCCGGTCACGCGGACGCTGCGCTTCGCCTCGTGCCAGACCTGGTGGTAGGCGAGATAGCCGAGGATCGTGCCGATCAGGAGGAACAGGACGACGGCAACACCGGCGGCGTGACGCGCCTCGAGCGTGGGTTCGGCGGTCCAAACCAGGAATGCTGCGACGTCTTTTGACATCTGGTCGACCGTTGCCGGTGTTCCATCGGCGTACGTCACCTGACCATTGGCGGTCAGCGGCGGCGGCATCGCGATGTTCAGGTTCGCGAAGTACGGGTTGTAATGGAGGTTCGCCGGAGTCTTTGCATCTGGAAACTTCCTCAGCAGCTCCGCCGGCTGGTTCTGGAATCCAGTGATGAGCGAATAGACATAAGCCGCACCGCCCTCACGCGCCTTCGTGATAAGGGAAAGGTCCGGCGGGAGCGCGTTGTTGTTCGCTGCCCTCGCCGCGACCTCGTTCGGGAACGGTGGCGGGAAATTGTCGGACGGCAACGCCTTGCGCGTCGCCGGCTCGCCGGTGTCGGCGTTGATGGACGGAACCTGCGTCTTCCAGTCGGAAGCGATCTTCTTGATCTCGGCCTCATTGTAGCCAAGTCCCTTAAGGTCCCGGAAGGAGACCAGTTCAAGGCTGTGACAGGCGGAGCAGACTTCCGAATAGACCTGGAAGCCGCGCTGAAGCTGGCGTTGGTCAAACTTGCCGAATGGACCGTCGCTCGCAAGTCGCAGTGGCTTGGGGGCTTGATGGAACTCTTCCGCGGCGAGCGGCGCCGGCGGATTGCCCACATATTCCGCGACACCGCTGATCAGAGAGATCAGCAGGACTCCGGCGAAGACCGCGCCGATGAATCCGAGAATGAAACGCATCTGTCCCCTGTCCCCTTATTCGACGACGGCCGTTGCGGCCTTGGCTCGCCGCGGTTTGGTGCCGACCGGCGCCGCCTCTTCTGCTTCGCCGTGGAGCACCGAATCGCTGATTGAGCGCGGCAGCGGGAGCGGCGTCTCGAACGCCGAAACCAGTGGCAGGATCACGAGGAAGTGCAGGAAGTAGTAAGCGGCGGCGAGCTGGCTGATCACGTTACGCACCGGGTTCGGCGCGCCGCCACCGGCCCAGCCGAGGACGATGACGTCGATCACGAGTAGCCAGAAGAAGCGCTTGAACACCGGTCGATAGGAGCCCGAGCGCACCGGCGACTTGTCGATCCACGGCAGGAAGAAGAGCAGCAGGATCGAGCTGAACATGGCCAGCACGCCCCACAGCTTCGCCGGAAGGATGAAGTCGACCGTGAAGGAACGCAGGATCGCGTAGAAAGGCCAGAAGTACCATTCCGGAACGATCTCGGCGGGCGTCGCGAGCGGGTTTGCCGGGATATAATTGTCCGGGTGTCCGAGATAGTTCGGAGCGAAATAGGTGACGAGGGCATAGACCAGGAGGATCGCGGCGGAGAACCAGCCATCCTTCGCTGTGAAGAACGGATGAAACGGCAGAGTGTCACGCTCATCCTTCACATCGACGCCAGTCGGATTGCTGGAGCCTGGGATGTGCAGCGCCCAGATGTGGAGGATCACAACGGCCGCAATCACGAACGGCAAGAGGTAATGAAGCGAGAAGAAACGGCTCAGAGCCGCCTGGTCCGGCGCATAGCCGCCCAGCAGCCAAATCCGGATCGGTTCCCCGACCAGCGGGAAAGCCGAGAAGAAGCCGGTGATGACCTGTGCGCCCCAATAGCTCATCTGGCCCCACGGAAGGACGTAGCCCATGAAGGCCGTGGCCATCATCAACAGATAGATGACGAGGCCGAGCATCCATACCAATTCGCGAGGCGCCTTGTACGAACCGTAATAAAGACCGCGAAAAATGTGGATGTAGACGACGATGAAGAAAAAGCTCGCGCCATTCATGTGCGCGTAGCGCAGGAGCCAACCCGCGTTGACATCGCGCATGATGTGCTGGTTGACCGAGTTGAACGCGCCTCCAGCCGACGCAGTGTAGTGCATCGCAAGAACGATTCCCGTGACGATCTGGATCGCCAGGAAGAGTCCCGCAGCGACACCGAAATTCCACCAATAATTGAGGTTACGCGGAACCGGATACCCGCCCCCCACCGCCCCGTAGGCAAGACGCGGCAGCGGAAGCCGCTCATCGAACCACTTCGCCAGCGGGTGCTTGGGTTCGTAGGGCTTGGCCCAGGAAAAGCTCATTCGTTCACTTCCCCTTCGCGCCGATCGTGACCGTCGTCGGCGATGTAAACTCGTAGTCCGGCACGACGAGGTTCTTCGGCGCCGGTCCTTGCCGGATGCGGGCCGCCGTGTCGTACATGGAACCGTGACAGGGGCAGAAATAGCCTCCGTAAGGACCGCGATTTTCGCCCTCGCCAATGCCGAGCGGAATGCAGCCCAAGTGCGTGCACACGCCGAGCGTGATGAGCCAGTTCTGCTTGCCCGCCTTCGTGCGCTCTGCGAGCGTCTGCGGATCGCGCAGCGCCGAGAGCGGCACAGCGTTGGCTTCCGCGATTTCCTTGGGTGTGAGGTTGCGTACGAAAACCGGCTGCTTGCGCCAGCTGACCTTGATGCCCTGCCCAGGCTGGACCTTCGAGATATCTACCTCGGTGGTCGACAGCGCGAGCACGTCGGCCGACGGCGACATCTGCACGATAAGCGGCGCGAGGGCGACAACGCCTCCAACGCCGGCGAAGCTTACCGCAGCGACGTTCAGGAAGTCGCGGCGGCGGACTCCTTCTTCACCGTTCGGACCTGCGGTCTGCGGAACCTCAGCGGACCTTGCCTTGGTGGCCATCATTCCCCTTTTGACGCGATGTGACTGCACGTGCCGGGAGGCATGTGAGCGGGCTCGCTCCGGGAGTAGCCCGGTGCGATTGGCGGGCCTGATAGCGAGGGGTTCCGCCTCTGTGAAGGGGCTGGACTCCTCTTTTCCCGAAGTGGCGAGAGGACCGCAGCGGCTGCGTCACGGGGCTCGAGGACTGGAAGCAGGAACGGCCTCACGATGTACAGCGCCATGATTGACCTGACTACACATCAATCGGGCCTTGGTAATGCCCGCGAATGGCCGGCGAAAGCGCGGGAAGCGCGCCGCTCGCGACGGTATCACTCGGGCTAGAAATGGTGCGTACAAAAGGCGAGCAGGAGAATGATCGGGATGGGGACTCCGACGAACCAGAGCAGGATGGACCGCATTGCAACCTCCAACATCCCCGCTCTGCGCAAGAATGAGCCGGGTCCGCAACGGTTCCACGGCGAAGTCAGGTGAGGGCGGCAACCTCCTCAGGGGTGAGCATGTCGCCGCGCCGGCCGAGGTGCGCGGCCCGAAGCATGATCGCGGCAGCGTAGAGAACAACGACGATGACCAGCCAGCGGAGGAGCTCGAGCGGCATCGTCTTGACGATGAATGCCGCGACCAGGACGGCCGGCAGGCCGCCAAGGCCAAGGCCCACCACGACCTTGAGATCCATCTTCCCCATCTGGATATGGCGAACGCAGGCCCCTGCGCCGGTTACTGCTGCGCCGGCGGCCATGATCGGGAAGATCAGTCTGGGATCCATTCCCATGAGGCTCAGAGTCACGAGCGTCGGCGCATAATTGCCGACGCCGAAGTTGAGCAGGATTCCGAAGGCAAAGTTCGCAGCGATCGCGAAGATCGTGAGGGACAAGGGGAGACTTGCCGCGGTGCCGCCACCAGGAAACATGTGCAGGTTCGTCATTGCGTAGGCGATGGCCGCAAGCAGCAGCCCGGTCGCGACGACGGACTGGACGATCCACACCCGGCACTGTGCAACAAGCGGCGCTCCGACCAACCCTCCCAGCAACACCGCCATCGCACAACCGAAGAGAAGCACCGGATCGACCTTCACACCGAGTAAAACAAGGAAGATCACGCTTTCCGCCATGGCTGGCGGAGTGAGGCCGACGAGCATTGTCGGTGGGATCAGCCGGTCCGGCACCATTCGGCGGAATTTGAGCCATGCCGTGGTTGGCGCGAACGAACCGATTCCGAGCGTATCGAAGAAGCTCACGATGGCGCCGAGGAGCATCGCTTCGAACTTCGGAGTTGCCCGCGCCGCAATCGCCGCTCGCGCCAGGAAAAAGGTGAAGAAGAGGATGGCGAGGCAAAGCGGAACCAGCAGTGCGATCAACATGATGAGCCCCCCGGCGGCGGATGCTAGCCGATCCCGCTCAACTCACAACGCCACCGGTGAAATATTCGCCGCCCTCCTGACTCGGCGGCTCGGCTGGGGAATCTGAACTCCCAAGCTCGAATCGTCTCGTCCTCGCCCGGCGCACGGCCGGCGCGCGGGCCTTTGTTCGGGCATCGACATTTGAACGGAGCGAGACAGCGCACATGGCGAACAACGCAGGCACCATCCTTTCGCGCATTAAGGACGAGGAGATCGACTGGGTCGACCTCCGCTTCACCGATCCGAAGGGCAAATGGCAGCACCTCACGATGGCGTCGAACGTGATCGACGAGGATAATCTGACGGACGGCTTCATGTTCGACGGGAGCTCCATCGCCGGCTGGAAAGCGATCAATGAGTCGGACATGATCCTGAAGCCGGACCTCGATGCGGCGTACGTCGATCCCTTCAGCGCGACGCCGATGCTCGTCCTCTTCTGCAACGTGGTCGAGCCCTCGACTGGCGAACTGTACGGCCGCGATCCGCGTTCGACGGCGACCCGTGCGGAAGCCTATCTCAAGCAGACTGGCGTCGGCGACACCGTGTTCGTGGGCCCGGAAGCCGAGTTTTTCATGTTCGACGACGTGAAGTTCGAGGATGGATACCAGGTCAGCTATTTCAAGCTGGACGACATCGAGCTTCCGACCAACACCGGCCGCGATTATGAAGGGGGCAACCTCGGCCACCGCCCGCGCGCCAAGGGCGGCTATTTCCCCGTGGCTCCGGTCGACAGCGCGATGGACATCCGTGGCGAGATGGTCTCGACCATGCTCGAGATGGGGCT
>JBJMVK010000068.1:0-29814 GCA_045810725.1 Sphingomonas sp. | reverse complement strand
TGGGGTCTCCGAACCTCGCAAGCCGGCGCTGGGTGTGGGAGCAGTACGACCAGTCCGTCGGCGCCGACACGGTGCAGAAACCCGGCGGAGACTCGGCGATCGTGCGCGTGCACGGGTCGAGGAAGGCGCTCGCGATCACAACGGATGTGACTCCGCGCTATTGCTACGCCGATCCCGTCGAAGGCGGCAAGCAGGCGGTCGCCGAGGCGTACCGCAATCTCTGCGCGGTCGGAGCGAAGCCGCTTGCCATCACCAACTGCTTGAACTTCGGCAACCCGCAGCGACCCGAGATCATGGGCCAGTTCGTCGGCTGCGTCGAAGGCATGGCCGAGGCCTGCCGAGCCCTCGATTTTCCAGTCGTGAGCGGAAACGTCTCGCTGTACAACGAGACGAGGAACGAGGACGGCAGCAGCCTCGCGATACTCCCGACACCTGCAATAGGCGCTGTCGGCCTCCTCGATGACTGGGGGAAAGCCGGGTCGCTCGGGTTCAAACGCGAAGGCGAGGCGCTCCTGCTTCTCGGCCACTCCACGGGGCACGTGGGCCAGTCGCTTTGGCTCGAAGTCTGCCATGGGCGCCGGGAAGGCAAACCGCCGCCGGTGGACCTCGCTCTCGAGCGTCGCCTCGGCGAGCTCGTGCGGCAGTTGATCGACGCCGGGCTGGTTTCGGCGGCGCACGACATTTCGGACGGCGGGGCGCTCGTCGCAATCGCCGAAATGGCCCTCGCGGGCTCGATTGGCGCTCGGCTTACACTGCCGACCGCCGCCAACCCTTCCGCGGTGGTGTTCGGCGAGGACCAAGGCCGCATCCTCGTCACGACCAGCGACCCGGACGCGGTCGCGGCGCGCGCAGGCGCCGCGAACATCTATTCGGCGCGGGTCGGCGAAACCGGCGGGGATGCAGTGGAGGGACCTGGTTTCAGCGCCGGTCTCGAAGCCCTTCGCGCTGCCCACGAGGGGTTCTTCCCCAAGCTAATGGGCTCCGAACTCACCCCGGAGTTCTAGAGCTGGCAACCGCTTATTCGGGCACTCCGCTCGCGACGAAGCTGTCGCTGAAGGACGGCATGCGGGTGTGGCGGGATCGAATGCCGGCAAGCGTCTCGAGCGAGATTGCCGCGGCCGGTCTGTGCCTTGAGATGCTGCATGCGCCGGAAGCGCCGATCGGCGCAGCGCATATCTTCGTGACCGAGCGGAGCGATCTGGAAGCGAGCCTCCGGAGGTTGATGCCGCTGCTGGAGCCGACGGGGTTCATTTGGGTGAGCTGGCCCAAGAAGGTCTCGAGGGTCCCGACGGACATCAGTGAAGATGTCGTTCGGTCCATTGCATTGCCGATGCATCTCGTCGACGTGAAGGTCTGCTCGGTCGACGACATTTGGTCCGGGCTGAAGCTGGTGATCAGGAAAAGTCACCGCTGAAAGGGGGCACAGATGCAGCGTTCAGTGTGGAAGCCCGTCGTCGCGGCGACCCTGATCTCCGGGACGTTCGACATTGTCTTCGCGATGATCCTGACCCTCGCATTCGCCCGGCAGATCCCCGACATGCTCCGAACCGTTGCCTCGGGTCCGTTCCCGGCCGCAATCGGCTGGGGAGCCGGTGGCGCTCTTCTCGGGCTTTTTGTTCATTATTCGCTGATGGCCATGATGGCGATCGTGTTCGTGCTCGTTGTACGAATTCGGCCCGTGCTCCTCGACGCGCCCTGGCGAACGGGCCTTGCTTACGGCCTCGTCACCTATTTCGCGATGAACTGGCTGGTGGTTCCCTTGCGCTTCCATGCGCCATTGCCGCCCAGGCCGGTGTCCATCGCGACACAGGGCTTCGCACACCTGGTCCTCGTCGGGTCCGTGTTTGCGTTCGTGGCTCGCCGCTACCTCCGCTCCGAAGGGTGATGATGCGATTTACTCTTGCGAATAAGTCGCATTAGCGCTATCTAGCCGAGATGATCGTATGTTCGTGCAATGTCATTCGCGAGGACGAAATTCGCGAGGCGGCCCGTAAAGGGTCGCGCACGCCCGAGACTGCCTACGCGAGCGTCGGCTGTGAGCCGGTCTGCGGCTGCTGCCTTGATTATGCGCAGGAGCTGATCGACGAAGAGCGTTGCAAGCGCCCTCACCTTCGCGTCGTTGCCTGACTTGACCTGAACGGCCGCCGCGACGCATGGCCGTAACCTCGGATGCGAGGGGTAACCGGCATGAAGGGCGATCCCAAGGTAGTCGAGCTGCTGAACGAAGCGCTGAAGGCGGAGCTCACAGCCGTTAATCAATATTGGCTGCACTATCGCCTGCTAGACAATTGGGGAGTCAAGAAGCTCGCCGAGTTCGAACGGCAAGAATCGATCGACGAGATGAAGCATGCCGATCGGTTCGCCGAGCGGATCCTGTTTCTCGATGGCCTGCCCAACTTCCAGGCGCTCGGGCGCTTGCGCATCGGCGAGAATGTCGAGGAGATCCTCAAGGCCGATCTCGAGGCCGAATATGAAGCCGTGAAGATGTACCGCGAGGGCGCGACCTACTGCGAGAGCGTACACGATTATGTCAGCCGCGACCTCTTCACGGAGGTGCTAAAGACCGAGGAACATCACGTCGACGTGCTCGAAACCCAGTTCGAGATGATCAATCGTATGGGAATCCCGAACTACGTGCAGCTTCAGTCCGAAGCTGCGTCCGACGACAATTAAATCCGGCCGAAGCTCTGGTTGTTCGCCTTGCGCCCAAAAGCGCCGGGGCCTGCGCGACTGACCAGTGGGTTGGTCGCCTTGTCGAACAGCTCGATGGTCTCGTCGAACAGCTTCCGCAGCTCGACGACCTCGGGAACAAGCTCGTCGGGGAAGCGATGCGTTTCGACGCAGAAGCGCGCGGTAGTCTCGATGAGTTCGGCCATCTTGGCCAGCGGCTCGGCGCCAAGCTGGCGCGACTCGCCCTTGAGCGTGTGCGCCGGGATTACGAGTGCCGCGGTATTCTGCTCGTGCATGGCCGCCTCGATCTGCGCGATCGACTTGACGCCGTCTTCCTTGAAATAGCTGAGGATGCGAATGAATCCCGGGCCGAGCTCGCTCCGGCTCTTCTCGAAGTGCACCCAGTCAACGATGTTCCGAGCTTCGTCGGTCACACCAAGCTCCTCAAAGGCCGGCAATTCGGCCGTGGTCCCACGCCGCTTGACTAGCCCTTGAAGGGTAAATTTCTCCTTAGCGGCCCGAACGGTCGAACGGATTGGAGCGGCCACGAAATTCGAGCCGGAGGGGAACAGGACCAAGATCAAGATCGCGGCGCATCGCATTGAGCAGGTACCGGCGATAGCTTTCGGGCAGCTCCTCGAGGCGATTGCCGAAGACGACGAAGCTCGGCGGACGACTCTTCACCTGAGTGATGTAGCGAAGCTTGATGCGCTTGCCCTTCGGCGCAGGAGGCGGGTTCGCGTCGATTGCACGTTCGAACCAGCGGTTGAGTTCGCCCGTCGGAACGCGCTTGCTCCACGCTTCGCGCAGTTCAAATCCGACCTTCAGGATCGTGTCCGTGCCCTTCCCGGTCTTTGCCGACACCGTGAGCAGCGGCACGTCGCGGAGCTGCGCCAAGCCCTCGCCAAGCGCTGCCTTGATGCCGTTGAACAACGAGGACGCGTGTTCGGCGACGTCCCACTTGTTCACCGCGATGATGAGTGCGCGTCCTTCCTCGATGACCTGGTTGGCAATTCTCAAATCCTGCGATTCGAGACCGCGGGTTGCGTCGAGCAGGAGGACGACGACCTCGGCATAGTCGAGCGCCCGCTTGGTATCGGCGACCGACAGCCGCTCGAGCTTGTCGTCGATCTTGGCCCTCTTCCTCAGACCGGCGGTATCGACCAGCTGCACAGGTCGGCCCTCCCAGGTCCAGTCCAGGCTGATCGAATCGCGCGTGATTCCGGCTTCGGGTCCGGTGATCATGCGCTCTTCACCGAGCATCGTGTTGACGAGCGTCGACTTGCCCGCGTTCGGACGCCCGACGATGGCGAGCTTTAGAGGTGCGTGCGCCTCCACCTCCTCGTCCACGGCTTCAAAATGCTCGTGCTCCACGTGAGGGCGGATCGCCTCGAAAAGGTCGGCAAGGCCTTCGCCATGCTCCGCACTGATCGCGATCGGGTCTCCCAGTCCCAACCGGTAAGCGTCGAGGATTCCAACATCGGCGGCCCGGCCTTCAGCCTTGTTTGCGACGACCACAACGGGCGTCGTCGCCGAGCGAAGCCAGCGACCAATCTCTTCGTCGAGCGGAGTGACACCCTCGCGCCCGTCGAGCAGGAACAGGGCCGCATCGGCATCGCGCACGGCGGCGTCGGTCTGCTGCCGCATGCGCCCCGGAAGGGTATGCGGGTCCTCGTCCTCGAAGCCTGCGGTGTCGATCACTCGGAACTCGAGCCCGAGCAGGCTGGCGTCACCCTCGCGCCGGTCACGAGTTACCCCCGGCCGATCGTCGACGAGCGCAAGTCGCTTGCCGACGAGGCGATTGAACAGGGTAGACTTGCCGACATTGGGCCGGCCGACGATCGCGACGGTCGGAATAGGCATGAGCTTGCGATAGCAGCGCCCGGGCGGCGCCGCGACTCCCTAGCGATAGGCGTGCAGACGAGCCTGGTCGTCGTAGATGTAGAGCGTGGAATTGGCGACGACCGGCGGCAGGTTGATCCTCGTCCCGAGGTCGAACTGCGTGAGGTAGTTCCCCGTGGCGGGGTCGAGCTGGACTACCATTCCGTTCGACGCCGTCAGGATCAGCCGGTTACCGGCGAGCACCGGGCCATAATATTCGATGTCGCCGCGGCTCGACTTGGGCTTCTCGAACTGAGGCAGCTGGTTGATCCATCGAACATGTCCGTTCTGGCGGTAGACACATAGCAGCTTCGCATCCTGGGTGACCACGAACACCCAGTCGCCCGCGACCCATGGAGTCGAGATTCCTGCAATGTTGAGTTCCCACATGCGCTGCCCCGAGAGGATATCGAGCGCGACCATCCGGCCGCCGGCGCCGATCGCAAATACCTGCCCGTTGTCGATTACCGGGTCGGCATCGATGTCGGAGAGCGAGGAGACGCTCGTGCGGATGCTGGTCCGCTGGAGCTGGTCCTGCCAGACCTCGCGGCCGTTCTCGTAACGATAGGCGTTGAGCTCTCCCGACGAGAAGCCGGCGACAACGGTCCCTTGACCCACGGCGGGCGCTGCGGCGCCGAAGATTCCCGCGATCTCGAGCGAAGCCGCCTGGGACCAGTTGGTCGAGCCATCGTCTTCCTTAAGCGAGTAGATCTGGTTGTCCTGACTGATCACGTAAACCGCATTGTTCGTGACTGTCGGCGCGCCGCGAAGTGGCCCCCCTGGGCGAACCTGCCACAAGATGCCGCCCGTTTGATCGCTCAGCGCGGAGACATATCCGAGGCCGTTGCTCGCGAAGATGCGACCATTGTCGTAAGCAATTCCTCCGCCGTAAAGCGCCGCCTCGTTGCCCTTGATATTGGGAGTCTGGCTCGCCCAGAGCATTCCGCCGGTGCGCGCGTCGAACGATCGCACTGCGCCGAGGGTGTCGATCGTGTAGACACGGCCATTGGCTACGATCGGGGGCGTGGCGAGGCGAGCAGTCAGGCTGCTGCCGCGACCCGCCTGGATATTGAACGCCGGCTGGATCGCCTTGCCGAGCGCGACGTGACCCATGGAGTTGCTGGCATTGCCGCCCGACTCAGCCCAGGCGGCGTTGTCGCTCGCGGCGGGAAGGCTGAACGGAAGGGCCTGCGTCGCAGGGTCGATCTGGGCGTCGTTCTCCGAAGTCAGCACGGCAATTCGTTGGCCGAGCACCGGCGTCTTCGGGCGTTCGCCCTTCTTGAAGAGGCTGCAGCCGCTCGAGGCAAGAGCGGCTGCGATCAACAGCGCAATACGGATATTCCTAGATTTGCTCATTCTTGTCCTACTGGGCCTGAGGTCCGAGGGCAGCGCTGGCGTCGGCGCCGAGGCTTCCGGCGATCTGGATCGAACGGTCTCGAAGCGAGGGGGGAACGCTCTTGTCCTTGGCGATGGCCGCGAACAGCTCCCCAGCCTCCTTCTTCTTGCCCTGCTTGACGAGCGCGAGCGCGGTCATCTCGCCCGCGGAGCCGAACCAGGCGTTTCCGGCCTTCGCCAGCGGCTGCATGCGGGCGATGACTTGCGCCGGCTGCAGCTGGTCGAATTCGAGCGCAGTCTGGCGGATAAGAGCCGCGTTGCGATAGGAATCAGGAAGCGAGCTATCGTCGGCGACCTTTTTCAGCGTCGATATCGCAAGCTTCTGGTCGTTCTGCTGGAGCGCGAAGGCGGCGCGGGTGAAGAGGGCGGTCGCACGGACGGCCTTGCTCGAACTTTGCGAAAGATCGTCGAGCTGCTGGGGCACTTTCGAGGCGTTACCGGTGCCGATGTCCTTGTAGATCTGCGCCATCTGCTCGACATGCGCTTCGGCGGTGTCCTGGCGGTGCTGCTGGAACCAGATCACTCCCCCCGAAGCGGCAAGGAACAGGATCAGCAAGCCAACGAGGTAGCTGCCGTTGTTCTTGAAGAAGTCGCGGAGACGGTCGCGCCGCAGGTTCTCGTCGACCTCGCGCACGAAAGTTTCCGTAATGTCCGGGGGTTGCGCCAAAGACGTTCCTTCAGTCCGCTCGCTTGGGAGTCCTTTTGCCGACCGCTCCCCTTCCCCACGCTTGATGAACGGAAGCTGGCGGCGGCTCGTCTAGCGGCTGTCGCGCAAAACGCAAAGCCGTTAACTTTTCGGCCGGTACGTCTGGTCCACTGTCGGGAAGGCTCTCGAGCGCACTTCTTCGGCGTAGGTGCGGGCCGCTTCACCAATCCTGCTCGCGAGATCATCGTAGCGCTTCACGAATCTTGGAGTTCGCTCGAACATGCCGAGCATGTCATCGATCACCAGCACCTGGCCGTCGCAATCGGCCGACGCCCCGATGCCGATCACCGGGGGAGCAACGGTTTTGGCGACTTCGGTCGCGATCGACTCCATCACCCCCTCGACGACGATGCAGAACGCGCCTGCGTCGGCGACCGCCTTCGCGTCGGCGATGATCTTCTGGGCCTCATGGTCCTCGCGGCCGCGGGCGCCGTAGCCACCCAGCACGTTCACTGCCTGGGGAGTGAGGCCGACATGGCCGATGACGGGCACCCCGCGCTCGGAGAGAAGGCTGATCGTAGAGGCCATGGCCTCGCCCCCCTCGAGCTTGACCGCGGCGCAGCCGGTCTCCTTCATGATCCGCGCCGCGGATTCAAATGCTCGCTCTGGAGACGCTTCGTAGCTGCCGAACGGCATGTCCACCGCGACGAGGGAATGCCAGCTGCCCCGAACCACCGCGGCGCCGTGCGCACACATCATTTCGAGGGTCACTGGAATCGTCGATGGGAGCCCGTAGATCACCTGCCCGAGGCTGTCGCCGACGAGGAGGATGTCGCAATGGGGATCGAGCAGCTGCGCCATTCGCATCGTGTAGGCGGTCAGCATGACGATCGGCTGCTCGGTCTTTCCATCGATCTTGCGCGCGCGGATCGACGGCGCGGTCATGCGCTTGCCCGGAACGGGCGACGGTGTCGCCCGGCTTGTACTCGTGTCGATGGTGAAGGTCGACATGGCGGCGGCTTCTAGCGAGCGACCCGTCATGCCGCCAGCCTGCATGCGTTGCGGAATCGAAACGGTCGGAACTTTGACTGCTGTTGAAGCGTCGATGCTCAAGGTGCTGGAGGCTTGTCCTCGAGCTTTGAAACGAAGCGGAGTCATTGGAAATGCTTGATCGCCACCAGATTGGCGACGTGATCCTGGCAATCCTTATCGCGGTACCGGCAGCGTCGCTGGCGCAGCCGGATTGGACGCCCCATCGTCACGGCGTCTCGCACTCTGTACCGGCCAAGCAGTCGGCGGTTGTCCTTGCCTCGGCAGCGGACCGCCAGGTCGGCCTATTTCGCTGATGGGCTGCACTGAATAGCGCCTACTTGTCGCCGCCCAGGCGCTCTTCCCACTGCGCTCCTTGGGCGAGCGAGATCGAATCCAAAACGGAAGTGCTCTGGTCGCGCAATATCGTGAACGCGCGGCGGATCGCGCAGGTCGCCTCGTCGTGGCAGTCGCCGCACGGGGCGTAATAATTGACGCTTGCGCACGAAACGAGCGCGATCGGCCCCTCCATAGTCCGGACGATCTCGCCGAAGGAAATCTGATCGGGAGTGCGTGCCAGCTTGTAGCCTCCCTTGGGACCACGGGCGCTTTTCACGAGGCCGGCCTTCTTGAGGTCGAGCATAATGAGCTCGAGGTATTTGGGCGGCACCCGCTGCGTTTCCGCGATACGCGCAAGCTGGACGGGTGCGCCACCCTGCTCCTCTGCGAGGAAGAGAAGCGAACGCAACGCATAACGGGTCTTCTGAGCAATCATTCGTGCGATCGCGACCCTAGCGGGCCCCAGCGCCGGAGGCAAAGCGCATTCGAAATCCGCGATGAACAAGCTTTAATCGCCCTGAAACCGGGCTGCGAACGATGCTCGCCTAGTTCTACGGCGCTCAATCATGAGAACCATGGAGTGCACATATGAAACGCAGCCTCATCGCTTCTTTCGCAGCTCTCAGCATAATCGCAGCGCCGGCCGCCGCCGCGACCGCCGCGAAGGCGGACAGCGCCAAACCCACCAAGCCCGTCAAACCCGCCAAGGTCGCCAAGACCTCGAAGGCCAAGCCGGCAAAGCCCACCAAGGACGCCGGCAAGTCCAACTGAGCGCGGACCTTTCCAGGGTCAGCGTCGCCCCGGGCGAGCATTACCGCTGGTCCTCGGCGCCGTGTGCATGAACTGCATTTAACTTCGCTTTCACCGGGCTGAGACTTGCCCCGCAATATCAGTCACTTCGCCGGCCCAACGTTGCCGGGACGAGGAGGAATGCATGAAAAAGTTGATTAGCTCGGTCGCAGCGCTGGCGATCATCGCGACGCCTGCGCTGGCCGCGCAAAAAGCATCGACGAGCTCAACCAAGACGGTCACGACCAAGTCTGGCAACACAAAGGCCACGACGACGGTCTCGACCAAGGGCAGCACGACGACTGCCAAGACCACGATGACCAAGGCTTCGAGCAAGAAAGCCCACCACCATCACAAGGCCAAGGCGAAAAAGTCCACGAAGAAGGCTGCTTCGTCCAAGAAAGCCGCGCCGAAGAAGGCCGACACTTCGACCAGCGGCAACTAAGGCGGTTTCTGGGATCCGCACGGTGCTGCGGGAAGACTCCCTGCCCAGCGCCGTGCGGAGACATTATATGCGATCAAACGAACGCCAACGGAGCTAACCGCGATGGGCCGTAAGATCCTGCTGGTCGAGGACGACCGCGAGACCGCGTCCTATCTCACCAAGGGCCTTACCCAGGAAGGTCACAGCGTCGAGCAGGCGACGAACGGCCAGGACGGACTGTTCCGGGCCACCGACGGCAGCTTCGACCTCATCATCCTCGACCGGATGTTGCCAGTCATCGACGGCCTGTCGGTGCTGCGCGCGCTGAGGGCGGCGCATATCGAGACGCCGGTGCTCATCCTTTCGGCGCTGGCCTCGGTCGGCGATCGAATCGAGGGCCTCGAATGCGGCTCCGACGATTATCTCGTGAAACCCTTCTCCTTCGCCGAGCTGAATGCGCGAGTGAACGCGCTGCTCCGGCGCCGGGAATCGCGTATCGACCCCGCCGACCACCGGTTGACCGTCGGCGATTTGGAGATCGACCCGCTTTCTCGAATCGTGAAGCGCGCAGGCAAGAAGCTCGACCTCAAGCCCCGCGAATATCTGCTGCTCGAATATTTTGCTCGCAACGAGGGCCGCGTCGTGACCCGCACGATGCTCCTCGAGCAGGTCTGGGATTATCACTTCGACCCTGGAACTAACGTGATCGACGTGCATGTCAGCCGGCTTCGTCGAAAGCTCGAGGAAGGCTACGAAAAGCCACTTCTCCACACGGTGAGAGGAGCGGGCTACATGCTCGCGGCGTAAGGCCGTACAAGCATCTTCGTGCCAACCACGCTCCGCATCGCTCTCCTCGCGGGCCTGCTCGCGCTGCTCTCCAATCTCGCGGTGATCGGCTTCATCTACGTCCGCACGCATGACGAGGCAGTCGCGAGCATGCGCCGGCAGGTGACCGAGCAGTCACGAGTGCTGACCGACGTCTACCGAACGGGCGGCAAGGCCGCGCTCGACCAGGCGATCGACGACACGCTATCTTACGCCGATCCGCAGACGGCGGTAGCGCTCGTCGGGTCCAATGGACGTGAGCTAGAGGGCAATCTCGCCGCCGCTCCGGCTCCCCAGGCGCTTCAGGAAGGCTATCGCAACGCGATCATCCGGCTTCGGGGCCAGCCAAGCCCCCATCAAGCCGAGATCGTGATCAGCCGCCTCACGGGCGGCGAGTGGCTGGTCAGCGGACGGCTCGTGGGCGAGGGACTCGCCTTTCGCGCGACGCTGGAGCGTTCGTTGCTGCTCTCGCTGGTGGTCGCCGGGCTGCTCGGCCTGTTCTGCGGCATGGTGCTCGCACATTATGTATCGCGCCGGATCGGCAACATCGCCGCCGTCGCCAACCGCATCAGTGCGCGCGACCTCAGCCAGCGCGTGCCGCTGTCGGGCGCCGGCGATTCTTTCGACCGCCTCGGAATGCAGATCAACGCCATGCTCGACCGTATCAGCGCGCTGATGGAAGAGCTTCGGCTGCTCACGGATTCGCTCGCGCACGATCTTCGCTCACCCGCGAGCCGACTTCGTTCCGCTGCCCATGCAGCGGCGGAATCGAGCGATCCCGCCGAACAGGAGGAACTGCTTGGAAGCGTCGTTCGCAACGCCGATACCCTGATCCGGATCCTGGCGACCGTGCTCGAGATCAGCCGATCGGAGGCGCTCACCGGACGCAACCAGTTCGCGTGGTTCGACGTCGGTGAATTGGCGGCGGAGCTTGCCGAAATGTACGATCCGCTTGCCGACGAGCGGGGGAGCTCGCTTTGCTTCGAGCGCCCCGAGCGGCCGGTGCCGCTGTTCGGGCACCGCCAGCTGCTCGCCCAGGCACTCAGCAACCTTCTGGAAAATGCGATCCGCTATGGTTCGGGAGGTGAAATCGCGGTCCGGGTCGAGCCCGGAGAGAAGCAGATTCAACTCGAAGTCGCCGACCGGGACCCGGCATTCCCCTCGACCGGCGGGAGGAAGCGCTTCGCCGCTTTGGTCGGCTCGATTCCAGCCGCTCCGACGAAGGCGCCGGGCTCGGCCTCGCTTTGGCCCAGTCGATCGCGCACCTCCACGATGGCGAGCTCCTTCTCGAGGACAATAAGCCGGGCCTCCTCACGACCCTGAAGCTTCCCGTCCACGCGCCGCAAGAGCCGGGCTGAACGCACCTGCCGCCGCGCCCAGCCGCTCAAGTCGCGAGCGAGGCAGGCGCATCCGAACCTGCTGCCATTCGTTTACCCGGCAAGGCCTTTTCGGCCGCCTTAGGATCATGTGAGCAAGGAGAATTGGACATGGCGCACGGCTATCTGAACGACGGGTACGGATCGCACGGCGAGAGCGATTCAGACCGCGACGATGATCGCGAACGCGGCTGGCGCGAGCGTAATTGGGGAAACCAACGTGAAGGGTGGCCTGATCGCGAGCATGGCCGCTCAATGATGTTCGGTCGCGGTGGCAGGTCGGAGGCGGATCAATCGAGGAACCGCGGCGACTGGCGCGAAGGCGCGCGCCATGAACACGGCCCAGGCGGTCATTCGGATGACCGGCGCGGCTACAGCGCCCATCCCGACGATCATTACAGGAGCTGGCGCGACCGCCACATGAGTGAGCTCGATCGCGACTATCAGGATTATTGCCGCGAGCGCGAGCAGCAATTCCATCGCGACTTCGACGACTGGCGGAGCCAGCGCCGCGGCAATCCACAACCGTTGCGGACGGGGATGACACAAACGGGCCTGTCGGCGGATCCATCGGGCATGACGGAGGCGCAGACGGACGCTGAGCCGCCCACCAATGGAGGTTCGGACCCGATGGCGACGGCGACTCTCGGAACGACGTCGCGTGGCGGTGGCCGGAGGTAAATGACGCGACAGCTCGAGCGAAGGCCATGCCGCGGCACGGCCTTCGTGCGGCTCAGCCCTCGATGATGACCTTGGTGCCGATCTTGGTCAGGCCGTAGAGCTTTTCGGCGAACTTGTTCGGCAGGTGAATGCAGCCGTGGCTTTCGGGATGGCCTGGGGTTCCGCCGCCGTGCAGCGCGATGCCATATTCATCGATCCGCTCCATCCACGGCATGGGCGCATTGTCGTACTTCTTCGACCGATAGAAGGGCCGCTTTTCGAGAATTTTCCATTCGCCCAACGGCGTGATGTAGCCCTGCCTTGCAGTCGAGATGGTCGCCGCGCCGACGAGTTTCTCGTCGCGATAGACATAAGCCATCTGGGTCAGCCGATCGATCACTACGCGGGTGTCGCCGTCGGCAGGGATCGAGGTCGTCCAGAGATATTCGCCGGGCTTTAGGCCGAGCCTGCCGAAGGTCGCGACGAGGTCCTTGTGGGCCTGGGGGGCATTTCCGAGGGTCCATTGATAGGGGACATCGCTGTTCGGCTTTGGCAGCGGTGGGGGCGCAATGGCAATGCGCGCCGGTGGATTGCTCGAGCAGCCAGCGAGCAGGGCCATGGCGCCTGCCGCGATCGTCCATCTTTTCATCGAATCCGCTCAGGCCCCAAGGTGAATCGCTGTTTCATTGAACAGCCCAAAGTGATCACCCCGTCAATCCTATGGTAAACAATAGGTTACCGTTAACCTTCATCGGATCGTGTGGAAACTCATGAGCGCCGTCTCCCGCGCGCTGGCCTGACCCCGGCGCGGCGGCAATCAAATACCGGGCCGCGGGAACCCCGGAGATCACAGCCAGCTGTTGGCGTTCTTCTCGAACCCGTCGCGCTGGACGCGAACGATGCAAAAGCGCTGCCCGGAGGGCGCGCGCATCACCACCCAGCGCTCGAGACGCTTGTCGACACTCGCTCCAAGCCTTTCGAGCCGGGCGACCTCGGCCGGGATATCGTCTGTCTCGATGTCGACATGAACCCGGCTTTCGTGGGTCACGCGCTGGATCTGTACGCTGATCTCGTCGGTCGGTGTCTCGAGCATCACGTAATCACCACGCGTCCCGGGATGCCGATGGTCGACGCGCCGCCCGAGCGCCTCCGCCCAAAACCGAGCCGCCTCCTCGATGTCATCGACATTGCAGTCGATGAGGATGCCGTTGATGCGCGAGCGGTGCACTGGCTTCTCCTATCGCGCCGGGGTCTTGCCGATCGTCTCGCGGCGGGCCTTGCCGTCGATGCAGTAGGCCTCGCAGATGGCATGCCCGATGTAACCCGCCGCCGTGGCGAAAGCCCGGCCCTGCTGGTCCGGCCTTGCTGTCTCGGGCTTGACACCCTCGGTGACTATGCCGCCATCCCAGGGGCTTTGCGTCAGAACCTTGAGGGCCCTCGCCCGGCCGGCCTTCAGGCGGAGATGGTCGGCAACCGACCAGGAGGTGGTAAAAGGAAGGCGGTAGCTGCCCGGAAGGCCCCAGGGCTTGTCGGCATAGGAAAAAGGATAAGCCGCGGAGTGCAGCCAGTCGTAGGTTCTGACGAACAGCGGATCATCTTCCGCGATGAAACCGAGATAGGGCAACTTCAGGAGCGAACCCGGTGGAACATCCATGAAATCCGCGCCGGCAATGCTCACCGTCGCGGCGAAGATCGGCCCGCCCGCGCCCTTCGCGCCGGAACGGACGCCATATTTGAGGATCGCGGACTTGAGGGCGGCGGCGCGGGCATGAAGATCATTGGAGAAGGTGAGCCGGCCGCGACTCTTTTGGAGCGCCGCGAGGTCGTTCAGAGCCTTCCAGGCCAGCACATTGTCATAGACCGAGAACGGCTTCTGGACATATTCGTCCTCCGCATCCTGGAAGGTCTCGAATAAGCCGGTTGCCGGGTCTTGCAACGTGAAGAGCCGCTTCTCGATGGCGTCGGTCTCAGATGCGAAATGATCGATCAGGCTAAAGTCGCCCGTCGCGTCGATATAGGACTTGAGAGCGACCAGCGGTGCGACGAGCTCGTCGAGCTCCAAGCCGTCTTCCAGCACCACCCCGTCGATAAAGCGACTGTGGATTCCAAAATTGCGCGCCTGGGTGCCGAAGACATAGTCGAGCACCTCCCGGGCCCTTGCCGGGTCCGTGTCCAGAAGGGCTGGAAAGCTCCACAGCAGCGCGTCCCGGTCCCAGTAAGCGGCGGACACATAATAGCGGTTGCTGCGCGAGGTCATGCCGACGAATTGCTCAGTGTCGAGGGCGCGGCCCCACGCATAATAAGTCGTGAACAGGAAGTTGCGGTTCATGATCTGGTCGAGATCCGCTCGCCCGGTAGTCCGCGTATGGCGGAGCGCCTCGGCCGCGGCCTGGTCGATGACTCCATCGATTCCATAGCGATCGATCCGTTTGTTGAGCACGCGCATTGCATAAGCAGCGCTATATTCCTCGAGCCCCACGCCGATGAGATAATGGACGTCCAGGGTCTTCCCGGGCGCAAGCAACGCTTCATGCTCGGCCGTCACTCCAGGATCCTCGGGCGCCTCGTGAAGGACGCCTTTCGAGCCGACGTAGGCGAACCCCCAGGCGAACTGGGTATCGTCATTTTTGTAGTTGAAGATCTCCATCTCGCTGTCGATCGGCGTGGGCGACATCGTGCGCGCGCCCGTGAGCGGTTCAGGCGAATAGGTGACCCGGTTGGTCCGCGCCCAATTCACCTCCATACCGGGCGCGACCTTGACTGGCGCGGTGCCGTCATTGGTGACTTGGAAGCGGATGATCGCTGCCCGGCTTTCGGGCGGCGCAACGTACGAGATTCGGATCCTCAGGCCATCGGCTTCCATCGTTCCTGTCGGCAGCCAGTAATCGCGCAAGCTCCAGTGCAGGTTCGCGAGCGCCCTCTTAACGCCCCGGACCGAAACGAACGGCTTGATGAGCGGCTGGCCGGGGGCGCCGGCATATTCGATCAGTCCACGATAGCGCATCGAGATGACGTTGAAGTCCATGAGCGCGGCATCGGCCGCGCGAATGGACGGCAGCGCCATCCAGTCGTTCCCCGTAGGGATAACGTCATCGGGGGCAAGCGTGAGCTGGGTGAGGGATTCAGTTGGCTGCGGCTGGCCTTGGGCAGCGTCTGTCGCGAGCATCGTTAGGAGAAGCCCTGCGCTCAGCAACAAGATGCCCCTCCCCATCCGGCTTCACTCCCACTCGATCGTCCCGGGCGGCTTCGACGTATAGTCGTAAACGACGCGGTTGATCCCCTGAACCTCGTTGACGATTCGCGTCGCGACGCGGCTCAGGAACTCAGCGTCGAACGGATAGATGTCGGCAGTCATCCCGTCGACGCTCGTTACCGCTCGAAGCGCACAGACATAATCGTAGGTGCGATAGTCACCCATGACCCCAACCGTGCGCACGGGAAGAAGCACGGCGAACGCCTGCCAGATGGCGTCGTACAAACCGGCGTTCCGGATCTCCTCGAGGTATACGGCATCAGCCTTCCTCAGGATGTCGCATTTCTCCAGCGTGACTTCGCCGGGGATCCGGATTGCGAGGCCCGGCCCCGGAAACGGGTGGCGTTCGACGAATGCTTCAGGCAGGCCGAGTTCGCGGCCGAGTTCGCGGACCTCGTCCTTGAACAGCTCGCGCAAGGGCTCGACCAGCTTCATGTTCATGCGCTCGGGCAGGCCACCGACATTGTGGTGGCTCTTGATCGTGACCGACGGGCCGCCGATGAAGCTGACGCTTTCGATCACATCGGGATAGAGCGTTCCCTGGGCAAGGAAGTCGGCACCTCCGATTTTCTTCGCTTCCTCCTCGAACACGTTGATGAATTCGGAGCCGATGAACTTCCGCTTCTTCTCCGGGTCGGTCACACCGTCGAGTCCACCAAGGAAATCGGCGCTCGCATCGACGTGAACGAGCGGGATGTTGTAGCTGTTTCGAAAAAGGCTCACGACCTGCTCGGCCTCGCCGAGCCGCATCAGGCCATGATCGACGAACACGCAGGTCAATTGATCGCCGATAGCCTCGTGGATCAGGACCGCCGCCACGGCACTGTCGACGCCGCCCGAGAGACCGCAGATGACTCGGCCGGTACCGACCTGGTCGCGGATTTCGGCGATTTTAGCGTTGCGGAAACTCGCCATTGTCCAGTCCCCGGCACAGCCGCAAACGTGCCGTACGAAATTTGCGAGGAGCTTGCCGCCGTCGGGCGTATGCACGACCTCCGGGTGGAACATCAGGCTGTAGCGTTTCGCCGCCTCGTTCGTAGCGATAGCGAAGGGTGCGCCGTCCGAGCGCGCAACAACCTCGAACCCGGGGGCCAGGGCGTCGACGCGGTCGCCGTGGCTCATCCACACCTGATGCTTTTCCCCGACCTGCCACAGGCCATCGAATAAGGCGCTTGGTGAAACAATCTCGATGAAGGCTCGGCCGAACTCGCGCTGGTCGGAGCTCACGACCTTGCCGCCCAACTGCTGGTGAAGCGTCTGCTGGCCGTAACATATGCCGAGGAGCGGCAGGCCGCTGTCGAACAGCACCTGCGGCGCACGCGGGCTTTGGGCTTCCATCACCGATGCCGGTCCGCCCGAGAAGATGATGCCCCTTGGCCGCAGGCGCTCGAACGCCTCTTCGCTCGCGTTGAACGGCGCGATCTCGCAATAGACGCCGGCCTCGCGAACACGCCGGGCAATGAGTTGCGTGACCTGGCTCCCGAAATCGACGACGAGGATGGCTTGGGTGGGTTGGACCGTCATGGCGGGCCGATAGATACGCTGACGGCGCGAGTAAAGTTAAGCGCCCACTTAAGTGTCTTGACGGCTAGTTTTCGCGCGGATAGTTAAGCACATGCTTAAGGATTCTTCCGCACTCGACCGCGCCTTCGGAGCACTGTCCGATCCGGTCCGCCGAGGAATGCTGGCGCGCCTGAGCCGTGGCCCGGCGTCGGTCAGCGAGCTCGCAAGACCGCTGACGATCAGCCTTCCCGCGGTGATGCAGCATTTGAGGGCGCTCGAAACGAGCGGCCTCGTTGCGTCCGAAAAGAAGGGCCGCGTCCGAACGGTCCGCCTCGAGGGCGGAACGTTGGGAGAGGCCGAAAGCTGGCTGACCAGTCGACGGCAGGAATGGGAGGCGCGGCTGGACCGGTTCGAAGACCATCTTGGTGAGTTGAAGTAGGAGGAATGCCCCGTGGACAACCGTCTCGACCTCTATCTCGAGCGGACGCTCGATGCACCGCTCGACCTCGTGTGGAGAGCCTGGACCGATGCCGCGCATATCAAGCGGTGGTGGGCGCCGCGGCCCTACGAGACTCCCGAATGCGAGATCGAGCTCAGGCCCGGCGGCAAGTTCTTCACCCGGATGACGGGGCCGGACGGGTTCGATTATGGTGCAACGGCGTGCGTGCTCGAGGTCGTTCCTAACGAGCGCATCGTCTGGTCCTCCACGATGAAGGGCGGGTACCGGCCGAACGAGTTCGCTGACGACGGCTGTAACGGCTTTCCGTTCACCGCCATTCACACTTTCGACGACGCGGGCGAGGGAAAGACCCGCTACACGGCAACCGTCCTCCACGCGAACGCCAAGGAGCGCGACGCTCACGACGCGATGGGCTTTGAAGGGGGTTGGGGAACTTGCGCCGAGCAAATGGCCGAAGTCGCAAGGAGCCTCGGCGCCGAGGCTTGAATGAAGCTGCGCCGGGTCTCCCGGATAGGGAACCCGGCGCACTCCTGAAGGGCTCAGCGCTTAGTAGCGCTGATAGCCATAGGCGCTGTATGGATTGTCGTAGTTCGAGCCGTAATAGCCGTTCCCGTTATTTCCATATCCGTACTGGCGATTGTTGAAGTCGACATCGACGACGTAGCCGCGGGGATCCGTGCGGCAGCTGAACCGAACGGCTCCGCCGCCATAAGCATAGCCATTGGCCGCGGCGCTTCCGCGCACTCGGTAACCCCCGCCGGAACGGATCTCGACGCTGTCGATCCCAAGGACTCGGCCGTTTGCGGCGCCGTAGCCGTAACCATAGCCAGCGTAGCCGCCGAGACGCTGCTGGACAGCCGCGCTGCACTGATTGGCAGCGACCTGGCTTGCGCCGGGCACGTTGTAGCCATAGCCGCCGCCGTAACCGCCGCCGTAGCCGCCCGTGACGCCATTGATGATCGATCCGACGACCCCGCCGGTGCCATAGCCGTAGCCGGGATTGCCATATCCTGGATACGCGTTGCCGTAGGGCGCACCATAACCCGGGAAATATTGCGCCGCGGCAGGCGCTGCACTGGCCAGCGCAGCAATCGCGACGCCGCCCGCCAGAAACTTCGTGATACGCCTCATCGCCTTACTCCTGTTACCGACTCGCCGGCAGAACGCACGACGGCCTGTTTTGGATAATCTCATTACGCCGCTGCACCGGCTCTGAACCGGCCGTTGGCTGCCGTTCAGCCATGGATTTCAACGATTTGTCAGTCAGCGGCATGCTCGCTGCCCCACTGCTTCAGCCGCCGTTCGCGGTTCCAGAGTTCCATCCGGCGGCCATCGCTCCAGTGGCCGGCAAGGTCGATCGCCGCAACATCGCACTCCGCCTCGAATTCGCGGAAATGATCGATGTGGCCGCTGAAGCCGTCGAAATAATAAAGGCGATAGTAAAGCATCCCCCCGCCACCCCCCGGATGTGGCTGTCGCTTTCTACCACTTCTCCCTCAAGGCAGTGACTCGCGGAAGGTAGAAGCTGCCGCAGTCAATTCGAGCTGCCGAACTCCAGGCCGGTGAAGCGGCCGAGGAATGCCATGACGTCGGACGCTTCCTCAATGATCTTGCTGGTAGGCTTGCCCGAACCGTGGCCGGCACGCGTCTCGATGCGGATGAGGTGCGGCGCGCCGGCGGGGTCGGCGGCCTGAAGCGCCGCCGCATATTTAAAACTGTGACCCGGCACGACTCGATCGTCAGTATCAGCCGTCGTCACCAGAACGGGAGGATAATGAACCCCCGGCCTGATGTTGTGGTACGGCGAATAAGCGAGCAGCGTTTTGAAATCAGCTTCCTTCTCGGGATAGCCATAATCGTCGACCCAGTAGCGGCCGGCCGTAAACTGGTCGAAACGCAACATGTCCATCACTCCGACGGCGGCATGCGCCGCATCGAAAAGGTCCGGCCGCTGGTTGACGACGGCACCGATAAGGAGGCCGCCGTTCGACCCACCTTCGATCGACAGCCCATGCGGCGAGGTAATCCCGTTCTTCTTCAGATATTCGCCCGCAGCGATGAAATCATCGAAGACATTCTGCTTGTGCGCGAGGCGCCCGGCATCGTGCCAGGCCTTGCCATATTCGCCGCCGCCGCGGATGTTCGCAACGGCATAGGCGCCGCCTTTCTCGAGCCAGGCGAGGCGCGTTGCCGAGAAGCTCGGGGTCAGCGAGATATCGAAGCCGCCATAGCCGTAGAGCAGGGTCGGAGCGGGGCCCGTCATACCCGCTTTCCTGACGACGAACATGGGGACGCGGGTGCCGTCCTTCGACGTGTAGAAAACCTGCTCGACCTTATAGTCGTCGGGCTTGAATGCGAGTTTGGGCGCCGCCCAGACACTCTCGGAGCCGGTGTTCACGTCATAGCGATAGATGGTGGTCGGCCGGTTGAAGCTGGTGAAAGCGAAGAAGGTCTCGGGATCCTCGAACCTTCCCGAAAAACCCGCCGCCGTGCCGATCCCAGGGAGCTCGACCTTGCGGACGAGCTCGCCCGCGGGCGAATAGACCCTGACTTCGGTCTTAGCGTCCGAAAGGTAGGTTGCGACGAGCTTGCCCCCGACCAAAGTCGCGCCATCGAGCGTCGCCTCGTCTTCTGGAACGACGGTCTTTGCCACGGGATGGGCCTTTGCGATGTCGAGACTGACGAGCTTCTGGCGCGGTGCTCCATCGTCGCTGACGAAATAGAAGCGCGAGGAGCGGTTTCCGATGAAACTATAATTATGGTCGAACCCGGGGACGATCACGCGCGGCTTCGCCTTCGCGTTCCTTAGATCGACGATCGTTACCTCGAAGCGCGGATCCGTTCCGCTCGATGAGCTGATCACGAGCCAGCGCCCGTCGTCGCTGACCTGCGCGCTGTTGTTGAGCTCCGGTTTGTTCGGAGTGGCGAACATCAGCTTGTCGGCCGACTGCTTCGTACCGAGCTTGTGGAAATAGACCTGCTGGTGCTCGTTGAGCGACTGGTAGGTGGCGCCGCTCTTGGGCTTGGGGAAACGTGAATAATAGAAGCCGCTCGCGTCTTTTGCCCAGCTCAGCCCTGAAAACTTCACCCATTTGATCTCGTCCGGAAGGTCCTTGCCGGTCTTGACGTCGCGGACGTGCAGTGTCCGCCAGTCTGTACCGCCGTCCTGGACAGCGTAGAGCAGCTTTGTGCCCTGCTCGTTCGGTTCCCATTCCGCGAGCGCTGTCGCTCCGTCCTTGGACCAGGGATTCGGATCCACCAGCACGCGCCCTTCACCCTCGACGGATTCCCGGACGAACAGCACTGCCTGGTTCTGGAGGCCCGTGTTGTGCGTGTAGAAATACCGCCCGCCCTTCTTCTCGGGCGCGGCGAAGCGCTCGTAATCATAGAGCTCGGTAATACGCTGCTCGAGCGCCTTGCGGCCGGCGAGCGTCTGGAGGAACGCGCCGGTGACCGCATTTTCCTTGTCGACCCAGGCCTTGACGTCGCCATCGGTACGCACGTCATTTTCGAGCCACCGATAGGGGTCCGCGATTTTTTCTCCGAAATGGTCGTCCACCTGGTTTACTCGGCGCGTCTCGGGATAGGCGATGGCGGGAGCCGCGCCGAGCGGCTGGGCACTGGCAAAGTCTGGTGCGGTCAAAATGGAGACACTCGACAAAAGGACTGCTGCAAGAAGGCTAGGACGCATGTACTTCAACTCCCCCGCGCTATGGCGCCACCGGTATCAGCAGCGGCTCCGATTTCAATAGGCGGCGAAGCGCTCGACGCGTTTCCGAAAGAGCGTCATAAAATCTTGGCATTTCAGGAATATTCGGCCGTTCAGATTGACTGAAATGGCTATCAGGCGTTTACTCGAGGGCGGGCAACAATCAGGGGGATTTGAAGCAATGCGTAGCATGTATCCCGCGGCGGCAGCCGCGCTGTTGATCGGCGCTTCGGCTTACGCTGCTCCGACGAATGTTCCGGCGCAGCAATCCACCATCCAATATTCGACCACAGGCGGAGTGACCTCCTATTTTGGCAATTACGCGCGGGCGACGAGCACCGTCGTCTACGATCCAGTGGCGAATACCTATACGATCCGCGACACCGGAAGCCCGACGACCAAATCGACGTTCGGCCCGACGGGTGTCGCGAATGGCAATTTCACACTCTACACGAAGAGCCCGACCGAGACGTTTCGAGTCCTGAACCAAGGCGCGGTCAGTCTCACTTACGTCGACTTTGGCGAGTGGAAGCGCAGCTCGACCACGAACGGCACAACGAGCGTCAACGACACGTATCTCGTTTGGGGAACGAAGACGGCGAGGAATGACCTGCCCGTCAGCGGTTCTGCGACCTACAGCACGATCTACGACGGGAATTTCGTCGACAAGAACGGCGAGCATGCACTGGGTGGCACGGGCGGGATTATCGCCGACTTCGGAGCGGGAACGCTGAGCTACACCGCGAGCATCAACGGCGTGCCGATCGGCCCGCTGGCGTTCGCCGGGAACGGGACCATCAACTCCCGCCAGGTCGGCTTCACGACGAGCGACTCGTCAGGCGGTTATACGCTCAACCAATACGGTAATTTCTACGGCCCACAGGCTGCCGAAGTCGGCGGCTTGTTCAGGCTCTATAACCGGACTGGGAACGGCCAGGGCGCATTCGCCGGCCACCAATAAGGGACGCTCGGGCGGCGGTCCGCCGCCGCCCTTGCAGTCGAGCCGTTACGCGGCTTCGAACTCGTCCTCGTTCATGACAGGGCCAGAGTCCTGGCCCTTGGCCGACACGTCGCGGTCGACGAACTCGATCACCGCGATCGGGGCAGCGTCCGACTGGCGGATGCCAGCCTTGATGACCCGCGTGTAGCCGCCATCCCGGTTCGAATAGCGCGGCGCGAGCACGTCAAAGAGTTTTGCGAGCTGCGCCTCGTCCATGAGGCGCGACTGGGCGAGGCGACGGTTCGAAAGACCGCCGTGCTTGGCCAGCGTGATCAGCTTCTCGACGTACGGGCGAAGCTCCTTGGCCTTGGCCGTGGTCGTCGTAATCTGCTCGTGTTTGATGAGCGCTGCAGCCATGTTGCGGAACAGGGCTGCGCGGTGGCTGGAGGTACGCTGAAGCTTACGGCCGCCGACACGATGGCGCATGGGTCAATCCTTCCGTTCGTCAGGGGTCCGTGCGAGGTAACCCCGGCCAGGCGGACTTAGGGAGCCGCCTTTTTTCCCTTAAATGACAACGGCGAGCGCTTGGCCCGCCGGACGAGCAGCCCTCAAGCGGAATTGCGCCGGTTAGTCAAGGTTCGCCTCGCCAGCCTCACCACGAGCAGCGGAAGGCCGCGATGGGTCGAGCGGTGGTAGACGGACCTCTTATCGAGCTCCTTGCAAAGCCGCCGGTGGGCCTCGCCCAGTGCATGGTAGGGCAACCCTGGAAGGAGGTGGTGGAGCGCATGGTACCTGAGGCCCACAGGCGCCCACAACATCGGCAAGGTCGCTGGCGGAGGGACATTGACGCTATCCAGGAACTGCGCCGTGACGCTCATCGGTTCGCCTTCGTTCTCCCACAGATGCGCAACCAGGGTGCGGATCTGGTTCAGAAACATCACCCCTGACGAAACCGCCAGAAAGACGAGGAACTCGCGAAGCGGAATGATCCCCGTCGCAACCATCACGATGAGCGCGATCGCCCAGGCGCTGCACGCAGCTTCCTGCCATGCCCAGTCACGCGCGAACTCGCCCTCGGGCTCTGGCCGAACAAACTTGGGATTGATCTGGAGCCCCGAATAGCGCCCGACCACCATAGACCGAAGCCGGGGCGAGAGCAGCGACAGCGGGGCGAGGATGCCGAACCGGATGAGCATTCCGACCGGGGCCAGCGCGGCTGCCACCAGGAACACGGGCAGCGTCCAGGGATGCATCAGCGCCAGCGGCAGATATTCGGGATCGTCGAGCGTGCCGTAATAACGCTTCGCATGGTGCTGGTTATGAACGCCCTCGTACATGAAGCTTGGCACCAGAAGCGGGACGCCGACGACGAGGTTCCAAGTCAATCGGAACCCTTTCACCGCACCCTTCTTGATGTGCGTCAGCTCATGGATGAACGAGCCGGCCCGGTAGAGCGCGAGGACGGCCACGACGGCGCAGCCGACCACCATCGGCGCCGGATGGACCACCATGGCGGCAATGAGCGCTGCATAGCCGAGCAGCGCCGAGCCGAGCATGTCGGCCCAGTAGATGATTGACCGCGGCCGGTTGAGATCGCGTGTCAGGTTCGCTGCGGCTTTAAGCATCGCCGCATCGTCCTTGGCGCGCGCGGATGCGCGCTGCGGCTGGGCAGCGTCGTTCGTGCGCTCGAGGATCGCGGTGTTGCTCATCGTCATTTCAAGAAGAACGTCTTGTGCCAAGAGATAGTGGCGGGACTTAGGCGTCTCAACCTTAACTGGCGCTTGGCCCGGGGAGACGCTAGCCGTCCGTTCATGAGCACCAGCCCCCTCGCTATCCGTCCTGTCCAGTCCAAGAAGGACAAGAAGACCTTCATCGACTTCGCCTGGGACGTCTACAAGAACGATCCTCATTGGGTTCCGCCGCTGAAGGACGAAGTCCACGGCCTGATCACTCCGGGCAAGAACCCGTGGTTCGAGCATGCCCGTGCGCAGCTCTGGCTCGCCGAGCGCGCCGGCAAGGTCGTCGGGCGAATCAGCGCGCAGGTCGACGACCTCGTCCAAGAGCATATGGGAAAGGGCATCGGCAATTGGGGAATGTTCGAGGCCCTCGACGAGGAAGCCGCCTCGGCGCTGATTGCCACTGCCGAAAACTGGTTGCGCAAGGAAGGAATGACCCAGGCCCTGGGTCCGATCAGCCTCTCGATCTGGGACGAGCCGGGCCTGGAGATCGAGGGATTCGACGAGGACCCGACGGCAATGATGGGCCATCACCGGCCAGAATATCGTGCGTGGATCGAAGGCGCCGGCTATGACAAGGCCAAGGACCTCCTGACCTACGAGGTCAACATCGCAAGCTGGGAAGATCCGAAGATCAACCGCCTGATCGCAGCCGGGGAACGCAACCCGCACATCAAGATTCGAATGGTCGACAAGTCGAAGTTCGACGAGGAAGCGCGGACCATTCTCAACATCCTCAACGACGCCTGGTCCGGCAATTGGGGCTACGTTCCTCTGACCCCGGCCGAGATCGCCTATGCCGGCAAAAAGCTGAAGCCGATCATCTACAAGGAACTGGTCCGGATCGCGGAGATCGACGGCGAGCCGGTGGCCTTCATGATCACCATCCCGGACATCAACGAGCTGACGAAGGACCTCAACGGTGAGCTGTTCCCGTTCAACTTCATCAAACTCCTTTGGCGGCTTCGTAACCCGCGCGTGAAGCGATCCCGCGTCCCCTTGATGGGCGTCGCGAGGAAACTCCACCAGTCGCGGTTGGCGAGCATGCTGGCATTCATGCTGATCGAATATACGCGCCGCGACTGCGTCTCGAAGTTCGGAATCGAGGTGGGCGAGTTCGGCTGGATCCTAGAAGACAACAAGGGGATGGTCTCGATCGCCGAACTGCCGGGCGCTCGAGTCAACCATCGTTACCGAATCTATGAGAAGGCCCTCGCGGCCTGATCGAGGCGGGTGTCAGCTGCCGCTCGCCAGCTCGATCCAGGTCGGTGCATGGTCACTCGCCTTTTCCTCGCCGCGCGCCCACCGGTCGACGCCGGCCCCCTCGAGACGGTCGGCCGCCTCGGGCGAGCACAGGAGATGGTCGAGCCGAAAACCGAGGTCCCGCTGCCAGCAGCCGGCGGTATAATCCCAGAAGGTGTAGAGCTTCTCTTCGCTTGGATGCAGCGATCGAAGGGCGTCGGTCCAGCCCTGGTTGACGATCCGCCGCCATAATTGCCGGGTTTCGGGCTGCATCACGGCATCGTTGGCGGTCGCCCGTGCCGAGAAAACGTCGCGGTCTTCCGGCACCACGTTCCAGTCTCCGCAAAGCACCGCTGGCCGCTCTTCTTCGAGGAGCTCGGCGGCCCGGGCGCACAGGCGCTCCATCCATTTTATCTTGTAGACGAACTTCTCAGTTCCGACCGGGTTGCCGTTCGGCAGATAGAGAGAGCCGACGACGATACCCTTCGCTTCGGCCTCGATGTAGCGGCTGTGCGTATCGTCGGGATCGCCCGGGAGACCCACCCGTCTCAGGTCAGGAGTGTCGCCTTTGGCGAGGATGGCGACACCGTTGAAGCCCTTCTGGCCATGCCATACCGCCCCGTATCCAGCCGCTTCGATGTCGGCGATCGGCAGCACTTCGTCCGCACATTTGAGTTCCTGGAGGCAGGCAATGTCGGGCTTTTCGCGATCGAGCCACTCGAGGAGCCGCGGCAAGCGCGCGCGAATGCCGTTGAGGTTGTAGGTAGAAAGCTTCACGAACCGCCGCTTAGCGGGCGGCGTTCAGGCAGGGAAGCGGGCGAAATGGCGCTGGCTCACGCGATCTACGCAAACGCGTGGTCTAGATAGCGCTCGTGGTCTTGGCCGAACCCTCCCTTTCTTCCGCACATTTGCGGCAACAGTCGTCAACGCTGAGCATCCACTCCCCATCGAAGCGGGCAAACATATCCAAAAGCTTTCCCGTGGAGCATCGAACCGGATGCACCCAAGCGGACACTGACGCTTCGTCAATCGAGCGATCGGGGGAACCACTTATGCTCACGGATCGGGCAAGGACAGGTGCAGGCGGGATCATCGTGATCACGATGATCCTCATGGCGGTTCAGCTGCTCAGCGGCGCTCGGGCGTTTGCGCTATGAGCCCGCTGTGGCCCGACCTCGCCCTCGCGCGCGCTGCCTGGGCAAATGCAGTCAAACGCGGCCTCGTCAATGACAGCGAGCAGCGTGCGAACGGGCCGAACATTCCCACGGCGTTCAAGGATTCTTAGGTCCGCCGGACTTCGCGCCGCGGGTTTGAGCGGTCAAACTGAAAAGCTGCTCCCACAGCCGCAACCTGACTGAGCGTTGGGGTTCGTGACCTTGAAGGACGCGCCGCCAAGCTCCTCCACGAAATCGACTGCGGAGCCCCGGACAAGATCGAGGCTGACGGGATCAACCACGAGCTTCACGCCGTCAGTGTCGGCGATCGTATCGCCTGGACCTGCCTCCTCGGCCAGTTCCAACTTATAGGTGAACCCGGCACAGCCGCCGCCATCGACCGCCAGCCGCAGGATGGCCGCCTTCGACTGCCGCTCGGCGATCCACGCAACGCGCTTCGCCGCATTCTTGGTTAGAGTGATTTCGCTCACGAGAGCGAGATAGGGAGCGCCGGGCCGTGCGGCAACTCGTGGCCGATCAGTGCTGCCCGTCCGGGCCGCCCACGGCGAGGTCCATCGGTGCGGAATTCGCCTTCTTCTGCATGGCGAGGACGTAATCGGTCGACTTCATGAAGGGGATCGGGTTGACCGGGCGCCCGTCGATCCGGACCTCGTAGTGCAGGTGGTTGCCGGTCGAACGGCCGGTCGAGCCCATCCGGCCGACCTGCTGTCCGCGAGTGATGTGGTCCCCGGCACGGACGAGGATCGCCGACATGTGGCCATAGCGGGTGGTGATGCCGCGCCCGTGGTCGACCTCGACGAGGTTGCCGTAGCCGCCGCTGTTCCAGCCGGCGCGGATAACGACGCCGTCGGCAGTGGCATAGATCGGCGTGCCATAGGAGCCGGCGAGGTCGATGCCCGGGTGCATTGCTGCGCCCGCGTGAAACGGGTCGGCGCGCACGCCATAGCCGCTGGTAAAGCTCACGTCGGTCTTGACCGGCTTGTCGGACGGGATGGCTATGACGTCGTCCTGCAGCTGGTCGAGCTTCTTCCAGCTGTTGAACAAAGCCTTGAAGGTCGGGTTGCCAATGCTTTCGAACGGGCCGCCAACGCCGCTCGGCTGACCGGCTGCCGCGGGCTTGATCCCAAGCTTGTGAAGCTCAGCGGCCGTGACCTGGTATCGGACGTCGAGCGCCTGAGCGACGAGGGCAGCCTGCTCCAGCTGCTGCTGCTCGACGCGAGCAAGCAGGCCGTCCTTTGCAAGACGGCCGCTGGTTGCGGCCGCCTGGATCATCGCCGAGTCAATCTTCTGGCCCGTCAGCGCGGCCTCGATCAACGCCTGGCGCTGCTCGATCAGGCGCGCGCGGGCTTCGGTCGCAGCCGACAGTCCGGCGCGCGGACGCGTGATGAGACGAGCCGTCGCAAAGCTCGCCCAGGCAACCAGCCCGAGGAGAACCACGAAAAGAAAGATCTGGACGGGGGCAGAAATGCGGAAGCGGCGGAGCTTCTTCCCATCATGAATGAAGAAGTCCCGATCGCGGAACAGTGCCGTGGTGCCGGCCAGTACTTGGGTCATTAAATCCCCGCTCCAAAGCTCCACGCCGCGCGCCGAAGCGCACGTCGCCGTTTCCATCAACGATAGGAGCTCCCCAGCCCCCAGCCGCGCCTCGTTGCCCTCCGCGCGTCGGCGAGGAGGAGAATGCTTCCGGATGGTTAATGAATTCAACCTACATAGCGCGGGCTCGGGATGAACCGTCAGCTCAGCGGGATGAACCGTTCAACTCCGCGCGCAACGAACCGCATTCGAGCAAATTCAATCTGTTGTGCAACGCAACACGCGCCCGGATCGATTCGCCTGCGAATCTTTTCGCGTCGGCATTGTCATCCTTCGAGCAGCCGTTACACCTGTCTCCGGGCCACGCCGTCCCAACGCGGCGCGAGCTCTCTGTAAGGAGAGTCACATTGACTGAAGCGACTACCGCCACGCCCGACGTGCGCGTGGCGAAGCCCCACACCAAACCGATCCGCCCCACATTCTCGTCCGGTCCTTGCGCCAAGCCGCCGGGCTGGAATCCCGCAAACCTCGACACCTCCGCACTTGGGCGCTCGCATCGCGGCACCCTCGGCAAGGCGAGGCTCGGCGAAGCGATCGAGCGCACCCACGCCTTACTGAAGCTGCCGCCTGGTTACCGGCTTGGGATCGTGCCCGCGTCGGATACCGGCGCAATGGAAATGGCGATCTGGTCGCTGCTCGGGCGGCGCCGCGTCACCATGCTCGCGTGGGAGAGCTTCGGTGCCGGCTGGGTTACGGACGTTGCCAAGCAGCTGAAGCTCGATGCCGAAATCCGCACCGCCGACTACGGCAAAATCCCGGAACTCGGCGGCATCGATTCGGCCAGCGATATCGTCTTCACCTGGAATGGAACGACGAGCGGCGTTCGAGTGCCGAACGCCGACTGGATCGCAGCCGAACGCACCGGCCTTGCGATCTGCGACGCGACTTCGGCTGCGTTCGCGCAGGACATCGAGTGGGCAAAGATCGATGTCGGCACCTTCAGCTGGCAAAAGGCGCTCGGTGGAGAGGCTGCACATGGCATGCTGGTGCTCAGCCCGAGGGCTGTAGAGCGGCTCGAAGAGGAACCTCAGCCGCGACCGCTTCCGAAGCTTTTCCGGCTGACGAAGGGCGGAAAGCTCATCGAGGGCATCTTCAAGGGCGAGACGATCAACACCCCGTCGATGCTCGCCGTCGAGGATTGGCTATTCTGTCTCGACTGGGCCGAACGAGCGGGCGGCCTCGAGGGTCTAATAGCGCGAGCGAACGCAAATTCTGAGGCGCTGGATCGATGGGTGTCGCAATCCGACTGGATTGAGCATCTCGCCGTTGATCCGGCGTCCCGTTCCAACACGTCGGTGTGCCTGCAGTTCACCGACCGTTCGGATGAAGCGGCGAACCGGGCGCGCCAAAAAGCGATCGGTCAACTCCTCGAGCGCGAGAGTGCGGCATTCGATATCACCGCTTATCGAGATGCACCGCCGGGCCTTCGCATATGGTGCGGCGCAACGATCGAGACGAGCGACGTCGAGGCGCTCGGCCCCTGGCTCGATTGGGCGATGGAGGCCACGCGATGACCAATCCATTGCGCGTACTCATCGCCGACAAGATGGACCCAAGAGCAGCCGCGATCTTTCGCGCGCGCGGCATCGAAGTCGACGAGAAGCCTGGCCTCTCATCCGACGAGCTGAACGAGATCATCGGCAATTACGATGGACTCGCAGTAAGAAGCTCGACACGCGTCAACGCCGCAGCGATGGACGCGGCCCTCCCGCGCTTGAAGGTGATCGGACGGGCCGGAATTGGAGTCGACACGATCGACGTGCCTGCGGCCTCGGCGCGCGGGATCGTCGTCATGAACACCCCCTTTGGGAACTCGATCACGACCGCCGAGCACGCGATCGCGATGCTGTTCGCGCTGGCCCGCGAGATTCCTCAGGCCGACCAGTCGACCCAGTCGGGAAGGTGGGAGAAGAACCGCTTCATCGGGGTCGAATTGGCCGGCAAGACATTGGGCCTGATCGGCTGCGGCAACATCGGCTCGATCGTCGCCGACCGGGCGCATGGCCTGAAAATGAAGGTCGTCGCCTACGACCCGTTCCTCTCGCCCGAGCGCGCAGTCGAGCTCGGCGTCGACAAAGTCGAGCTCGAAGAGCTGCTCGCCCGCGCGGACTTCATCACATTGCACACGCCGCTTACCGACCAGACCCGCGGCATCCTCAGCCGCGACGC
>JBJMVK010000067.1:0-9667 GCA_045810725.1 Sphingomonas sp. | reverse complement strand
CGGTCGCCGCAAGAATGGCGAGGAGGAGATCGAGTACCCGCACCCGCTCCTCGAAGGTATCCTCAAGGAGACATACGGGATCTTCGTCTACCAGGAGCAGGTCATGCAGGCGGCGCAGATTCTCGCCGGCTATTCGCTCGGCGGCGCGGACCTTCTGCGCCGTGCAATGGGCAAGAAGATCAAGTCCGAGATGGATGCGCAGCGCGCCACATTCGTGAAGGGCTGTGCCGAGCACAATGATATCCCTGGCGCAAAGGCCAACGAGCTTTTCGACTTGATCGACAAGTTCGCGGGGTACGGCTTCAACAAAAGTCACGCCGCGGCTTACGCATTGCTGACGTATCAGACCGCCTGGTTGAAGGCACATCATCGCCCGGAATTCTATGCGGCATCCATGAGCTTCGACCTCGCACTTACGGACAAGCTTGCGATGTTCGTGGAGGACATGCGGCGTGGCGCAGTCGAGTGCCTGGCCCCGGACATCAACGCGAGCGACGCCTCCTTCAGGGTCGAGGACGGCGCCGTTCGTTACGCGCTTGGGGCCCTCAAGGGTGTCGGTGAGAAGGCGATGGAAGCGTTGGTCGAGGAGAGGAAACGGGGAGGACCGTTCACCAGTCTCGAAGACTTCGCCGCGCGCATCGACCCGCGGTTGCTCAATCGCCGCCAGCTCGAGAGCTTGGCAGCAGCAGGTGCCTTCGACGTGCTGAAGCCGGAGCGCGCAGCAGTATTTGAAGGGGCCGAGATCATCCTCGCCCACGCATCGAGCGCCCACGAGCAGCGCGAAACGGGTCAAGCGGGACTATTTGGCGTCAATTCCGCCGAAGCCGCGCCGATCCGCTTGGCACGACGGGAGCCGTGGACGCTCGCGCAACGCATGACAGCAGAGCGAGAGGCTTTTGGCTTTTATTTTTCGGCCCATCCGATCGACGCCGCCAAGCACCTCCTTGCAGCACACAAGGTCAAGGCTTTCGCAGAACTGGCGGACGTCCATATCGCGGAGGGCGAACGTGTCAGCGCGACGATGGCCGGCCTCGTGGAGGACACGCGTTGGCGAACCTCGGCCCGCGGCCGCCGCTACATGATGGCGACCTTGAGCGACAACTCGGGCCAATTCCTCGCGACCGCTTTCGATGACGAGGCAACGGCTGCGCTCGAAGCAGCGGCCAAGGCTGGGCAATGCGGCCTTTTGACCGTGGAACTCGATCGCAGGGGAGGCGACGACACGCCCCGTGTGACGATCAAGCGCATCCAGCCGCTCGAAGATCTCGCAAAGCGCACCCGCCTGCAAATGACCATCAGACTGTCGGATGCCGCGAGCGTCGTTCGGGTCTCGCGAGAACTCGCCGACGCTCGCGGCTCGAACGGCCTCGTGCGCTTCCTCTTGCCGCTCGCATCAGGCGGCGAGGCGAGCGTCGTCGCTGGGCGCGACTATGCGCTCGATGCAGAGCTTTCCGCTCGGATTGAGCGCATCGTCGGGGAGGGTGCCGTCGATCTGTCGGCGCAGGACCCGCCAAGGCTCGCGCTGGTCGGCTAGGCCATCCAGAACCCGTCGCGATTCACGAGGCTCGTGATGTGCGCGTTCTGTTCCTCGGTCATATCGTTCTTGAACTTGGGGAAGACCTCCTCTTCCTCCATGTGCGCATGCCGCGACACGAGTTGACGAAATTCGCGAACCTTCTCGAGCCAAGTGGGCGCGCCCGGCCCCATTTCATTGAGCTCGAAGATGAAGGTCTTGATGTAGCCATGCTCGCCCTCGAGTTGATCGGCGTCGGCTGCCTCATTAGCTTCGCGCAGGGCGGGGTAGACGACCATTTCCTCGGCGTGAGCATGCTTGTCGAGCGCGTGACACAGCTTCATGAAGAGCATCTTGCGTTTGAAGGTCTGAGTCTCGTCGGTCGCGAGCATCTTGTCGAATAGAGCAAGCGCCATGTCATGCTCGGTCGCAAGGATCTCGTCCCAGTCGCCAACGGACGCTTCCATGCCCTGCATAAGCGCCTTGCGGCCGTAATTGGCTACGAGCCCGATTGCAGCGCCCCCAAGGGCTGCGGCAATGATTGGACCCGCGCCTTCGCCCCACGAAAACGCGCTGCGATTGCTGCTGCTGTTGCGGTTGCTTCCGCTCGAGCCCGTGCGATTGGAAGTGCGGCTTTGGGTACGCGTGGCCATAAACTCCTCCTTGCCTGGAATTGGTCTTTTAACGGACAGGGGAGAGGCGCCGTTCCGCTCACGAATCTCAGTTCGCGAACCGTTCGGCGCATTGGCTAGACGCCGTTCGAAGGTTCTTTCGGCTGCGCAGGTTCAGCCCCGCTCTCATTCGCCCCAGGCGCCGCCTGCTGGTCTGCCTCGCTCCGGGGCTCGGTTGAAAGTGGTGGGAGCTCGCTCACCACATTCTCGACGGGAGGCAACGCCTTCTGGCTCTCATATTCCTCGCCCGGCTGCGGCCGCTGTTGCTTGGTGACGATTGGCGGCGCCTTGTTCACCGGTGCTGACGAGCCCTTGTAAACGCAGGCATCCAGCCGGTCGCGAGCCACGATCGGAATCCGGGCGGCAATCGTGTTCCCGTAGCGGCGGGTAAACCCCTTGGGCGCAATCGCGCCGCGCTTCTTGGGCAGGGGCAGGATCGCGGCAATCCGCGCCGCCTCCATCGCGCTCATGGCGCTCGCGTCGTGGCCGAAATACCGATCCGAGCCGGCGTTCACGCCGTACGTCCCAACTCCGGTCTCGGCGAGGTTCATGTAGACCTCCATGATCCGCCGCTTGCCCCAGAGATGCTCGATGAGGAACGTGAACCAGGCTTCGACCCCCTTACGCGCGTAGCCCCCTCCATTCCACAAAAAGGCGTTCTTCGCCGTCTGCTGGCTGATCGTCGAGCCACCACGGATGCGACCGCCGGATGCATTGCGTTTCATTGCGTCTTCAATGGCTTCGAAGTCGAAGCCGCGATGCGAACAGAATTTGCTGTCCTCCGCGGCGATCGAAGCTCGAATCATATCCCGGTCAATCCTGTCGATCGGCATCCAGTCCTTGTGCAGCCCGCGACCGGCAAAAACGTCGCCCACCATGGCGACCGTGAGCGGAGGATTGATGAAGCGGTAGACAAGTACCCAGAGGATCGAGATCAGGAAAAAGGCTAAAACGATCTTGACGATCCAACCTACGAGCCGCCTCACGAACGAGCGTGGACGTCGCCGCTTGTACTGGGGAATCGTCGACTTGCGCTTCGCCACTCAGTCGTCCTTGGCAGCCGGCTCCCCGACCAGCAAGCCCAGGTCGAGCGTGGCAATGAACCGTTTCGGGTGGATCGCCACATCATCCTCCCCGATCTGGTCGAACGGGTTTTCAAGGTCGTCCTGGATATTCTCGAGACCCACGAGGATGAGGGAGAACAGCACAGGCATGACGAAGAAGAGCTCGATGCGAAACTGCTCTGCCTGGTAAGCGAAATAGGGGCCGTAAATGATCGGCAGCAAAAGGATGAAAAAGTCGCTGAACGCCCGCAGCGCCCGCGGAGTTCGATATTCGTAGATGTTCTTCGTGCTCTCGAAGGAGGTGATCATTCGGCTGATGTACTGGTTCAGTCGCGAGCATTCCGTCGGCGCAAGGTCCTCGTCGCGCATCACCGTGACGAAGCCGGATAGTCGAGCAAAGGCGTGGTAGACCCGCTCCTCGTGCGGCCCGCCCTTGCCAAGGGGGCTCAGGAACAGGTCACGGCATCCGCTGAGGAGCTCAAGGAGGGTTGCCTTCAGCTCCGCATCGCGGGCTTCATCGCGAGTCGACACCCAGTCGCGCGACGCTAGGTAGAGGGCGCGCCCGCACGCCTTCATCGCTCCATATTCCTCGAGCGCCTTCTCGCGCCGCGTGTAGGCGGTGCTGATGGAGAAAACGAGCGGGAACACGATCGCGGTTGCGATCAGCGTCAGCGGGAAATCGGCCTTGATGCCGTACTTCAGGCAGAGCCACGTCGAGAGAACCGCAAGCAAGCTGATCGCGACGCTCTTGGCATTCACGATCTTCGTCAGGCTGGACAAGGATCGGAGCACTCAGACCTCCCCCAATCTCAATGCACGTGGTTAGCCAAATCTGCGCTCTGCGTGAAGGCGGCCTTCTTGCCGCACTGCAGCACAAGATTTACATCGCGCTTCCATGACTTCGACGAACGATATCCGCCGCACCTTCCTCGATTTCTTCGAGAAGAACGGCCACGCGCGTGTCGCCTCGGCGCCGCTGGTGCCACACAACGACCCTACGCTCATGTTCGTCAACGCCGGCATGGTGCCGTTCAAGAACGTCTTCACGGGGCTTGAGTCTCGGCCTTACAGCCAGGCGACCAGCTCCCAGAAGTGCGTTCGCGCGGGCGGCAAACATAACGACCTCGACAACGTCGGCTACACCGCAAGACACCACACGTTCTTCGAAATGCTCGGAAATTTTTCCTTCGGCGATTATTTCAAGGATGCCGCGATCGAGCTGGCCTGGAACCTGCTGACAAAGGAATGGGGACTGAGCCCCGACCGGCTGACTGCAACTGTCTACCACACTGATGACGAGGCCTTCGAGCTGTGGAAGAAGATCTCCGGCCTGCCGGAAAATCGCATCATCCGTATTCCGACCAAGGACAATTTCTGGGCAATGGGCGACGACGGCCCATGCGGACCCTGTTCCGAGATTTTCTTCGATCACGGCGACCATATCGCCGGCGGCCCCCCCGGCAGCCCCGACGAGGATGGCGATCGGTTCGTCGAGATCTGGAACCTCGTGTTCATGCAGTACGAGCAGGCGGCGAACGAGATCGTCTCCGAGCTTCCCAAGAAGAGTATCGATACCGGAATGGGCCTCGAGCGCATCGCCGCGGTCCTGCAGGGCACCCCCGACAATTATGACACCGATACGTTCAAAGCGCTGATCCACGCCAGTGAGGAGCTGACCCGTACCAAGGCGCAAGGCGACGAGAAGGCGAGCCACCGGGTCATTGCCGATCACCTGCGGGCGAGCGGTTTTCTGGTCGCCGATGGCGTTCTGCCGGCGAACGAGGGCCGGGGTTACGTCCTTCGGCGCATCATGCGCCGGGCAATGCGCCACGCGCACCTGCTAGGAGCGAAGGAACCGTTGATGTGGCGGCTCGTACCGGCGCTCGTCGCCGAAATGGGTGCCGCTTATCCGGAGCTGGTCCGCGCCCAGCCGCTCATGGAAGCCACGCTTCAGCAGGAGGAGACGCGCTTCAGGCAGACGCTCGCGACGGGACTGAAACTTCTCGACGAAGCGACCGCAGACCTGTCGCAGGGAGGGACGCTGGCCGGCGAAACCGCATTCAAGCTCTACGATACTTATGGCTTTCCTTACGACCTCACCGAGGACGCGCTGCGCTCGCGCGGCTACAGTGTCGAGCGCGCCGGTTTCGACAGCGCGATGGCCGAACAGAAGGCCAAGGCGCGTGCAGCGTGGAAAGGCTCCGGAGCAAAGGCGAACGACGAGGTCTGGTTCGACCTCGTCGAGGAACATGGCGCAACCGAATTCACCGGCTACTCGGGCGATGAAGGCGAGGGCATTGTGCTTGCGATCGTCAGTGACGGTGCTCAGGTCGACAATGCCGAAATTGGTCAGACGGTCGACGTTGTGCTTAACCAGACGCCTTTCTACGGCGAAAGCGGTGGACAAATCGGTGACACCGGGGAACTGACTAATCTCAAGGGGTTAGTTGGAGAAGTTGAGGATACATCCAAGCCGCTTGGAAAGCTTCACGTGCTCCGAACCAAGGTCGTCGCGGGTGAGCTGTTGGTCGGCGACACCGTCCATCAAAAAGTCGACAGCGACCGGCGAAACCGGGTTCGCGCTAACCACAGCGCCACGCACCTGCTTCACGCAGCCCTTCGGCGGCACCTGGGCACCCACGTGACGCAAAAGGGAAGCCTTGTCGGTCCCGACCATTTCCGTTTCGATTTCTCTCATCCCAAGGCGTTGACCCGTGAAGAGATCGAGACCGTCGAGACCGAGGTAAACGCACAGATCCGCGCGAACGAGACGGTCACGACCCGTCTGATGACACCGGACGAGGCGATTTCGGCGGGTGCTATGGCCCTCTTCGGCGAGAAATACGGCGACGAGGTGCGCGTTCTATCGATGGGACGTCATACCGCTGCGGATTATTCCGTCGAGCTATGCGGCGGCACCCATGTTCGAGCCCTCGGTGACATCCAATTGTTCAAAATCATCAGCGAAAGCGCCGTTTCCGCCGGGGTACGGCGCATCGAGGCGCTGACCGGCGAAGCCGCGCGCAAATGGCTTTCGGAGCGCGAGGCCAAGCTTCGCCAAGCTGCGGCCACGCTGAAGGCTTCACCCGACGAGGTGCCCGCGCGCATCGCGTCGCTCGTCGAGGAACGCAAGCGCCTGGAGCGCGAGCTGGCCGACGTGAAAAAGCAACTCGCCATGGGCGGAACCGGATCAACAGCCGAGGGCCCGGCTCCCCAGCGAGTCAACGGGCATCAATTCCTCGGACAAGTCGTAGAAGGATTTGATCCCAAGGGGTTACGCGCGGCCGTTGACGAGATGAAAAAACGCCTCGGTTCTGGCATCAGCGCGCTCGTGGCAGTGAACGAAGGCCGCGCCAGCGTGGCCGTCGGAGTGACCGACGACCTTGCCGGCCAGGTGAGCGCCGTCGATCTCGTCAAGGCGGCAGTTGCGACTCTCGGCGGACAGGGCGGGGGCGGTCGCCCGGACATGGCCCAGGGCGGCGGGCCGGATGGCTCGAAAGCCAGGGAAGCCCTCGAAGCCGTAAAGAACGCGCTCGAAAAGGTCCCGGCTTGATCGACACAAGTTCGAGCGAACCCGTTACTCTGAAAGGCGCCTGCCACTGCGGCGCCGTCCAGTTCACCGTCACGTTGACGCAAGGATTTGCGTCCGCGCGTCGCTGCACCTGCTCGATCTGCCGGATGCGCGGAGCCGTGGCGGTCACGTCAGCCCCTGACGCGTTCCAGATTAGCCGAGGCGAGGACGAACTTGCCACCTACCGCTTCAACACGAAGACGGCCGAGCACCATTTCTGCTCGATTTGCGGCATCTACACGCACCATAAGCGCCGCTCGAACCCGAACCAGCTAGGCATCAACGTCGCTTGCCTCGCTGGCGTCTCACCCTTCGATTTCAAAGAGGTGGTGGTCTTCGACGGCGGTCGCCACCCGGCCGACAACGACGAGCACGAGACCTATGTCGCGGGCCTACTGAGGTTCGATCCGGAAGCGTGAGCGTCGCGGAGACGGTGACCGCCAAGCCGGCGAGGCGCCTTTTCGAGATCCGCTTCAGCCCGGATCTGGGCACGAAGCTGGTCGCGTTTCTCGTGAATGCTGGCGACCACCGGTCCCATCGCTACTCCGATGTCCACCAGCACAGCCTCGGACAGTTGAAGCGACGCCTCTAATGTTTCGGGCACCGCGTCCGTGACGCCCGCATCGTAGAGGCGCGCTGCATGTGCAGGGTCGCGGGCTCGAGCGATGATCGGCAGATCCGGGACCCAGCCTCGAACGCGGCGAGCAATCCGCGCTACTTGCACCGGGTCGTCCATCGTCAGGACGAGGGCCGCGGCGTGCCCCAGGTGGAGCTTGTCCGCCAGTTCAGGTCGCGAAACGTCGCCGAACAGCACATTGTAGCCCGCTTCGCGTGCGCTCCGAACGCTGTCGATGTCGCTTTCGACGGCGAGATAAGCGCGATCGTGCGCGATCAGCATGTCGGCCACCATTCTCCCGACGCGCCCAAAGCCGAAGATCACAGTGCGGTCCTTATCTTCGCCCTCGACCGAATAGTCTTCGCCGCCATGCCCGACCCTGCGCGCCGCGAGACGACCAAGCTGGGCGAGGAGCGGGGTGAGCGTGAGGCCAAGTGCGGTCACCGCCTGCCAGAACGTCGCTGCGGGTCGGCTTATGACCCCGGTGGCCGCGGCCGCGGCGATCAGGATCAGCGTGGTTTCGGATGGTGAGCCCATCAGCAGGCCGGTTTCCGCAGCGACCGCTGGTCGCGAGCCGCTGAGCCGCAAGAGCCCGGCGGTGACCACTGCTTTTGCGGCGACAACAGCGATCAGCGCTCCGAGCAGCTGCGGCCACATCGAAGCGATCAATCGGAAGTCAACGCGCATTCCGACGGTGATGAGAAACACGCCGAGCGCGAGCCCCTTGAAGGGGGCGGTCATTACGTCCACTTCGCTATGATAGTCGGTCTCTGCGATGACCATTCCGGCGACGAGCGCCCCCATGATTGGTGACAAGCCCGCGGCTTCGCTCGCGAGGCTGGCGAGGATTACGACCAGGAGGCTGATAGCGAGGAACAGCTCCGGGCTCTTCGTGCGCGCCGCCTGCGCAAACAGGCGCGGCAGGAGAAAGCGTCCGCCGACGAGGAGGATCGCAATGACTGCGACCCCCTTGAGCAGGATCCACGGCAGATCAGCAACATCGCCTGAGCTCGCCAGGACGATGAGCAGCGGGACGAGCGCGATGTCTTCGAAGAGGAGCATCGAAAATGCGGCGCGACCCACGGGTGTGGTTGTGCCCGCGATCGGGAGGATCACTCCTGTCGACGACATGGCGAGGGCAAGCCCGAGAACCGCGGCGCTCCACAAGGGATCTCCCGCGAGCAGCAATCCCGCGCCGATGAGGATGGCCGAAAGAAGCATCTCGGCGGCCCCGACTCCAAAGATAGCGCGGCGCATTGAGATCATTCGGCGAAGGCTAAGCTCCAGGCCGATTGCAAACAGGAGGAGGATGATCCCGAATTCCGCGAACGGCTCAATGCCCTCGGGATCGGTGATTGTGACCGAATAGAGCCATGGACGGTGCGTCGCGATTGCCCCGAGACCGAAGGGGCCAACGATCATTCCGACGATGATGAAGCCGATTACGGGGGAAATCTTGAGGCGGGCGAACGCCGGAATCACCACCCCTGCGGCGCCGAGAATGACCAGCGCGTCCTTGAGCCCGTGGCCGCTGATCTCTGCTGCCATGTTCAGCTTGTGACAGCGGCACTGACGCTTGTCACCTCGGCCGCGGCTCGCCCAAGCGTGACGTCATGGCGTCAGGCTCGCGCCGGCTCGCTCTCCTGAGGCGTAGACGCCATCGCTGCTTCGAGGTTCCTCACAATGGCTTCGAAGAATTGCTCGGTCGTGAGCCACGGCTGCTCAGGCCCAACGAGGATTGCGAGATCCTTGGTCATCTGGCCCGCTTCGACGGTCTCAACGCAGATTCTTTCGAGAGTCTCGGCGAAGCGCACGACTTCGGGCGTGTCGTCGAACTTGCCGCGATACTTGAGTCCGCCGGTCCAGGCGAAAATCGACGCGATCGGATTGGTGGACGTCGCCTTGCCCTGCTGGTGCATTCGGTAGTGACGGGTGACGGTGCCATGCGCCGCTTCGGCCTCGACCGTCGTTCCGTCGGGCGTCATCAGCACCGAGGTCATCAATCCGAGCGAACCGTAACCTTGGGCGACCGTGTCAGACTGCACGTCGCCATCGTAGTTTTTGCAGGCCCAGACGTAGCCGCCCGACCATTTCATCGCAGCCGCCACCATGTCGTCGATCAGCCGGTGCTCATAGAAGATCTTCTTTTTCTCGAACTCGGCCTTGATCTCGCTGTCGTAGATTTCCTGGAAGATATCCTTGAACCGGCCGTCATAGACTTTGACGATGGTG
>JBJMVK010000066.1:0-12247 GCA_045810725.1 Sphingomonas sp. | reverse complement strand
GCCCCGTTGAGGACGGAAACGACGTCCAACGACTTAGTAAGACGTTGAAGCGAGAAATCGTTGTAGTGCGCGTCGTTCAGTGTCGCCCGGCTGTACTGGTACGACATGTCGTAGCTGACGCCCTTGGCCACATCGCCGCGCATACCGCCCACGATTCGATAGTCCTGGTGATCGAGAACATCGTCGCGACCGCCGCCTTCTACATTGCGTCGGCCGATCGTAACGATGGCTTGATTGTAGCCCGCTCCCCCGTTGGGGAAAAGCGTGGGATTGTTGAACCCGATGATGCCGATAGGAACACAAACCTCATCGGCGCCCGTGCCGGTGCAGTTCTGCGGTCCATTGGGGTCAAAGATCGCGGTTGCGCCCACGAGCGAGCCGAAGTTGCTGTGGTAGATCGGCTGGCCGTTGGCATTCAGCGCTGGGTTCGCGTCCCGCGGATCCAGTACTGGTGCAACGCACAGTTGAGCCCGCTGAGCGTCAGTCATAAGCGGGTTGTCGCAATTGACCCGGCTGGTGTTGCTGAAATCGCCAGATGGCGCAATCAAAGCGTCCGAGTGGTCATGCATAAACATGACCTGGAGGTACGGCTTGAACGCAGGGCTGATTTCATAATCGCCGAATGCGCCGAGCGTGTAGCGCTCGTCCGGACGCTGGAAGTAGTTGTACGGTGCGAAGTTGAACGCCGTGGCCTTTGGCAGGAACTTGTTGCCCGCCACGTGGAACTGGGCGATGCGGCCACCATTGGTCGGATTGAACACCTGGAAGTTCCCGGTGTCCGACGTTCCCGAACCGCCGCAATAATATTCGCCGTAGGCCGCGACATATTGCGGTGCGAACGAGCCCAAGGCGCAGAAGGAGAAGTCGCGGGTCGATTCGAGAACCGGATCCTGCGCGCGATAGGTCGCATAGGCCTGTACGTGGCCGCGGCCATCGTCGAACGCCGCGCCGAACATGGCCGCGATATCCTGCGAGCCGCCGTTCGTGCTCATACCATGCGGGAAGCGGTATCCGGAATCATTGTTCGGACGAATGAGCTCATCGCCCATGTGCTGGTGGTGATTGAACACGCTGGCCTGGCCGTCGATGCGGAACCCGGTGAAGGTGTCGTCCATAATGAAGTTGACGACGCCCGCCACGGCGTCGGCGCCGTACACGGCCGAGGCACCGCCAGTGAGCACATCCACGCGCTTAACCAGCTGGATGGGGATGAAGTTGATATCCGCGCTGGGGTCCGTCGGGTCACCGCCGACCATGCGCTTGCCGTTGATCAGCACCATCGTGCGCTTGGTGCCGAGGCCGCGAAGGTTGACTTCAGCGGTGCCGGTCGCGCCGTTCGAAACGTTTGAACCCTGGTCCGAGAAAACTTGCGGCAAGGAGTTAAGAAGGTCTTCGGCGCGCGTCGTACCCGAAAGCTTCACTTCCGCGCTCGAAACAGTCGTCACGGGGCTCGCCGTCTGAAGGTTCGGCTGCGGAATGCGCGAACCAGTAACGATGATTTCCTGCGGACCAGTGACCGGAGCGCCCTGCGCGTTGGTGCTCGGCACACCCGCAGTCTCTACCGGCCCCGTCGTAGTTGGAGTCGTCGGAATCGCGCTGTCCGGCGGATTGGGCGGCGGGTTCTGCGCGTCCTGCGCAAAGGCCGGAGTCGCAACCATGCCCACACCCACGAGAAGCGTGGTCGTGAGCAAGCGCTGACGGAAATCGAGCTTCATTTATTCTTCCCCTTCACTAGCCGAGCGCGGGGCCACGGCTGCCGTGGAACGGCAAACTCAAGTTGCCGAACTGCTCCTTGTGATAGGTGAAGCTAGGAGACGCTTGCAACGCTTGGCGAGTCGTTACGGGCAAGTTGTCAATGCGCTGTATCTATTTTGCAACAGCACTCGCTTGCACCGAATCCGCCCTCGCCGATACTGTGCGTGCAATCAGCGAGGGGATCCAAATTCATGCGAAGAGCGACGCTTCTGGCCGCCGCAGCAGCGCTGGTCTTCATCGGCACCGCCGATGCGCGCCAGCCGTCACGAACCGGTACTCCGGTCCAGGTACAGCGGCTCATGGGTTGCCGGACCATTACTGCCGCTGATCAGCGACTCGCCTGCTACGACCGCGAGGTCGCGGCCATGAACCAGGCGATCGCGAGCAACGACCTCGTCCTCATAGACAAGGAGAAGGCTCGAGCGGCCGGCCGATCGCTGTTCGGCTTCTCGATTCCCAACTTTGGAGGACTGTTCGGAACGAACGGCGAGATCAACCAGATCGACGGCACGATCAAGAGCATCGCCCACAATCAGGATGGCGGCTGGGTGATCACCCTCGAAGACGGCTCGATCTGGAGCCAGACCGATGATTGGCCGGGATTCGATGCCCGGCCCGGCAAGAAGATTATGGTGAAGCGCGGAACACTCGGCAGCTTCTGGCTCGTAAGCGGCCAGAGCGGGATCAAGGTAAAGCGTATCGGCTAGCGGCCGGCGGCGGCCTGTTCTGCCTTGAGGCTGGCCTCCGCGTCGACATAGGGCTCCTGCCGTTCGACGCTCCAGTAGCGAAGCTCATGAAGCGGGATGCGCGCGCCGGTAATCGCGCAGACGACATGATCGCCATCGCTCAGCAGGCGGAAGGTGCCAGCGAGATAATGAATTCGAGCGGCCCGGCCGCCTCCTGACATCAGCATCGGCTTACTCCTCCGGCGGGTCGAACAGGCCGGGCTGCGGGAGAATGTAGGATCGCCTCGACTTGCGCTCAAGCGCCCGAGGCTTCGCGCCCTCCTCAACGGACGCGTCGACCGTCCCATCGGCGAAGCGGAGAGTGAGAAGCCTCGCATCCCGAGCGTCGCGCGCGTGAATCAAGGTCTGGCCGTCACGGCTCGTAATGCGCGCATAGCCGCGTTGGAGCGGCCGTTCTGGATGGGACAGCTCCGCCATCTTCCAGGCTGCGGATAAGCGCTCGGCGAGTCGTGAGATCCGCTGGTCGATAACGTCCCGGCGGAGCCGGCCGGCGACCAGGTTCAAGTCAGCGCGCGCGGCTCCCGCCCGCGCTGCGAGCGAGCGTGGCAGCCGCTCTCGAAGCTCATCGAGGCTTTGCATCCGCGGTGCGAAGATCGCCTGCGGCTCGGGCCAGCGCGAAACGGTTAGATCGAAGCGCTCGCGCGACCGTTCTGCCCGGCGTCCGAGGCAATGCTGCGCCCGGTGAGCGAGCTCGCTTAACTGCGCAAACAGTTCGCCGCGAACCGGCACCGCGATCTCTGCCGCGGCAGTCGGGGTCGGGGCGCGACGATCGGCGACATGGTCGATAAGCGTCGTATCGGTTTCGTGGCCGACGGCGGAGATCAGCGGGATCGGAGACTCGGCGGCGGCACGGACGACCTCTTCCTCGTTGAAGGCCCAGAGGTCCTCGATCGACCCGCCGCCGCGGGCAACGATCAGGAGGTCCGGCCGAGGCTCGATCGAGGGAAATGCGCGAATCGCCGCTGCGATCTTTTGTGATGCACCTTCTCCTTGCACTGGCACCGGCCAAAGGATGACGCGGGTAGGGCAGCGGTCCTCCAACCGATGAAGGATATCGCGGATTACGGCACCGGTCGGCGAGGTCACGACTCCGATGACGGCGGGGAGGAATGGAAGCCTGCGCTTGCGCTCAGGCGCGAAGAGCCCCTCGGCTGCGAGCGCCTTGCGACGTTTTTCGAGGAGCGCGAGCAAGGCGCCCTCCCCCGCGATCTCCATGCGCTCAACCACGATCTGGTACTTCGAGCGACCGGGATAAGTGGTGAGCTTGCCCGTTGCGATGACCTCGGCGCCGTCTTCAGGAAGAAACGCGAGCGCGCCTGCGCTGCTGCGCCATATGACCGCGTCGATGCACGCGCTTTCGTCCTTCAGGGTGAAATAGCAATGGCCTGAACTGTGGCGTTTGAAACCGCTGATCTCGCCGCGAACCCGGACGTTCCCGAACGCGCTCTCGACCGTCCGCTTGAGCGCACCCGAGAGTTCCGTGACGCTGAGCGCAGGCGAATTGTCGCCGGGAGCGACGTTCGCTAACAGGCCGGCGCGTGCTTCTTCAGGAACGTCCATGAATATTCTGCTGTTGGGCTCAGGCGGGCGCGAGGATGCGCTTGGCTGGCGACTTAGGCAATCTCCGAGCTGCGGCAAGCTCATCGCGGCGCCGGGAAATCCCGGCATCGCGCGCTGGGCGGATTGCGTCGGCATCGATCCTTGTGATCCGCAGGCGGTGATCAAGCTTGCACGGAGCGAGGGCGTCGACCTCGTCGTCGTCGGGCCCGAGGCGCCGCTGGTCGCGGGGGTCGCGGACGAGCTTCGCGCTAATGGGATTGCCGTCTTCGGTCCGAGCGCCAAGGCGGCACTGCTCGAGGGTTCCAAAGGGTTCACCAAGGACCTCTGCAGAAAGAACGCAATCCCGACGGCGGACTATGTTCGCGCCGAAAATGCGAACGACGCCTATTCTGCGCTCGATCGCTTCGGGCTGCCGGTCGTGATCAAGGCCGATGGACTGGCCGCCGGAAAAGGCGTGACCGTCGCGACCACTCGCGCCGAAGCCGAGGAGGCGATCGAGGCCGGGGGCGACGGCGCTCTTGTCATCGAAGAGTTCCTCGAGGGGGAGGAAGCGAGCCTATTCGCCCTCGTAGACGGCGAGACCGCCGTGCCGCTCGCATCGGCGCAGGACCACAAGCGCGTCGGCGAAGGCGATACCGGCCCGAACACGGGCGGCATGGGCGCCTATGCTCCAGCCCCCGTGCTCACAGCGGAACTTCAGGGCCGGGCGATGGACGAGATCGTCCGACCCACGGCCCGAGCATTGGTGAGGGCCGGGACGCCCTTCAGCGGGGTGCTTTATGCAGGGCTCATGCTTACGTCCGAGGGACCCAAGCTTATCGAGTACAACGTTCGGTTCGGGGATCCCGAGTGCGAGGCCATCATGCCGCTCGTCGAGGGGGATTTAGCGCAACTGCTGCAGGCGGTCGCGACCGGACGCCTGGCGATGATCGATCCACCGCGGCTTTCCGGCAAGCATGCAATGACCGTGATCGTCGCCGCGCGCGGCTATCCCGGCACTCCGGCGAGCGGTGGCATCATCAGGGAGGTCGAAGCGGCCGAGCAGGTGGAGGGGGTGACCGTGTTCCATGCCGGAACCGCGCAAGGTCAATCCGGGCTTGTCGCCAAAGGCGGGCGAGTCCTTGCGGTCACCGCGGTCGCAGAGACATTCGCGAACGCGAGGGCCCGGGCCTACCGCGCCGTCGACCAGATCGATTTCGCCGACGGCTTCCACCGCCGCGATATCGGCTGGCGCGAACTTGAGCGGGAGAAAGCGTGAGCACACTCTGGGCCTATTTCTGGCCATGCATTGCCGCCGGCATCATTGTCGGTCTTGTCGATGGGCTGATCGCCTTCCGGAGACCAGGGCAGCGCTACATCCTGTTCGTATTGGGCGCCGTCCTGTCGATTGGGCTCGCGGCATTGTGGCATGGGCCGATGGGAGCCGCGATGCGCTTCAGCTCAGAAGTTGAGCTGACCGCGCGCGCGGCCCTCGTCTACAATGAAATACCCGAAGTGAGCGCGCATCTCCGTCACGGGCCTTTGACTCGCCGAATCTTGCTTTCTGGCCCAGCAGATGAATTCCAGCGCAGCGAACTTGTACGGATCATGGATGAGGTGCCCGGCGTGGCAAGTGCGGGTTGGTCGACCAAGGGCGCCGGGGTGCCGCTGCTTGCCGAAGGCGCTGCCGCATCCGTCGCGGGCTTTCTTTTGGGGCTGGTGCTCGCCTATCTGGTCGAGCTTCGCCGTCGCTACAATGCTGAATGGAAGTGGTGAGATTTAAATGGACTTGATCCGTGAATATTGGTGGGTGCTCGTCATCCTGGTGGCGCTCGTGCTGGCGTTCATCCTGCTGCGGCCAAAGCAGCGCGTAACCCTGACCGACAGCGCCCCCGTGCGCCCGCACATGCAGGCGCGCCCTTCGGAAGGCCGGGGAGTTCCGGGCGAAGCGGCGGCCGCGATCAGCGACGTGGCGGGCGACTTTATCAAGGCGCCGGTTCATCCGGCGCTCGAAGGAAATATCCCGCGCAGCGACCTATGCATGCTGAAGGGCGTCGGTCCCAAGTTCGCCGATGCCCTCCACTCGGCGGGCTTCCATAACTTCGGCCAGATCGCGGGCCTGTCGTCGCTTGAGATCGAGCGCCTCGACGAGCAGCTTGGCGCCTTTCGAGGACGCATCGCGCGCGATCGAATCGTCGAACAGGCCGATTATCTCGCCCGCAACGATGTGGATGGTTTCGAACAGAAGTTCGGAAAGCTCTAGCCGACCGCCTCGGCTTCGCTCTCAGCGGCACGTTTCCTCGGCCGGGAAGCGATCAGCTTGTCGATCTTGCGGCCGTCCATGTCGACGATCTCGAACAGCCAGCCGTCGTGGCGGAACCTTTCGCCGGTCACGGGCAAGTGCTTGAGAACCGACAGGGCAAAACCCGCAACCGTCGAATAGTCGCGCTCGCCGGGAAGAGCGACGCCGAGCCGGTCCGAGAGAAGATCGGCGCTCGCAGCGCCAGATACGATCCAGCTGCCGTCATCGCGTTCTACGAGGGGGGGCTCCTCCCCCTGCTCGATGTCGTGGGCGAAGGTCCCGGCGAGCGCCGCGAGGATGCTTCCAGGAGTCACGATACCATCGAGATGCCCATATTCGTCGTGGACCAGCGCGAGCGGCACATCGGCGCTCCTTAGCACTGCAAGGGCATCCATTGCGTCCATGAGGTCCGGGATCACCGGCGCGGTTCTGCACAAACGCGTGAGGTCGACCGGGCGCTGCTCGAGCAAGGCGCATGCGACATCGCGGACCTCGATCACTCCGACGATATTCTCGACGGAGCCGTCCGCGACGGGAATGCGCGTATGGGCGCTCTCCAGGAGCGCCTGCCGGATTTCGTCCGGTGTCGAGTCGATGTCGATCCAATCGATCTCCGTCCGAGGAGTCATCACCTCGCGTACTGGTCGGTCGGCAAGACGAACGATGCCCGAGATGATCGCCCGCTCGCTTTCCTCGAGAACGCCCGCAGTCTGGGCCTCCGCAACCACCAGGTGCAGTTCTTCGGCAGTTACATGGTTCTTCGACTCGCGGTTGAATCCGACCAGCTTGAAGATGAGAAGGCTCGAGCGATCCAGCAGCCAGACGAACGGCGCGGTGACGCGCGACAAGAGCCGCATCGGCCGCGACATCGCGACCGCGAGAGGCTCGGGCGAGCGAAGGGCGATCTGCTTTGGAACGATCTCGCCGATGACGAGCGACACGTAGGTCGTCACAACGATGACAACCCCGAACCCGACCGTATGCGCCGTCTTGGAATCGAGGCCGAGGAGCAGCTGCACCCGCTCCGCGGTAGGCTCGCCGAGCGCTTCGCCCGAAAAGGCACCGGCGAAGATTGCAATGAGGGTGATGCCGCTCTGGACCGTCGACAGGAAGCGGCCGGGCTCTGCGGCGAGGTCGAGCGCGCACTGGGCGCCGCGGCTTCCGCTCCGAGCCATCGCTCTGAGACGGGCCTCGCGTGAGGACACGATCGCGAGCTCGCTCATCGCCAGCACCCCGTTCAGCGCGATCAGCGCGAGGAGCAGGACGACGTCATACCAGGGGATGGGTGCTAGATGGTCGCTCATAGGCGTGGAACCTTAGAATGTAGCCTTGCGCGGCGCAGGTCCACAAGCCGCTGTCGGACTGGCCATCGGAACCGGCCGTGCTACACGCATGTTTCACCCACTCCTTCTCGTCGGTTGGGAGGCCGATCAAATGCACTTCTGCCGGACGCTGAAAGCGCTTGCTCTCGGCTGCTCGATCGCCCTCGTCGCCGGCTGCCAGACGAGCCCTACCCCGACGCTCGCCCGCCCGGCATCCTTCACGCCGCTGGGACTGAGCGCGCCTTATCTGTCCGCCGACGTGGTCGGCGGCCGCAAGGCACGCGCTGCAAAAATGCGGGCCGCGAAGATAAGGCCGCTGACTGCGGGCGCGGCGCCTGCCTACATGGCCGAGCTCGACCGCGAGCTGCGCACGCAGACCGCGGGCATGGGACTGGACGTGCTCGAGGTCGGCGGCGGCATCGTCATCAGGATCCCCGCAGAGCTGACGTTCGGGGCCGGAAGCGCCGGCGTCAGGCCCGAGTTCGATGCCACGCTCCTCGAAATCGCCCGCACCGTCAAAACCAAGAGCCAGACGTTCGTGGACGTGTTTGCACATACCGACACGTCCGGAACGGAGCAGGTCAACCAGTCCCTTTCGGACAAGCGTGCGGCAGCGGTCGCGACCTATCTCGGGGGCCACGGAGTGGCGAAGGCGCGCCTTGCATCGAAGGGCCTCGGCGAGACCGCCCCCCTGTACAATCCTGAAACCGACGATTCGCAGAAGGCAGCCAATCGCCGGGTGGAGATCCGCCTCCTTCCTTATTACGGCTAGGCCTCAACGCCGCTCGGCAAAGAACCCTCGGAGCAGCGCAGCCGATTGACCCTCGCCGATGCCGCCAAGGACGTCGGGGCGGTGATGGCAGGTGGGCTGCGCGAAGATCCGAGCGCCGTGGACCACGCCGCCCCCCTTTGGATCTTCAGCGGCGAAGCGCAGTGACTTTATTCGCGCGATCGCGATTGCAGCCGCGCACATTGCGCAAGGCTCGAGGGTCACCCACAAGGTGCAATCGTCGAGGCGCGAGCTGTGGAGCCTCGCGGCCGCCGTCCTGATCGCAACCATCTCCGCGTGGGCGGTGGGATCGGAAGAACCGCGCATCGCATTGCGGGCCTCGGCGATCACTTCATCGCCGAGAGTCACCACGGCGCCGACGGGGACCTCGCCCGCTTGAGCGGCCTCGCGCGCGAGCTCCAGCGCTCGGCGCATCGGTTGCGGAAGCGGGAAACCCATGCCGGCGCGGCTAGCCGAGCCTGCAAGGAGAGTCACATGGCGTTGTTGGTCGCCGCCGCGGCCTGGTTCTGGTCAGGCTTCTCAACGAGGACCTTGGGCACCTTCACGGTCGCCTGCTCGGTCCCGACCTTCACCGAACCCGTTTGGACGTCGAATGCTGGTGCCTGGCCTCCTTTGGCCGTTACGCCGTTGGCCGTGGCACTGATCTGGGGAGCCTTGGCCCCCCTTATCTGATCGATATTGAGAAAGCCCGTGGCGAGCCCCGCGAGCACCACCAGGATCGCCAGGATCAGGACAAAAATTATCGCGCGCATTCGTGGACCTTCAAAATGGCTCCGTTCCCCCAACGCAAATATTGCTGTTGGGTTGCCGCGGCTCCAGGTGCCGCGGCGTTGACGAAAGAAACATGAGCGGCTAACGGGCGGCGCTCTCACGGGCCTTACGGGGCTCGCTTAAGAAAAATCAGGATAGAACACCATGTCGCGGGTTTGCGAGCTGACCGGCAAGGGCCGGCAGGTGGGAAACAACGTTTCCCACGCCAATAACAAGACCAAGCGGACGTTTCTGCCGAACCTGCAGAACGTCACGCTCATCTCGGACGCGCTCGGCCAGAGCGTCAAGCTGCGCGTCTCGACTCACGGCCTGCGCTCGGTCGAGCATGTCGGCGGCCTCGACAATTGGCTGCTGAAGACGAGCAGTGACAAGCTGAGCGCCAAGGCGCGCAAGCTGAAGCGTGAAGTCGCCAAGAAGTTCGCCGAGCAGCCAGCCGCCTAAGGTCGCTCCTAAGCGGCTGACTTGACTGGATTTTCCTGAACGCAGGCTGCACTTAGCGTTCAGCTTCGATTGCCCGCGAATGGGGCATAAGCGCCTCGTTCGACGGGGTTTTTCCCCTTTTCCTCGTCGGTCCGGAAACGGACAATTGTTCCCTCGCGTCGCGTATCGAGGGGGGCCCGGCGCGCGTAGTGCGTCGGGCCCATCTTCATTCTAAGGCGTCTCGAACAATCTCGCGAGCTGCTCGACCATGGCACCAGCGAGTTGCTCGGCATCCATGATCGTCACTGCCCTGGTATAATAACGGGTCACGTCATGGCCGATACCGATCGCGATCAGCTCCACGCTCGAGCGCTTCTCTATCCATTGGATGACCTGCCGAAGGTGGCGTTCAAGGTAGGTGCCGCCGTTCGCCGACGCGGTCGAATCATCAACCGGCGCGCCATCCGAAATCACCATCAGGATGCGTCGTTCCTCGGGCCGCGCAATCAATCGGTTGTGCGCCCAGAGCAGAGCCTCGCCGTCGATATTCTCTTTGAGAAGCCCCTCGCGCATCATGAGGCCGAGGTTACGGCGCGAGTGCCGATAGGGTTCGTCCGCGCGCTTGTAGATGATGTGCCTCAAGTCATTGAGCCGGCCGGGACTCGGCGGGCGCCCTGCCGCGAGCCACGACTCTCGGCTTTGCCCGCCTTTCCAGCCCCGAGTAGTAAAGCCGAGGATTTCTGTCGCAACGCCGCAACGCTCGAGAGTGCGCGCGAGGATGTCGGCGCAAATTGCGGCGATCGCGATGGGGCGCCCGCGCATGGATCCTGAATTGTCGATCAGGAGGGAGACGATCGTGTCCCGGAACTCGGTCTCGCGCTCGATCTTGTAGCTCAGCGAATGGCCGGGGCTGACGACGACGCGTGCGAGGCGCGCCGCATCGAGCAGTCCCTCCTCCTGGTCGAAGTCCCAGCTGCGCGCCTGCTGCGCCAGGAGCCGGCGCTGGAGGCGGTTGGCGAGGCGCGTGACCACGTTCGAAAGGCCGCCCATCTGCTGGTCGAGATAGGCGCGAAGGCGCGACAGCTCCTCCTCGTCGCACAGCTCCTTGGATTCGACGGTTTCGTCGAAACGCGTCGTGAATGCCTTGTAGTCCGTTGGGGGCGAAAGCTCCCAATTGCGGCGCCCGGGCGCGGCGAACAGGCTCTCGCTGAGATCGTCCCCGGGAGCGGCGTCCTCGTCACCCGCTTCCATCTCCTGATTGGAGCCGGTGTCCGCTCCCTCGTCTTCGACCTCCTCGCCGCGCATCTCGACATCGCCGCCGCCCGGCTGGCCCTCCTCCCCTTCTTCCGCAGAATCCTCGCCGCCGCCCTGCTCGCTCTCGGACTCGTCGCCGCCCTCGTCGGGCTCTTCCTCGAGAGGGTTTTCCGCAGCAGCGAGATCGAGATCCTCCAGGAGCCGCCGCGAAAGCTTGGCGAAAGCAGCCTGGTCGTCGAGTGTGAGAGCGAGGGCATCAAGCTCGGCGGCGGCCTTGTCCTCGATCCACGGTGCGACGAGCTTCAGCCCCTCGATCGCTGCGGTCGGCGGCGCTTCGCCGGTCAGGCGCTCGCGCGCGATGAGGCTTAGGGCGGTCGAGAGAGGCACTTCCTCTGAGTCGCGCGCACGGACGATCGCGTCGCTCCGGACTCGCGCTTCGGTCAAGCTGCGGAGGTTCTCCCGAACGCCGCCCATCGCCCGGGCCCCGAGCGCCTCGACCCGGACGGTTTCCAGCGCATCGAAGACCGCGCGCGCCTCGACGTCCATGGGGGCGTTGCGCGCGTGAACCCTGGGGTCGTGATGACGCAGACGAAGCGCCGCCGAATCCGCTGCGCCGCGAGCCTCCGCGACGAGCCTCGGCTCGAGCGATGGTCCGGGGGAGGGAACCCGCGCGGTCTTGCCCGCGGCGGGCGCGACATCGGACGCGAAGATAACCTCCACCTCGCTGTCCTTAGCGATCGCCCGGGATGCTCCTGCAAGCACCCGGCGGAAGATGTCGATCCTTTCGGCCACGAGCGGGCCCCAGCTAGGCCTTTCCGACCACGCTCTCGGGAAGGTCCGCCCCGAAGACGCGCTGGTAATATTCGGCGATCAACGGCCGTTCCGCTTCGTCGCACTTGTTGAGGAAGCTGACCCTGAAGGCATAGCCAACGTCGCTGAAGATGTGCGCGTTCTGGGCCCAGCTGATGACCGTGCGCGGGCTCATGACGGTCGAAATGTCTCCGTTGATGAACCCCTGGCGGCTGAGCTCTGCGACCTTGATCATCTTCTCGACAATCTGCTTGCCGCCCGGATCGTCATATTCGCCCGACTTGGCGAGCACGATCTGCGCTTCGACCTGCGCCGGAAGGTAGTTGAGCGTGGTAACGATGTTCCAGCGGTCCATCTGGCCCTGGTTGATCGCCTGCGTCCCGTGGTAGAGGCCCGTCGTATCCCCGAGACCTACCGTGTTGGTGGTCGCGAACAGTCGGAACCAGGGGTTCGGCCGAATCACGCGGTTCTGATCGAGCAGGGTCAGCTTGCCCTCCGCCTCGAGCACGCGCTGGATCACGAACATGACGTCAGGGCG
>JBJMVK010000065.1:0-20490 GCA_045810725.1 Sphingomonas sp. | reverse complement strand
TCCACCGGCGGCGATGTCGTCATTAAATTTCGAGGAGACCTTGCGCCGGGCCACGTCGAGCGCATCACCGAGCTCGCGAACAACGGCTTTTACGATGGCGTGGTCTTCCATCGCGTCATCCCCGGCTTCATGGCGCAGGGCGGTGATCCGACGGGAACCGGCTTCCATGGCTCGGACCTTCCCAACCTGAAGGCCGAATTTTCGGGCGAATCCCATCGCCGCGGCGTCGCGTCGATGGCGCGCTCGCAAAATCCCGACAGCGCGAATAGCCAGTTCTTCATCGTCACCGACGATTCGCCCTTCCTCGACCGTCAGTACACGGTCTGGGGCGAGGTCGAGAGCGGCATGGAATATGTCGACGCGCTCCCAGTTGGCGAACCGCCGCGCGAGCCGGGCAAGATCGTGAAAGCAACCGTAGGCAAGGCCGCCTGAGTGAAAAAGGTCGCGCTGGTCACGGGCGCGTCGGCGGGCCTCGGGGTCGAGTTCGCACGCCAGCTGTCGAAGCGCGGCCACACGCTCGTTCTCGTTGCCCGCCGCAAGGAGCGGCTCGAACAACTCGCGCGTGAGCTCGGCAATGCACGCTCGATCGCGATCGACCTTTCAAAGCGCAGCGCTTCCGCGAACCTCCTCGCTCAAATCGAGGACAATGGCGAAGTGGTCGACCTCCTTGTCAACAATGCGGGCTTCGGGCTGATTGGCCGCTTCGCCGAGCTCGACGCAAAGCGTGAGCGCGAGATGATCGACCTTAATGTCGGGACTCTCACCGATCTCTGCCGCTCGGTCGCTCCTGGAATGATCAGGCGCAAATCGGGCAGCATCCTCAATGTCGCATCGACGGCCGCCTTCCAGCCAGGCCCCAAGATGGCAGTCTATTTCGCCACCAAGGCGTTTGTCCTTTCGCTGAGCGAGGCGCTCCACGAGGAACTGAAACCGAACGGGATCAAGGTCAGCTGCCTCTGTCCCGGGCCGACGCGCACTGAATTCGGCGAGGTCGCGGGCTTCGGCGGCAACAGCTTATTCGACCGGGTGGCCATGAACGCCGCCGAGGTCGTCGAAACGGGCCTGAAGGGGCTCGATTCGAACGATGCAGTGGTCGTTCCCGGCTGGACGAACAAGGTGACGGCGGCGAGCACGCGCTTCGCGCCCCGCTCAATCGTTCGCAAAATCGCGGGGTCGATCAAATATTGATCAAGAAAGTGAACCCATCCGCTCCCGCCGCCGTTGCGTATCGGGCATGGGGGGCGATCAGGAGAAAACATGCCTGAAGTTGACACCATCGATCGCGTGACATCGCGCAAGGTCCAGGTGGCGAGCCTGCCGCCCGCCGACAGCGGCCGCGGCTTCGCCCGGCTTCCGGACAAGCTGATGGACGAGCTTGGGCTCGCCGAGGGCGATGTCATCGAGATCATCGGCAAGCGCACCACCGCGGCGCGGGCCATTCGCCCTTATGGCGAAGACGAGGGCATAGACATTATTCGCCTCGACGGCCTCCAGCGTGCCAACGCCGGCGTCGGATCGGGCGATTTCGTGGAGGTCAGGAAGGCGGAATCGAAGCCCGCGACCCGCGTTGTCTTTGCCCCGGCGCAACCGAACGTCCGGCTTCAGGGCTCAGCCGATGCTTTGAAGCGCACATTCGCGGGGCGCCCACTGGTCGAGGGCGACACCGTGGCGACCACCGGGCACCAGCGGATCAACGCCGACATGCCCGATCACATTCGCCAGCTTCTCAATGCTCCGGCGTTCGCGCTTCAGGAACTGCGGTTGGTCGTTGCCTCAGCGACCCCCAAGGGCATCATCCACATCGACGCCAAAACGAGCGTCGAGCTGTTGCCGGAATATACCGCGACTGACGAGCAGCGCCGCGCCGACGTCACTTACGACGACCTCGGGGGGATGCGCGGCACGATCGATGCGCTGCGCGAGATGGTCGAGCTTCCGCTCCGTCATCCCGAGCTGTTCCAGCGCCTCGGCGTCGATCCTCCCAAGGGCGTGCTGCTCCACGGCCCGCCCGGCACCGGCAAGACCTTGCTGGCGCGGGCGGTCGCCAATGAAAGCTCTGCGAAATTCTTTCATATCGCCGGTCCTGAGATCATGGGCTCCGCTTATGGCGAGAGCGAGCGGCGATTGCGCGAGATCTTCGAGCAGGCTGCACAATCGGCGCCATCGATCATCTTCATCGATGAAATCGATTCGATCGCTCCCAAGCGCGGGCAAGTGACGGGCGAGGCCGAAAAAAGGCTTGTTGCGCAGCTCCTGACGCTGCTCGACGGGATGGAGCCGCGCCAGAACACGGTGGTCATCGCGGCAACCAACCGACCCGAGGCGCTCGACGAAGCCCTTCGCCGTCCCGGGCGCTTGGACCGCGAGATCGTCGTCGGCGTGCCGGATGAGCCGGGGCGCCGTGAAATCCTCGGAATCCACACGCGCGGCATGCCGCTCGGGCCCGACGTCGACCTCAATGAGCTTTCTCGGCGCACTTACGGATTCGTCGGCGCCGACCTAGCGGCGCTGTGCCGCGAGGCTGCGCTCGAGGCGGTTCGGCGAATCATGCCGAGGCTCAATCTGGCCGAGGAAATGATCCCGACGGAAATCCTCGACCAGCTTTCAGTCACGCTCAATGACTTCGATAATGCTCTGAAGCGGGTCCAGCCCTCGGCAATGCGCGAGGTCATGGTCGAAGCCCCGCAGATAAGATGGGAGGACATTGGCGGTCTCGAGGAAGCCGCCGGTCGCCTGCGCGAGGGCGTCGAGCTTCCGCTCAAGCACCCCGACGCGTTCCGCCGGCTCGGGATCCGGCCCGCGAAGGGCTTCCTGCTCTATGGCCCGCCGGGCACTGGAAAGACCCTTCTAGCCAAGGCTGCGGCGCGTGAAAGCGAGGCCAATTTCATTGCGACCAAATCGTCCGACCTCTTGAGCAAATGGTATGGCGAGAGTGAGCAGCAGATCGCGCGCCTGTTCAACCGCGCGCGGCAGGTCGCGCCCACGATCATCTTCATCGACGAGCTCGATAGCCTGGTTCCGGCGCGGGGCGGCGGGCTTGGCGAACCGCAGGTCACCGAGCGCGTGGTCAATACCATCCTCTCCGAGATGGATGGCCTCGAGGAATTACAGAACGTCGTCGTGATTGGAGCGACCAACCGCCCGACACTCATAGACCCGGCGCTGCTTCGTCCGGGCCGCTTCGACGAGCTCATCTATGTCGGGACTCCGGACACGCCCGGGCGGCGCCGGATCCTCGCGATTCATACCCGCCACATGCCGCTCGCCGACGACGTCGATCTCGAGAAGATCTCGCAGCGCACCGATCGTTTCACGGGCGCTGACCTCGAGGACCTCGTGCGCCGCGCCGGCCTCACCGCGCTGCGCCGTGGCCTCGATTCAGCGAAGGTGACAATGGCCGACTTCGAGCTTGCACTCGCCGAGACCCGCGCTTCGGTCACGCTCGAGATGCTCGAGGAATATTCGCGCATCCAGGAGACCTTGAAGAGCGACGCCACCCGGCCGCTCGGCGGCATCGGTTTCGTTCTTCCCGGCATGCTGCGGCCAAAAGAGGGCGGAAAGGCCTGAACGGACCACCGTCACGGCCCTCCACCTCTTCGTCGCGCAATTGGCGCGGTTCGTGGAGAGACCTTGGCCCGATGCGTAACAGTAACGTTGGGAAACTTGCCAAGCGGCGGCGCATTTGCCAACGCTCCGGCCCTTCTCTGCCCCACGGGAGCCATCATGTCGACTTCACCCGCGCGGACGCTCAAAGGTTCACGACGCCTGCAGCGCCGCCGCGACCGCCGCAGCCCAAGTGCCCAGTGGCAGTTTCTTCGCGGATTCCTCAAGAATCCGGTAATGGTCGGCTCGATCATTCCCTCGAGCCGAGTGCTCATCGAGAAGATGCTGGCGCCCGTCGACTGGGCGAACACAAGGCTGTTCGTGGAATATGGCCCCGGAGTCGGGACCTTCACGCGGCCGGTGCTCGAGAAGCTCGGGGTCGATGCCAAGCTGGTGACGATCGACACGAACCCCGACTTTACGGGCTATCTGAAGGAATCGATCGACGATCCACGGCTAATCGCCATCAGCGGTTCGGCAGCCGACGTCGAGAAGATCCTCGCCGATCACGAACTCGGCTCAGCCGATTATGTGCTTTCGGGCCTGCCGTTTTCGACACTCCCGCCGGGTGTCGGCGACGCCATCGCCGAAGCGACCTCGAACGTGCTCCGTCCCGGCGGCGCGTTCCTCGTCTATCAGTTCAGCCCGAAGGTGGGCGACTTCATCCGCCCGCACTTCGCGTCGATCAAGCGCGGGTTCGAGTGGATCAATGTTCCGCCAGCCACCCTGTTCTGGGCCTACAAGGGGGAACCCAAGGGCTAGCGCTCGAGGTGGAAGTTCAGCCGTCTGGTGACGGTATAATCCATGATGTTCACCAGGAAGTGGGAGAGCGCCCACTTTAAGCGCCGCCACAGGGTCGCGCGCCGGGCATGGACCTCGTGAGTGATCCAGCGGCTGTCCTTGAGCTCCCGCTCGAAATAGCCGCGCATCTGCTCCGCGAACCGGGCATCCTTTATGCGGAGCATCACTTCCAGATTGATGTAGAAGCTGCGGTAATCGAAATTGGATGAGCCGATGTGGACGATGTCGTCCACGATCACGAGCTTCGTGTGAAGCTTGGCCGGCTGATATTCGTAAAGCTCGACGTGCCGGCGGATGAGACGGCTGTAGCTGTGCCTCGCGGCCGCGATCGTCGCTCCGTTGTCAGACTTGGCTGCGTTGACGACCCGGGCGCGGCCGCGCCGCCCCACCCGGCCGATGCGTCTCAGCATGGCTCCTGGCGGCGCGAAATAAGCAAAGATCATGTCGAGCCTGCGGGCGGTCTTCATGTCCCGGCCGATGCTCCGCCACCAGCTGTTGCGCATGCTCAAGGGTCCGCTGAACTTCCACTGCAGCGGCCCTCGCCACTCGCTATACTCTCCGATCGTGCGCTTGAGCGAGCGGAGCGTCGATTTTCGCCGCCTGGACCAGCGGAAGATGCTGTCGAAGTAGCGGCCGGGGAGCACTGCCTCGGGTCCGTCGAGGCGAAGCCAGAGATCACGCCAATGGTTCGATCCACGGTCCTCGAGGTAGCTAACGTCGATATTGGCACCGCCGATCAGGACCGTCCTCTCGTCGATGACGATCAGCTTCTGGTGGTTGCGCAGGAGATAGCGGCGCCCCCAACTGGGATTGAAGACGCAGTGCTTGCCGCCGGCGCTTGCCAGGTCGGCGAAGAATTTCGGAGTCACTGCCGAGCCGAAGCCGTCGACGAGCAACTCGACTTCGACCCCGCGGGTCGCTGCCTCGGTGAGCGCGCTTCGGACGATGTCGCCGTCCTTGTCGGGATTGAACTTGTACATAAGCATCTTGATCGACTTTTCGGCACCGCCGATCAGCTCGAGCAGCATGTTGAACCGTTCGAGCCCGCTCTCGATCAGCTCGAGCCGATTGCCCGCGATCTCCCCCCGGATCGGCCCGCTCGTCGGTGGTGGTGAGGCATGGTCGGCCATGCCGCAAGTTGGTGGCCGATTTTCAAACACGTGTCACTTCGGACTTCGACCCTTGCCAAAGAGAATGCCCGAGTTGGCCGCAACGGCACGGGCTGCTGGCGCAGGGATGGCGGCATTAGCCCGCAGGATTCCCCCCGGATTTCAAGCGGCGGCGCAGGGGCCCGGCTTTTCTTGACTTTCGAAGCCGCCACAAGCTATTGGCGACGCCTTCCTGAAATCCCATATTCCTGGCTTGGAATAGCTTTGCGGAGCGACGAATGGCGCGCGTTACGGTTGAAGATTGCGTAGACAAGATCTCGAACAGGTTCGATCTGGTCCTGCTCGCGGCCCAGCGTGCGCGCCAGATTTCGGGCGGCGCGGACCTCACGATCGATCGCGATCGCGACAAGAACCCGGTCGTCGCTCTTCGGGAAATCGCCGAAGAGACGGTGAGGCCGAAGCATCTCGAGGAAGCGATCGTGACGAACCTCCAGAAGGTCCGGATCGACGAAGAAGACGAGACGGAAGAGCTGGCGTCGCTGAGCGAGGCCGCGGAGGCGCTGCGTCTCACTGCCGCGGCTCCGCCGCGTCCGAGCCCGTCTGGCGGGGACTACGAATAGTCCTCTAGATTGACGGCGTGGCCGGCGTTAGACCGGTCACATGGTTCCCTTTTCGTTCGCGGGCGAAACGTTCGAGGCAACGCCGTCCGGCGCGCTGTTCTGGCACGCACGTGAGGCGCTGCTCGTCGCCGACCTGCACCTCGAAAAGGCGAGCTGGTTTGCACGCCTGGGACAGTTCCTTCCCCCTTATGATTCGCACGCCACTCTGACTGCGCTCGGCGCGGAGGCGCAGCGCAGCGGTGCGAGCCGCCTATATTGCCTTGGCGACAGCTTCCATGATGCGTTTGGCTGCGAGCGGCTGCCGGCGAACGCTCGAGAGCTGCTCACTGAACTCACGTCCAGGCTCGACTGGATCTGGATCGTCGGCAACCACGATCCGGGGTTCGCCGATCATTGCGGCGGCCGGATCGAGGACGAGGTGGAAATCGGCGGAATCGTGCTTCGCCATGAGGCCGTGCCCCGCGAAGCGCGGCCCGAAATCTCCGGACATTTCCACCCCAAGCTCCGGCTCAACGTTCGCGGACGGCACGTCTCGCGTCGCTGCTTCGTCAAGTCGGCAACGAAGCTCATCATGCCCGCGTTCGGAGCGCTGACCGGCGGCCTCGACGCGCACCATCCCGAGATCATGCGTTCTGTGGGTCCCGCCGCCACGGCGCTGGTGCCCGTTTCCGACCGGCTGCTTCGATTCCCGCTCGCCGCCTAGGCGGGCTTCACCTCGATTGCCATCATGCCCGTTGGACTGAGCAGAAGCCGGGCAATCGCCGGGCGATCCTTGCCGAATGTCGCGGCCTGAAGCTCATTGCGTGCCGCGTGGCGATCGAACTTGAAGCCATGCGCTTCGGCGGCGTTCTTAAGCGTGTCGAGATGCTCATCAAGATTGGCGATCCCCTCTTCGGGATCGAATTCCATCGTGACTTCAATATCGGGTGAGGGAGACATTGGCTCAATGCTTCGCGACTCGCGGCGCCATGTGCAAGCCCTAGCGATTGCGCAGGCGAACGGCTGTTCCTAAACCCCCGTCCATGACGACAAGACATTTCCTCCTGCTCGCGGGAGCATTGGCGATGGTGCCGGGCGCACTCCAGGCCCAGCCGATCGACCCCAAGGTCCAGGCGCGCATAGACCGAATCCTCAAAGCCACGCCGCTGATCGACGGGCACAACGACCTTCCCGAGCAGCTTCGCGAGAATTATGCGATGAGCGTCGAAGGGCTGGCAAGCGGCACGAACCAGCGAAAGGTGCCGCTCATGACTGACATGGCGAGGCTCCACGAGGGGCGCGTCGGCGGCCAGTTCTGGTCGGTGTTCATCCCCTCGGAGCTGACGGGCGACACTGCGGTTCGAGCGACGCTCGAGGAGATCGACACCGTGAAGCGGCTGGTCAAGGCGTATCCAAGCGACCTCGAGCTGGCGCGGACCGCCGAGGACGTCGTTCGAATCCACAAGGCCGGCAAGATCGCTTCCCTGATCGGAATCGAAGGTGGCCACCAGATCGGTGGCAGCCTTGCTGCATTGAGGCAATTCTACGAGCTCGGGGCGCGCTACATGACGTTGTCGCATTTCAAGAACAACGAGTTTGCCGACAGCGCGACCGACGATCCGAAGTACCACGGGCTCAATGATTTCGGGCGGACGGTGGTGCACGAGATGAACCGTGTCGGCATGCTCGTCGATCTCAGCCATGTCAGTGAGGACACCATGAAGGCGGCCATCCAGGCCAGCCGGGCGCCGGTGATCTTCTCACACAGCAGCGCCCGCGCCCTCGACGATCATCCGCGCGACGTTTCCGACGATGTGCTGAAGCTGACCGCGCAGAATGGCGGCGTCGTAATGGTGAACTTCTACAACGGCTACGTGTCGAACGCCGCGCGCAAGTGGAACGCCGAAGAGGCAGCCGAGGAGGCGCGGGTGAGTTCGCTGCTGGTCGGTCAGCCTGATCAGAAGAAGGCCGCGATCGATGCCTGGAAGAAGGCGAACCCCGCGCCGCAGGTGAGCGTCGGCGAGATCGCGGACCATATCGAGCATATCGCCAAGATCGCGAGCTACGATAATGTCGGCCTCGGCGGTGACCTCGACGGTATCCCTTACGACGAAGCCCCCCCAGGCATGAACAGCGTCAGCGGCTACCCCCTCCTGTTCGCCGAGCTGATCCGGCGCGGGTGGAGCGACCAGAATCTTTCGAAGCTAGCCGGCGGCAACGTTCTGCGCGCGCTCCGCGGCGCGGAAGCGGTGGCCGCATCGATGAAGAACGAGCCGCCGGCGATGGCGACGCTCAAACCGTGGTCCGCAACCGACCCCTGGAAATGAGCGCAGCCGAGCCGCCGCTGCGCGCAGCGATCATCCCGGTCACGCCGCTCCACCAAAATTGCACGCTTCTGTGGTGCACCAGGACTATGCGGGCAGCATTCGTCGATCCGGGCGGCGACCTCCCGCGCCTCAAGGCCGCGGCCGAGCAGGCCAACGTCACCATCGAGAAGATCCTGCTGACCCACGGCCACATCGACCATTGCGGCGGCGCCGGCATCTTCGCGGAGGAGCTCGGAGTCGAGATCGAGGGACCGCACGAGGAAGACCGCTTCTGGATCGACCGCCTCGCGGAGGACGGCGCGAAATATGGAGTCGCCGGTCAGCCGTTCGAACCGGCACGGTGGCTCGTCGACGGCGACCAGGTCACCGTTGGCGAACTGACCTTCGACGTACGCCACTGTCCCGGCCATACGCCCGGGCATGTCGTGTTCCATCATCCGGGCTCAAACCTCGCGCTCGTTGGCGACGTGCTTTTCAGAGGCTCGGTCGGCCGATGGGACTTCCCGCGCGGGGACCAGCAGCAGCTCGTTCGCTCGATCACCGAGCGCCTGTGGCCGATGGGGGACGATACGGCGTTCGTTCCAGGCCACGGCCAGATGTCGACGTTTGGCCATGAACGAGCCACCAACCCCTTCGTCGGCGACGCCGCCCTGGCGACCGCCTGACTTGCAACAGAGCGGAGTTTCGCTATAGGAGCCGCGGTTCGCGACGATCCGGGCGCCGCCGCGGGGGAAGCCCCGCCGAGATGAGGCGCAGATCGTCGCAATTTTTATTGCTGTCTTTTGATTTGAAGGTGCCGGAATGGCTGTCCCTAAAAGAAAAACCTCGCCGTCGAAGCGGAACATGCGCCGCAGCCATCATGCGCTGGAGGCCAAGAGCTTCCAGGAGTGCCCCAACTGCGGCGAGCTGAAACTGCCGCACAACATGTGCTCGGCGTGCGGCCATTATAACGGCCGCGAGATCGTTTCGACCGGGGCCTAAGCGAACGAGAGGCCTCGCAATGGACGGGGGCCCACGCATCGCAATCGACGCCATGGGGGGCGACAGCGGCCCCACGGTGATCATTTCGGGCGCTTCCCGTGCGCTTAGGAAAGATCCATCGCTTCGATTCACCTTCTATGGTGACGAACGTCGCGTCCGGGGCGAGATCGAGCACCACAAGAACCTGCTCGAGCGGCTGACCCTTGTTCATTCGCCCGAAGCGATCGAACCAAGCGAGAAACCAAGCCAGGCGATCCGCCGCGCGCGCATCACGTCAATGGGGATGGCGATCAACGCGGTCAAAGAGGAAAAGGCGGACGCAGCGCTGTCCGGAGGAAACACCGGCGCCCTCATGGCCATGTCGAAGCTCGCCCTCCGAACCATGCCAGGCATCGACCGGCCCGCCCTCGCCGCGCTCCTTCCGACGCTCGGCGATACCGACGTCATCATGCTTGATCTCGGTGCGAACACGGAATGCGATGCCCAGAACCTCGTCCAGTTCTCGGTCATGGGAGCAGCTTATGCGCGCTGCGTGCTCGGGATCCACAAGCCGCGGGTGAAGCTGCTCAACATCGGTACCGAAGAACTCAAGGGCACCGAAGAACTAAAGGCGGCGGCCGCGCTGCTCAGGGAAGCAGATTATCTGCCGCTGAGGTTCGACGGCTTCACCGAGGGCGATCAGCTCTCGCGCGGCCAGGTCGATGTCGTCGTCACCGACGGCTTCTCCGGAAACATCGCCCTCAAGACGGCGGAAGGCACGGCGCGCTTCGTCACTGACCTCTTGCGCCGCGCGTTCAAGAGTTCGCTCCGTTCGAAGGCTGGCTTCGCCCTGTCGCAGCCCGCCCTCAATCTCCTGAAGGTCCACCTTGATCCGAACAATCACAACGGCGCGGTTTTTCTCGGCCTCAATGGCCTCGTCGTGAAGAGCCACGGCGGCGCCAACCCCAAGGGTGTGGCGAACGCGATCCACGTCGCCGCGAGCATGGTGCGTAACGACATCACTCGAAAGATCGGCGACGACCTCGATGATTTCCGAGCGCACGCATTCGCCAATGGGGCAGCGCAGTGAAGCGCGCCCAAGTTCTGGGTATCGGAAGCGCGCTTCCGGCGCGACGCGTCACCAACGAAGAGCTGGCGAAACAGGTCGACACTTCCGACGAATGGATTGTCGAGCGTACGGGGATCCGCAGCCGCTACGTCGCTGGTGATGGCGAAACCACTGCAAGCCTCGCTACCGATGCTGCGCGGCGCGCGCTTGAGAATTCGAAGCTCGCCGCAAGCGACATTGACCTCATCGTTCTTGCGACCGCGACGCCGGACCAGACCTTCCCGTCATCGGCGACGAAGGTGCAGGCAGCACTCGGAATCGCCGATTGCATCGCGTTCGACGTCCACGCTGTCTGCACTGGATTTCTCTACGCGCTGTCAGTCGCCGATTCGATGCTGCGGTCAGGAAATGCAGACAAGGCTCTGGTCATTGGCGCCGAAACGTTCAGCCGAATCCTCGACTGGGAGGATCGCGGAACTTGCGTGCTGTTCGGCGACGGCGCCGGCGCGCTGGTACTAAGCGCAGAGGAAAGCGAAAGCGGCATTCTTGCAACGAAGCTTCACGCCGACGGGCGACATAACGACCTCCTGTTCGTCGATGGCGGCCCTTCGACGACGGGCACTGTCGGCAAGCTTCGAATGAAGGGTCGGGAAGTGTTCAGGCACGCTGTCGTAAACTTGGCGGAAGTGCTGAACGAAGTGCTCGAAGAAGCCGGCCTCACCGCGGCGGACGTGGACTGGGTCGTTCCGCACCAGGCGAACGCTCGGATCCTCGATGCAACGGCGAGGAAACTCGGGCTTCCCGCGGAGAAAGTGGTTGTCACTGTTGACCAGCATGCCAACACGTCCGCGGCATCAGTGCCACTTGCATTTGATACGGCCGTCAGGGATGGGCGAATCAAACGCGGCGATATCGTCGTTCTTGAAGCTATGGGCGGTGGCTTTACATGGGGGGCGGCAGCGCTCAGGTATTGAAAGAATTGGGATATTCGTCGATTGTCGAATTGCCGACACGGCGTTATTCCGTTACGAAAGTGTAATTGTACGGCGGGGGGCACGCCGTCGACTCGGGAGATAATTCATGGCCGATCTCGGGATCGCGCGGATCAATAATGACGCCAGCGCAAACAGCACGCTGACGCGCGCAGACCTCGCCGACGTGGTTCACCGGCGGCTTGGCCTTTCGCGCGCCGAATCTGCGAGCGTCGTCGAGCGCGTTCTGCATCATATGTGTCACGCGCTTTCGGAAGGACAGAATGTGAAGGTCTCCGGCTTCGGAACTTTCATCCTGCGCGACAAGGGCCAGCGCGTTGGCCGCAACCCCAAGACCGGCATCGAAGTGCCGATCGCGCCCCGTCGAGTCATGACATTCCGCGCCAGCCAAATCATGCGCGACCAGATCGCGAAGGGATGAACCCCGCGTGCCGGCCGACAAGGACCCGGGCGCTTTACTGACCATCGGCGAACTGTCCGAGCAGCTCGGCGTCGCCCAGCACATCCTGCGCTATTGGGAGAGCCGCTTCCCGCAGCTGAGGCCGATGCAACGCGCGGGCAATCGCCGCTACTACAGGCCTGCCGACGTCGAGCTCGTGCGCCGCATCAACCGTCTGCTGAACCAGGAAGGCTATACGGTCCGCGGCGTGCAGAAAGTGCTGCGCGAAAAGGAAGCTGCGGGAGAGCACGCGCAGTCGGACTTTGCTGCCGCTGTGTCCACCGCGCAACAGGCCAATATTCCGCAGCATGAGGGGCCCATCGGAGTTGACGTGTTCCGCCTGATTGCGCTTCGGAACCGCCTGTCGGATGCGCTCGATTCCTAGTCGAGATCCCTGGGAAAAATCAGCTCCGCGATTTCGCCGCCCGCGGCCCCGACCTTAGCCCAGCAATCCGCTTTTAGCTCGAGCACTGCGACCGCCGCCGTCGGAAACCTGTTCAGAAGCCGATCGCGCAGGCCCTTGCTGTCGTCACGGGCAAGCTCGAGGACCAGCCGGTGCAGTCCCGGATTGTGGCCGATGACAAGTGGAGCCGTGGATGATTCCGGTAGGCCGTGCACGATCTCGACCAATGTCGCCAGGCTGGCTTCGTAGATCCTGGGCTCGAACCGGATCTCGACGCCCCAATTGCTATAGCCCTCCATCAATCCCTCCAATGTCTCGCGCACGCGAACGGCGGTGCTAGCGACGCACAGGTCGAGATGGAAAGCACCAAGCTTGAGCTCCCGACCGACGCGCCGCGCAGCTTTCCGCCCCCGCTCGTTCAGCGGCCGGTCGAAGTCGGCAAAGTTCGCGTTTTCCCAGCTCGATTTCGCATGGCGAAGAACCGTCAGGCGCTTCATTTCACCGCTTCATATTGTGTTACGGGCGTTCTCGTGAGCCGCGCTTCGACAGCATCAATCGCCTGGTCGAGCGGAACGCGCCGGATCGGGACACCCGGCGGAAAGGCCTTCAGCAGCCGCGATGGCATGGCGGCCGACAAAATCACGAAAACCCCGCAATCGTCCTGCCTGCGGATAAGCCGCCCGAAGGCCTGCGCCAGCCTGGCGCGGACGACCCGGTCGTCATAAGCGCTGCCCCCACCTGCCATGCGCCGGGCAGCGTGAAGCACGGTGGGACGCGGCCAGGGCACGCGTTCCATCACGACGAGACGCAGGGAATCTCCTGGAACGTCCACTCCATCGCGAAGCGCGTCGGTGCCGAGCAGGGAAGCGCGCGGGTCGTCGCGAAAGATGTCGACGAGAGTCCCGGCGTCAATGGGGTCGACGTGCTGCGCGAGGAGCGGAAGTCCGGCGCGGGCAAGGCGGTCAGCAATGCGTGCGTGCACGGCCTTCAGGCGCTGGATCGCGGTGAAGAGACCGAGCGTGCCGCCGCTCGCCGCCTCGACCAGCCGAGCATAGGCTCCCGCGAGCGCGGCGATGTCGCCCTGCTTCACGTCGGTGACGATGAGGACCTCCGAACACGCGCCATAGTCGAACGGGCTTTCGGCTTCGAACCGCTGCGCAGGCAGCGGCAAATGCGCGGCGCCGGTGCGCGCTTCGGCGGCGGACCATTCCTCACCGCCGCGCAGGGTTGCCGAGGTGACGAGGACGCCGTCGGCCGGGGCTAGCACGACCGCGGCGAGCGGCTTCGTCGGATCGAGCCAACGGCGGTTGATCGCAACGTCGAGCTCGCGTCCGTCGATGCGTTCGACGGCGAGCCAATCGACGAACTCCGGATCGGCCTCTCCGCCGATACGCGCCAGCAGCGCGATCCACGCGGCCAGAGTTTCGCGGCGCCATGACAGACCTCGGATGGCGCCCTCGACCCGGGCACGGGCCTGGGAGTCGAGCCAGTCAGGCGCGTCCTCGATCACCGCCTCAAGGCGACGCGCAAGTGCCGCGAGCGGCTTCTGAAGCGCTTCGAGCGTCTGCATCGCGGCGGCCGATTGCGAGACCAGCGCGCCGTCCGGCTCGGCGAGTTCCGTTTCGAGTCCGTACCCCGCTTCCTGCGCCTTGGATCGTGCGTAGACGACGCCGCGCACCTCGGCGAGCAGCGCCTCGACGGGCCCAAACGGCGAACCTTCGACGAGCCGCTGAAGCCAGCCATCGGATGGCAGCGCCCGCGCCGCATCGACCGCCGACTCAAGCGCCAGCGCACCTTCCTCGTCGTACGAGGCAACGTCCATCAGCCGCGCCGCGAGCCCCCGCCGTCGCCCCCGCGATCGTCCTTCCGGCCCGACGATCCAGCGTCTCAGCTCGATCGCTTCCTGCCCACCGAAGGTGACCGCGAACGTCGAGTCGGCGGCATCGAACAGGTGATGGCCTTCGTCGAACAGAATCCTTCCCGACGCTTCTTCCCGAGCACGCGCCGCATTGATCATCACCAGTGCGTGGTTGGCGATGACAATATCCGCCTCACGGCTCGCCCGTTCGGCACGCTCGATGAAACAGCGCCGGTAGTGCGGGCAGCCGGCATAGACGCACTCGCCGCGGCGGTCGGTAAGCGCGGTCGAGCCGGTGCGGCGGAACAGGCTCGGCAGCCAGCCCGGCAGGTCGCCGCCGACCATGTCGCCGTCCTTGGTGTAGGCCGCCCAGCGCCCGACCAGCTGCGCGAGGATCGCGGCGCGCCCAGCGAATGCGCCCTGCAATGCGTCCTCGAGGTTCAACAGGCAGAGATAATTCTCGCGGCCCTTGCGCACGACGATCTTGCGCGCTCGCTCGTTCGCATCGGCAAACAGTTTGGGCCCTTCGGCGTCCAACTGGCGCTGCAGCGCTTTCGTGAAGGTTGAGACCCACACTGTCCCGCCGGACTCCGCGGCCCAAACCGAAGCGGGCGCGAGATATGCGAGCGTCTTGCCGATTCCGGTCCCCGCCTCGGCGAGCAGGAGATTGGGTGCGTCCTTCGATCGCTTCGGAGCAAAGACCTGCGTCACCGCTTCCGCCATTGCGCGCTGTCCTTCGCGCGGTTCGATCCGGCCGGTCAGCGCGTCGAGCCTGGCCCGTGCTTCCGCCGCATCGACGCTGACCGTGCGCGGCGGCGGCCGCTCACCGGATTCCTCCCATTGCTTAAGCCGCGAGAAGAGCATGCGCTCGCCACGCTCCGGCCGCTCGAGCCGAGCGCCGATCAGTGACGCCCAGGCCCAGCCGAGCCGATGCAGGGTCGCATTGGACGTCCACGCCCCTTCCCGCTCGCGCCAGTCCGGATCGCTGAGCACCGCGAACAGCCGCGCCGCAATCCGCTGCAGTGCCGCCGCCGCATCCGCTTCACTCACGGGCGGCTCGAGATCCAACACCCGACTCAAGCCCGCCGCCGTCGGCACTGCGAAACGCGCGGGATGGATGAAGGCGAACAGCTCGAGCAGGTCGAGCCCGCTCAGTTCGGGATAGCCGAGCCGCTGCCCCACGAGTGGAGCATTGAGGATGATGTGCGGAGTTTCCGCCGCCAGGGCGATGGCTTCGCCTCGGCTGGCCTCGCGGACCTCGCCGTCCCGGGCTGCGAGCCAGATCCCCGCGTGGGTTGCGTGCAGCGCAGGGAGAGGGACGCGGTCCATCGATCCGTCTTAAGTCACTGAGAACGGAAGTGGAACGCGGATTATCGGCTCAGCAAGTCCGCCAGCAGCTTTTTCACACGGGCCACCAGCTCGGGAGTTCGCCGGCCGAGGATTCCTCGCGCCTGCTCCGGCAAATATTCAACGGGGTCGCCATTGGCCCCAAAGACGTAGTGATCGAAGTGCGCACGCCACGCCGCCAGCTCCTTGGGCGGCAGGTTCTTCATCGTGATCACCGAATGATATAGCGCATTCAGCGGCGTGAGGTTTGGCGGTTCACCTTCCCGCCACCAGAAATTGATCAGGCATCCGAAGTCCTCGAGCGAAAGAACGTCGTGCCACCACATGGCGGGGACGTAGAGCGCGTCGCCAGGACCGAGTTGTGCTCGCCGAGCGGTCTTCAGCGCCTGACCGAAGCTGGGGTAGGTCTCGAGGTCGGGCGTGTCGATGTCCACGAGGCTAGTCGGTTGGCCGGCCAGGGTGAACTCCAGCGGCCCGACGTAGAGGTTCTTCAGCTGATCCGGCGGGAATAGGGTAAACCGGCGACGGCCCGCCACGACGCAGGCGAGATTCGACGACTGATCCCAGTGCGTGGCGGTGTGCGTTCGGTTGCCGAGCCACAGCGAGATGAGCGTTTCGCGCTTCATGTCCAGCATCGTTACCGGGATATTCGGGACGAGGGCCGGCAAGTGCTTACGGATGGGGATGCCGCCGGCGTACATGCAGTAAGGCTTCTCATGTCCGATCTGGCGCAGCAGCAAGTCGAGCAGCTGATCGACCGTCGCCAGCTTCCGTTCGAAATTGAAGCCGCTGAAATCGGCATTGTAGTTGAATCGACCTTCCACCTCGGGCGGCGCGAACCATGCCTGGAATGGTTCATCGGTCGCGCAGAAGCGCAGCATGTCGGCGAGCGCTTCCGGCCCCCCCTCCGCGCCAGCGCGGACTGCCGGCCAATTTGCGACCAGGCCGCGAAAGACCGCCGGTTCACCCTTGGGGACAATCTCGCGCTCGAAGCGCTCCCGATCCATCGGCTCATATTCGGCGATCGGCCGCATGCCCCTCGGCTAGCAGCGCCGTCGCCCCTTCGCTAGGAGCGCCAGGCAAATGTCAGAAGTCACCAACCTCCGCTCCGCCGCGCTCGCGTCCAAGGCCTGGCCCTATGAAGAAGCGCGAAAGCTGTTGAAGCGCTGGCCCGACGGCAAGCCCGCCGGGGACCCGGTGATTTTCGAGACGGGCTATGGTCCGTCGGGCCTGCCGCACATCGGCACCTTCAACGAAGTCGCGCGCACGACCTTCGTCCGGCACGCCTATGAGGAGCTGACCGGCGGGGCGTCGACGCGACTCATTGCGTTCAGCGACGACATGGATGGCCTGCGCAAGGTCCCCGACAACGTTCCGAACCAGCAGCTGCTGAGGGAACATCTCGGAAAGCCGCTGACCCAGATTCCCGATCCGTTCGGCGAGCATGAGAGCTTCGCGCATCACAACAATGCGATGCTGCAGGGCTTCCTCGACCGCTACGGCTTTGACTACGAATTCCTCTCGGCGACCGACTGCTACACCAGCGGCCGCTTCGATGGCGTCGTCCGCAAGGTGCTCCTGGGCTTTGAGGCGATCATGGGCGTGATGCTCCCGACGCTGAGGGAAGATCGGCGCAAGACCTATTCGCCGGTGCTTCCGATCTCTCCCGTGAGCGGCCGAGTCCTCCAGGTGCCCGTCGACGTGATCGACGCCGAGGCCGGCCTGATCGCGTTCGACGACGAGGACGGCAGCCGGGTCCAGCAGTCCGCGCTGGGCGGTGCGGCGAAGTTACAATGGAAGGTGGACTGGGCGGCCCGCTGGATCGCTCTGGGCGTGGACTACGAAATGTCCGGCAAGGACCTCATCGACAGCGTTATCCAATCGGGCAAGATCGCCCGGATCCTCGGCGGGCGCCCGCCTGAAGGCTTCAACTACGAGATGTTCCTCGACGACAAGGGCGAGAAGATCTCCAAGTCGAAGGGAAACGGCCTAAGCCTCGAGGAGTGGCTGCGCTATGGAAGCGAGCCAAGCCTCGCCTTCTATATCTACCGCGAGCCGAAGCGCGCGAAGAGCCTGCACATCGGTGTCATCCCGCGAGCGGTTGACGAATATTGGCAATTCCGCGGGAATTACGCCAACCAGCCGATCGAGCAGAAGCTCGGCAATCCGGTACATCACATTCATGGCGGCAAGGTACCTACCGAAGCGCTTCCGCTCACCTACGGGCTGCTTCTAAACCTCGCCAGTCTTCCCGGCGTTGCGGACAAGGAGACCGCCTGGAAGTTCGTGCAGCGCTACGCGCCGGGGACTTCCCCTCAAAGCGATCCCGAGCTCGACGAGCTGATTGGCCTTGCGATCAATTACGCGCGTGATTTCGTGGCTCCAACTCTGAAGCGGCGCCCGCCTAACGAAATGGAAGCCGAAGCGCTGAGGGATCTCGATTGCGAGCTCGCCAAGCTTCCCCAGGATGCCTCGGGCGAGGACATCCAGACGCAGGTGTTCGAAGTCGGGAAGCGTCATCCATTTGAAAACCTCCGCGCCTGGTTCCAGGCTCTCTACGAGACTCTGCTCGGGTCCAGCCAGGGCCCTCGCATGGGCAGCTTCATCGCGCTCTATGGGATCGACAACAGCCGCAGGTTGATCGCCGAGGCACTCGGCTAAGGACGGGACGCAGGGCCAAAATTCGCCCTGCATTCGTCGTTCGGCGCCCGAATTCCTCTTGGACGCTGGGCGCCATTAAGGACATTGGCGCGGACCGCGCTATGGCGGAGCGCATGACAACTCCGCTGTCAGCCCGTGATCGACTGGAACATGCTCTTGCACGAATTAAAGATCCCGGCGGCGAAGGAGCGCGGACATATCTGACCCTCTATCCTGAAGCCGCTCGTGCAGCGGCGGAGGGGGCCGACCGTCGGGCTCGCGAGGGAGGCGGGCTTGGTCCTCTCGATGGGGCCATCGTCAGCATCAAGGACCTCTTCGATGTCGCCGGCGAGCCGACGCGTGCAGGGTCAAAGACCCTCGCCGATGCGCCGCCGGCGCTACGGGACGCACCCGTCGTGAAGCGGCTTCGCGACGCTGGCGCCATCATCGTCGGGAAGACCAACATGTCGGAATTCGCGTTCACCGGCGTTGGAGCGAATCCTCATTTCGGCACGCCCGGCAACCCTCGGGATCGCACACGCATTCCGGGCGGTTCATCATCCGGCGCCGCCGTCGCCGTTGCGGACGATATGTGCGAGATCGCAATCGGCACCGATACTGGAGGATCGACAAGGATCCCGGCGGCGCTTTGCGGCGTGGTCGGCTACAAGCCGACGAAGAGCCGGGTTTGTACGGACGGCGCGTTTCCCTTGTCGCCAACGCTGGATTCGATCGGTCCGCTCGCGCGAAGCGTCGAGGCCTGCGCCGCTACGGACGCGGTGCTCGCGGGAGAGCAACCGTGGCCGTTGGAACCTGCGACCCTGAAAGGCCTTCGGCTCGGCTTGCCCAAGGGACTGCCGCTCGATGACCTCGAACTAAGCGTGGCAAATCGGTTTGAAGCCGAGATCGACCGACTTGGACGTGCCGGCGGGCAACTCGTCGAAATGGAATTTCCTCTCTTCGACGACATGGCTCGCGTACAGTCGCGCGCGACCATCGCAACGGTCGAAGCCTATCGGATTCACCGTGAACGCATGGAGGCGCGCGGGAGGGATTATGATCCCATCGTCCGTTCACGCATCGAAACCGGCAGCGCTGTCTCAGCTGCCGATCATGCCCTGATGCTTGATGATCGGAGCAAGCTCGTAAGCGCGATGGACCTTGCACTTGAAGACGTGGACGCGCTTCTATTGCCCACCACCCCGATCGTTGCGCCGATCATCGCCGAGGTTCAGGACGTCAAGCGCTTCAACACGAACAACCGGCTGCTGCTTCGCAATACCGCCATCGCAAATTTCTTCGATCTTTGCGCGATCTCCCTGCCCATGCCCGGATCGGAGATCCTGGCCGCGGGGCTCATGCTTTTCGCTCGGTGCGGGCAGGACCGGCGACTGTTTGCGATCGCGGCTTCTGTCGAGCGATTGCGCCCGGATTAGGAAGTTGGTCGCGAACGAAGACACCGGATGTAAAGAGTTTCGAGCTAGGGGCCCTGAAGCAATCATTGGCTCGACAGTTCGAGCGGGGAGGGCAGCGATGAAGCCGTATATCCTCGGTGCGATAATTATCTGGTTCGTTTGCGGCATCGCGGGTGCCGTATTGCTGGGCCAGCAGCGTGTTGACGTGCCGACTATCGCCGGCGGACCGGTCTCGTTGTGGAGCGGACTTAACAAGCCCGTCGACAAGTAACGTTTCCGGGCGCTTTAGGGCCTCGGCCATGCAGGTCGGCTGACGATCGCACGGAACAACTCGGCACCTATTTTGCGACGCGGCGGTGCAGGGCTACCCCGCCTCTCGGACCGGTGACGGGGACTTGCGACGGCGACTCTCGTCGGCAACCTAGTCGATCATCGCTAAGCGGAATTCGCCTCCGGTCAAAGCGCCATCGCGTTTCGCCGATCCGGGAATTCGCAAGGGGACAGGCCTCGCTCAGTTAAATTGCTGATGGCTGAAGCCAGATCCGTGCGCCAAGTTCGCCGGCATCAGCACCTCTGGGAGTTGCGGAAAATGACCAGCATTCGAACCTTCGTACTAAGCCTCGTGCTTGCCGCCGGCCTTGGCTCTCTTTCTCAGAGCGCCCCCGCCGCCACCGGTCCAGAATTGAACGCTAACGGCAAGGCCGCGCTCGATCGGCTATACGCCCAGTCCGACAGGGCACGCAGATATAGCCGAGACGCACGCGCGATTCTCGTCTTCCCGAAGATCGTGAAGGCCGGCTTCGTTATCGGCGGGCAGGGCGGCGAGGGCGTTCTCTTCGTTCAAGGAAAGCCAATGGGCTATTACAAGATCGGTGCGGCTTCCTTCGGTCTCCAAGCCGGCGGTCAATCGTTCAGCTACGCGTTGTTT
>JBJMVK010000064.1:0-9054 GCA_045810725.1 Sphingomonas sp. | reverse complement strand
CGCGGGCCCGGACGATGAACTTGCACGAACGGCGGTGTTCCACCATATGCCCGCACGGAAGTCGGCGGACGGCGCTGTCGCCAACCTGGTCAGGTCCGGAAGGAAGCAGCCACAACGATTTCGAGCCGGGTCGTCGGCTTCCACCGCTCGCCATCGTGGGCGCCACATCCTAGATCACTGCTGATGGAAGACGCCGAATCGCCCGCCCTGGGCCTCGATTTACCTGATGTGCCCGCGCCAGCAGCCACTGCCGCCTATCGCGTGCTTGCTCGCAAATATCGTCCGCAAACCTTTGGCGAGCTGATCGGTCAGGACGCGATGGTGAAGACGCTCGCGAATGCGATCGAGCGCGGTCGAATTGCTCACGCCTTTCTTCTTACTGGCGTGAGGGGAGTTGGAAAAACCTCCACTGCACGTCTGATTGCCAAGGCGCTCAACTGCGTCGGTCCTGACGGCAAGGGTGGGCCGACGATCAAGCCGTGCAACCTCTGCGAACCGTGCCGCGCCATCGCGGAAGGCCGCTACATCGACGTGATCGAGATGGACGCCGCCTCGCATACAGGTGTCGACGACATCCGGGAGATCGTCGACGCTGTGCGCTACGCGTCCGTCAGCGCGCGTTACAAGATCTATATTATCGACGAAGTGCACATGCTTTCCAAGAACGCATTCAACGCGTTGCTGAAAACTCTTGAGGAACCGCCGGAGCATGTGAAGTTCCTGTTTGCGACAACCGAAGTGGACAAGGTCCCAGTGACCGTCCTCTCGCGCTGCCAGCGGTTCGATCTCAGGCGAATTCCCGCCGAGAAGTTGGCCGCACATTTCGCGGAGGTCGCGAAAGCTGAAGGTGTCGAGGTCGAGCCCGAAGCTCTGGGAATGATCGCGAGTGCGGCCGAAGGCTCCGCCCGCGATGGGCTCTCCATTCTCGACCAGGCGATCGCCCACGGTGCGGGCGCGGTCACCGTCGAGCAGGTCCGTGAGATGCTGGGGCTTGCCGACAGGGGGCGCATCCGTCGCCTTCTCGAGCTCGTGCTATCCGGGGATGCAGCGAACGCCCTTGCCGCCCTCGACGAAGCGCATGACCTCGGGATCGATCCGACGCGGATTCTTCGAGGGCTAATGGAGAGCCTTCACGCCGCAACGCGCGCCAAGGCCGGTTCGGGTGTCGGCGCTCTCCAGTCCGCGGAGGAGCGCGAGAGCGCGCAAGCCCTCGCTGGGGCGCTTGGATGGGGAACGATCCACCGACTGTGGCAAATGCTTTTGAAGGGGCTGCAAGACGTCGATGCCGCGCCTGATCCGCGGGAGGCCGCGGAAATGGCGCTTTTGCGGCTCATCCATGCTGCCGAACTGCCGGATCCCGCAACCCTTCTCCAGAAGTTGAGCAGCGAGGGTGCCGGCGCAAGCCCGGGGTCGGCGCCCGCAACAAGGGGCAATAATCCGAGCGCGCAGCTGCCCGGCGATTTTCGAGGGCTCATCGCGCGCCTCGAGCAGTCCGGAAGGCATCAGCTCGCCCTCCAGCTGCATGATCAGGTCGGACTGGTCCGCTACGCGCCTCCGGAGCTGCTCCTGAAGCCTGTCCGGCCACTCGGCGGCGATTGGCCACGCGATCTCGCCGTTGCCCTCAAATCAGCGACCGGAGCGACATGGCAAGTGACGCTGTCGGACGAAACAGGAGAGCCTTCGCTTCTCGATCAGGAGAAAATGGCCGAGGAGCGCGTTCGCGCTGATGTGCTCGCCGATCCCACGGTCCAGGCGGTCATGGACGCGTTCCCGGACGCCGAACTGGAATCCCATTCACAGAGAGGCAGCTGACATGCCCGAAATGCCTGACTTCGATGAAATCATGAAAATGGCACAGAACGCCCAGGCCGAGCTACAGAAGGCGCAGGACAGCCTCGACAGGATTGAGGTCGAGGGCGCGGCCGGCGGAGGGTTGGTGAAGATTAGAGCGACGGCCAAGGGCCGGATTCTCGGCGTCGACATCGATGAGACCCTGCTCGCGCCGAGCGAGAAAATGATGGTCGAGGATCTCATTGCGGCGGCGATGAACGATGCCCGCAGCAAGGCAGACGCGGCCGCCGCGGAAGAGATGCAGAAGATGCAGGGCACCCTCCCGCTCCCGCCGGGATTCAAGCTTCCTTTCTGACGTTTCCGGCTCTCGATTTTTAAGTCATGATGGGTGACTCTTCGGGGGAGGCGCGCGATGTCGCTCGGCGCAATGCAGGACTGGCCGCTCCGGATCATGCGGCTGATGGATCACGCCGAGCGCGAGCACGGTGATCGCGAGATCGTCGCAGCGCGCCCTGACGGCACTACGATCCGGACGACTTGGAAGGAACTCGCGAGCCTCGCTCGGCGGATGGCGCAGGCGCTCGAGCGCTCCGGCGCCAAGCCGGGCGACCGGATCGCGACACTCGCGATGAACCACGACCGCCACCTTGCCGCTTGGTTCGGCGTGGTCGGAATGGGCGGAGTTCTTCACACGCTCAACCCGCGATTGTTCGACGACCAGCTCGCCTACATCATCAATCATGCCGAGGACCGCGTGGTCATCTACGACGCGGCTTTCCAGCAGCTGGTGGATCGGCTGAAGCCGCAGCTGGCTTCGGTTACTCACTGGGTACGGTTCGACGACGAATTCGATCATTGGATCGAGGTCGAAGACGGAGACTATCGCTGGTACGAAGGAGACGAGCGCGAGCCCTGCGGTCTTTGTTACACGAGCGGCACAACTGGCAATCCGAAGGGTGTGCTCTACGAGCACCGGTCCACCGTGCTCCACGCGATGTCGATCATCGTGCCGGATATTTTCGACCTTTCCGCCTGCTCGGTGATGCTGCCGGTCGTTCCGATGTTTCACGCCAATAGCTGGTGCCTCCCTTACGCAGCGGCCATAACGGGGCTGAAGCTGGTGGTGTGCGCAGACAACGACCCGGAGCGCATCTGCCGATTGTTCAGCCAAGAGGGCGTCACCCATTCGGCCGGTGTCCCGACTGTCTGGCTGAACATGATCGATCACGTGGAAGATACGGGCGCTTCTCTTGGCAAGCTGCACACGATCATGGTCGGCGGGTCCTCCGCTCCACCAGCGACGATCCGCTGGCTTCGAAAACGCAACATTCGTGTCCGCCACCTGTGGGGCATGACCGAGATGTCGCCGATCGGAACGGTCGGGGGACCGCCCGTGAACTGGGACTTGATGAGCGACGAGGAACAGGTCGATTATCAGTCCCGCCCAGGCCGTTCCATGTTTGGCGTCGAGCTTCGGGTCGTGGATGACAAGGGTAATGTACTCCCCCGGGACGGCGCGAGCTCCGGTCATCTTCAGACCCGAGGCATCTCCGTCGTGCGTCGCTACTTCAAGAAGGACGAGGATTCAGTAGATTGCGACAATTGGTTCGACACCGGTGACATCGCGGTCATTCACCCCGACAACACGCTTCGACTGACGGACAGGGCCAAGGACGTGATCAAGTCGGGAGGGGAGTGGATCAGCTCCATCGAGCTCGAAAATGCAGCTGTCGGATGCCCGGGCGTGCAGGAAGCCGCGGCGATCGGAATCGCGCATCCCAAATGGGACGAAAGGCCGCTGCTCCTCATTGTCCGCGATAAGGAGAGCGAGGTCTGCGAGGCGGAAATCCGAGACTTCCTCTCGGGCGAGGTCGCAAAATGGTGGCTGCCCGATGCAATCGAATTCGTCGAGGATTTGCCCCACACGGCCACCGGCAAGCTCTCGAAGAAGGACCTTCGAGACAGATATCGCGATTATCGGTTCGCGAATGCCGAGGCGATGGTCGGTCGCGACTAGAAAAAGAGCTCGCGGTATCCTAACTGGCCGCCAGCTCTTCCAAAACTCGCTCAAAGGACATCCGCGACCCAATGGCCGCCCAATATGCTTTTGTTATGAAGGACATGACCAAGTCCTTCCCCGGCGCCCAGAAGCCGGTGCTAAGCCACATCAACCTGCAGTTCTATCACGGCGCCAAAATCGGAATCGTGGGGCCGAACGGCGCGGGCAAGTCGACGCTGATGAAAATCATGGCCGGACTGGACAAGGACTTCCAGGGCGAGGCCTGGCCGGGGGAGAACATCACGGTTGGCTATCTCCCCCAAGAGCCTCAGCTCGATCCTCGCAAGAACGTGCTTGAGAACGTCAAGGACGGAGCGCGCGACGTCGCGGACATGGTCGACCGCTTCAATGCCATATCGGCAGAAATGGGCGATCCAAAGGAGGACTCGGACTTCGACGCGCTCATGGAGGAGATGGGCGAGCTCCAGGCCAAGATCGACGCGGTCGAAGGCTGGACCCTGGACAACCAGCTAGAAGTGGCGATGGAAGCATTGCGCTGTCCACCGTCCGACTGGCCGGTCGAAAACCTGTCCGGCGGTGAGAAGCGCCGAATCGCGCTGACGCAGCTTCTCATCCAGAAGCCCTCCATCCTGCTCCTCGACGAACCCACCAACCACCTCGACGCCGAGAGCGTCCAATGGCTGGAAAACCACCTGAAGGAATATCCGGGCGCGGTGCTGATGATCACCCACGACCGCTATTTCCTGGACAATGTCGTGAGCTGGATCCTCGAGCTCGATAGGGGCAAATATTTTCCTTACGAAGGCAATTACTCGACCTATCTCGAGAAGAAGGCGAAGAGGCTCGGGCAGGAGGAGCGCGAGGAATCCGGTCGACAGAAGGCGATCAAGGACGAACTCGAATGGATCCGGCAGGGTCCCAAGGGCCGCCAGGCCAAGTCCAAAGCCCGTATTGCCAAGTTCGACCAACTCGTCGCGGCGCAGGAGAAGCACGTTCCTGGCAAAGCGGAGATCCTCATCCAGGTGCCCGAGCGTTTGGGAGGCAAGGTCATCAAGGCGAATGGTCTAAGCAAGGCTTACGGTGACAAGCTCCTGTTCGACAATCTTTCCTTCACGCTGCCGCCGGGCGGCATTGTTGGAGTGATCGGCCCCAACGGCGCCGGTAAGTCGACGCTGTTCAAGATCATTACCGGTAAGGAGAAGGCGGATTCCGGCGAGATCGACATCGGCCCCACCGTTCACCTTGGATATGTCGACCAGAGCCGCGACCATCTGGATAATTCGAAGAACGTCTGGGAAGAGATATCGGACGGCCTCGACTACATGAAGGTCAACGGTCACGACCAGTCGACCCGCGCTTATGTTGGAGCGTTCAACTTCAAGGGGCAGGACCAACAGAAGAATGTCGGAAAGCTCTCGGGCGGCGAGCGTAATCGAGTTAACATCGCCAAGATGCTGAAGCGGGGCGGCAACGTGCTGCTCCTCGACGAGCCGACCAACGACCTCGATGTCGAAACCCTCGGTGCGCTCGAGGAAGCCGTCGAGAATTTCGCAGGTTGCGCCGTGATCATCAGCCACGACAGGTTCTTCCTCGATCGTCTCGCGACGCACATCCTCGCCTTCGAAGGCGACAGCCAGGTCGTATGGTTCGAGGGCAATTTCCAAGCTTATGAGGAAGATAAGGTCCGGCGTCTCGGTGAAGAGGCCACGCGCCCGCACCGGACGAGCTATCGGAAATTGACGCGCTAGGACCGCAGGGTCTTAACCCGCCGGGCCCAATTCTCTTCCACTGTCGCACGTGCCCGTGCTGCCGACCTGCTTTGCTGCTGGCGCGCACTTCCTGAGCTGCTCGTTGGCTTCCTGGAGAAGAAGGGCAGGGGGAAAGCCGACGATTGCATTGCGGCCCTGATCGAGCGCAGTGCTGCGGGGAGAGAAGATTTCGGCCCAGGATATTGGCAGCAAGAAATGATCAGGCTGAGCGGCGCCCTGAAGATCTGGACGAACGGCGAGGGAAGCGCGCACTTCATGAGCGTACCGGGAGCGATCTCGGACGAAATCCACGCGCACGCCCTGATGGAGCGTAGAGGCTTTGGGTCGGTGAGGGTCGAGGCGAGGATTGGCGAGGTTCGGTGGCGGACTTCCGTTTTCCCGTCGAAGGGCAGCGGCGGCTACTTCCTGCCGGTGAAGAAAGACGTCTGCTGCAGCGCCGGCATCGGTGCGGGGGACGAAGTGACGGTCGAACTCGAACTAATCTGAGCGATTGCCAGGCTGCTTATCGGCGGGGTGGTTGGTCTCATAGCGCTGCGCGTGATCGATATCGTTCTGCTTGTCGACGCCTTCGGTCGCTTCGGGGTCGCGGATCCGCTCGAGCGTGGCTTCGGTGCCGATATCGCGCTGCATGTTGCCGCCCGAGCTGCCGCCGTGGCTTGGAGTGGGGTCCAAATTCTCGATAATATCGCTGTCGTCGTTCTCACGCGCTGTGTCGGTGCGTCGGTTGTCCATGGCTATCTCCTCGATCCAAGGGGGAACGGCGCGATTGGAACCCGGTTCCGGCGCTTTCGGTTACCGGAACCATCCCGGGCGACGTCCTGTTAAGCGAGCGTGCAGCAGGACATCAGCAACCTTCTCAACACTGCCGAGACAGCACGAGGCACGGCCGCAGCTGCGCATGTCGAGGGCGCACGCTTGTTCGGCATTACGCTCATCGGTGCGACCGCGGATAACCTGCACAAGCTGCTTCTCACCTTAAGCTTCATTCTCGCCGCCTTTGTGGTGACCTGGCTGCTGCGCGCCATCCTCGGGCAGTTCATCGGCAGCCGCAGTGGAACGCGGTTCCAGTTCTGGGCGAAGCAGGGCGTAAGCTTGGTCGTTGCCGGGATCCTGGTGCTCGGGGTGATGTCGATCTGGTTCGACAATCCGGCCAGGCTCGCCGCGGCGCTCGGGCTCATCGGAGCCGGCATAGCGTTCGCGCTCCAGCGGGTAATCACAGCCGTCGCCGGCTATTTCGTGATTCTCCGCGGAAAGACCTTCAACGTGGGCGATCGGATCGTGATGGGCGGTGTCCGCGGCGACGTCATCGACCTTTCCTTCATGCAGACCCGGATCATGGAGATGGGGCAATCCCCCAAGGAGCAGGGCGACGCCCCTTCAATCTGGGTCAGAAGCCGCCAGTTCACCGGCCGGATTGTCACCGTCACGAACGACAAGGTCTTCGACGAGCCGGTGTACAATTATACCCGCGACTTCCCGTACATCTGGGACGAGATCAACCTGCCGGTCCGCTACCAGGATGACGCGGGCAAGGCCGAGGCGATCCTGCTGAAGGCCGCACGACATCATGCGCTCACGCGAGAGAGGATAAGCGAGCAGGAGTTGAAGCGGCTGGAAGAGAGCTTCGGGGTCAAGGTGGGCCAGATCGATCCGCAGACATTTTGGCGGATCACCGACAATTGGCTCGAAATTACCGTTCGCTTCCTTGCTCCCGATCATGGGATTCGCGAGTTGAAGGATCGGATGACCCGCGAGATACTCGCGGAGCTCGACAAGGCGAAGATCGGCGTTGCCTCAGGCACTTACGCGATCGTCGAGGTGCCGCCGATCAAGATCGAACCGGCGAGCCAGCCCGCCTAGCGAAGCCGCTTGACGAGAAGGCGGCCATCGTCGCCCGATTTCACCTCGAAGTTCGGTACCGCCTTGATTAGGTCGGAAAGACGGGTGAACCCATAGTTCCGCGCGGCAAAGCTTGAGACCGCCTTTGCACGCTGGCCGAGCTCTGAAAGCGGCGTGTAGCCTTCTTCGTCGCGCTTTGATGCTTTGTAAGCTGAGCCAAGCACCTGGAGAAGCTCCGTATCCACCGGCCGCTGGCCGACACCCGCTGTCGGTTGCTCCAGCTGCTCGTCCTCGAGGGCCAAGGCGCCCACGTCGAAGAAGCGCGTACACGCCTGTTGGAAGGAGAGCGGAGTCTTGGCTGTGCCGAAGCCGTAGACGGGAAGTCCGTCCTCCCGGATCCGCTGCGCGAGGGGCAGGAAGTCGCTGTCGGATGACATGATTCCGAAACCGTCGACACTCCCGCGATAGAGTAGGTCCATCGCGTCGATCGTCATTCGCATGTCGGTCGCGCTTTTTCCCTTCACGACGTCGAATTGTTGCATCGGGATGATCGAGTGCAGACCTGTCAGCAGGCCCCAGCCCTTGAGGCTCGCCTTCGCCCAATTCCCATAGGCTCTCCGGATGTTGATCGTCCCGAGTTCGCCAAGGACCAGCAGAACATCGTCTAGATGCTCGGGGCTCGCGTTATCCGCGTCGATCAGCAGGGCGATATTGGCTTCCTGTTCCGGCAGGCGTTCACGCATTCACCGAGTCCTTTTTTGAGTCTCTCTAGCGCGCCGCAGAATGAACACCAGTCGGCGCGCAGACCGTTTCGGTACATCAACGGTACATGGTGAATGCGGGAACGAAACGTCGCCTAAACCGCTATTAGACGGACATTCGGTGGGGCGCGTTTTGAAGGGACGACAGAGATGAGGAAATTTGCTCTTGCAGCTCTTGCCGCCGCCGGCCTGTCGGTCGCCGGCTGCGCGACTGAGCCATACGGCTATGGATACGGACCGTACGGTTATAACAATAACGGCTATTATCCGAACGGCTATTCTAACGGCTATTCGAACGGTTATTACGGAAACGGTTACGGCGGCAACTCGCAGGCGGGCAACGTCGTCGGCGGTGCCGCGCTCGGCGCCGCGACGGGCGCGATCGCAGGCGCTGTTCTTCCGGGGATCAAGCCCGGTACCGGCGCGGTCGCCGGCGCCATCCTCGGCGGTGTGCTCGGCGCGAGCGTCAATGGTCGCCAATATTATCGTGATACCCGCGGCTATTGCTATTTCGTCGACCAGTACGGTCAGCCGCACTACAGCTACGACGTCCGCTGCTAGTCGCAGACTGACCCGAATTGAGCTGCCAGGCGGGGTGGAAGTTCGTCTTCCGCCCCGCCTGTTCATTGCGGCTCGTTCCGTTTTAGCCACGGCTCACGGACAGTTACGGGAACGAAACTGCCGTTGAAGCACTGAAGGCGGCAAGGGGATGCCAGTTTTGGAAGGATGACCTGATGAAACGTCTGCTAATCTCTGCCGCCGCGGTGAGTAGTCTCACCCTTGGCGGCTGCGCGACAACGCCGCAGTACGACCATACAGTCGCCAGCGCCGCTACCGGCGCCGCACTCGGTGCAGGTGCGGGCGCTCTTGCCGG
>JBJMVK010000063.1:0-40355 GCA_045810725.1 Sphingomonas sp. | reverse complement strand
GGAGTCGAGTTCGCGAGCGACAAGATCAGCGTCGCTGGCGAACTCGCCTACGCGCGCGGCAAGTTCACGGAGAAATATACGGACCAGAAAACGGGCAAGGTGATGACCGACAATGGTTCTTATCTCACCGTCTACAAGAAGCAGGATGACGGCAAATGGAAGGTCGTTGAGGATTTCGTGGTCGCGGATCCTGGTTCGGCGAAGGCGGTGCCGCCCGAGAAGCCCGCCGTCGGCGCGAAGATGACCTCGTCCGGTTTCTAAGACGGACGTGTCGAAGCCGCGGAGCGGCGGCTAAGCGTCAGCGCTGTTCGACCTCGCTCCCGGCCAGGAACTTGGCGCCCGCGCTTCCGGCGAAGGCCCAGCGGACCTGTGCCTTCACCTGGCCGAACCGCGGGACATCTATCTCCAGTCGTTCGCCGATACGGAAGTCGATGTCCGATTCGATCCGGCACCCTTCCTTAGAGAAATTGCTGAGCTTGACGGACCGGGTTCGCCCGTCGTCCCAATGAACGACCGCCTCGATCGCCACAGCGTGGCGATCTTTCCGGCCCACCCAACCATGCATCCGCTGCATGAGAATAATTTACCCCCAGCTTCGGGCTACTGACAGGCAGCTCTAAATTTAGCCTTAATCGGCTAAGCTATGTTGATCCCGATCCGCGATCTCGCCGGCATGTCATGCGAAAGCCGCGGGCGCGGCCGGCGCGTCAGGCCGCGATGTCGTAGGGCTGGATTTCGCCCGAAAGATAAAGCTTCCGTGCCTTCGTACGCGAGAGCTTGCCCGAGCTGGTGCGCGGCAGCGTCCGGGGAGGAACAAGCTCCACCACCGGCGTTATTCCGGTGATCGCGCGCACCCTCTCGCGGATTTCGTCGCGCAGGCGGCCTCGCTCCTTCGCGTCCGACACTCGGCAGTGGACGAGGACGGCTGGAGTTTCCTCACCGCTTGGCCCAGTGATCGCGAAAGCGGCAATGTCGCCGGACTTGAACCCGGGCAGCTGTTCGACCGCCCATTCGATATCCTGCGGCCAATGGTTGCGGCCGTTGATAATGATCATGTCCTTGGCGCGGCCGACAATGAAGATGTAGCCCTTCGACATGTAGCCCATGTCGCCGGTGTCGAGCCAACCGTCCGGGCTGAGCACGGCTGTCGTCGATTCCTCGTCACGGAAGTAGCTGTGCATCACGCTCGCGCCGCGCACGAATACACGGCCAATTCCTCGTTCGCCGAGCGGCTCTCCACCGTTTTCGCGAATCTCGACTTCCATACCCGTGACCGGCCTTCCGCAGTTCACGATGGCCCGGTACCGGCGAGGCCGGTCGGCTTCGTCGGCTCCGCCGCCGGAGAGCTCGTGTTCCTCGACGAGTTCGAGCCTGATGCCTTCCCCAGGCGGCATGAGCGAAACAGCCAGCGTCGCTTCGGCAAGGCCGTAGCTCGGGCAGAAGGAGCCCGCCTTGAATCCCGCCGCGGCGAAGCAGTCGACAAAGGATTGCATGACGTCCGGCCGAATCATGTCCGCGCCGTTTCCGGCGATGCGCCACCTGGAGAGGTCGAACCGGTCCTCGGCGCGCGTCTGCGAACTCATCCGGCGCGAGCAGATGTCGTAACCGAAGGTCGGCGAGTAGCTGACACTCGAGCCGGGATTGCGGGTGATCATGTCGAGCCATGCGAGCGGCCGTCGCGCGAAATCCTCGGTCTTGAGGTAATCGACCGAGAGTTGCAGCGCGACCGGCGAGAGGAAGCAGCCGACCAGTCCCATGTCGTGGTACCAGGGAAGCCACGAGACGCAGCGGTCGCTGTCCTCGATCTTCAATCCGAGGCCATGCGCTCTAAGGTTGTCGAGGAGCGCGCGGTGAGTAACGGCGACGCCGTGCGGAAAGCGCGTCGAGCCGCTCGAATATTGAAGGTAAGCGATGTCGTTTGGTTGCGCCTTCGGAAGCTCTGTGGCCGTTGGCTCGACGCCCGCAAGCGTTTCCCATCCGCGGGAGGTCACCCCGGCATTCTCGGCAGCGGCGCCGCCGAAGTCGGCGAGCTCTTCGGGATAGAGCAACAGCGCAGGATCGCAGCTCTTCAGCTGGATGCCCAGCTGGTCGACGTAAGCCTCGCGACCCCCGAAGCTCGTGGGCAGGGGAAGCGGCACCGGCCAGGCGCCGGCGTAGACTGCGCCAAAAAAGCAGGCGGCGAACTCGGGACCGGTCTCGGCAACCATCGCGATTCGATCACCAGCACTGATTCCAAGAGCAACGAAACGGCGAGCCTGAACGAGCGCATCCTCGCGCAGCTCTGCATAAGTGTATGCGAGCGCAAGGGTGCCGCGCGTGTCGTGGAAATTGAGTCCCCGCCGACCCTTGGCGGCATGTTCGAGAGCCTCTCCGATCGTGGAGAAATCGGCCAGGCGTCTCGGCAGCGTATCGAGGGTCGGTGTGGCGCCCGGCGGGGCGAGCTCGTTCTTCACAGAGGCGTTGCGTTCGAGCACGCCGACCCTTCCCTTGGCTGTTCAACTTCGCGCCCGAGCGTCTCCGGGGCTGGCTTCCTGATGTGCGGGGACTGTGGCACAAAAACGGCGCAATGGCACGTTTGAGCCCCGCGCGAGCCCCGGTTCCGCTCGATTCAAGGCGGCTGGAGGAGCTCGCTTTGCGATATGTCGGCCGATACGCGACCACGCGCGCAAAGCTCAGGGATTATCTCGCGCGCAAGCTTCGCGAGCGAGGCTGGAGGGGGGACCGAGATCCCGACTTGGACGCGCTCGCCAGCCGCTTTAGCGAGCTCGGCTATGTGGATGACGCGGCTTACGCGCTTGCGAAGTCGCGGGCGCTCACGAGCCGCGGCTATGGCCGACGACGGGTCGACGACAAGCTACGGATGGCCGGCGTCGGCGAAGAGGACGGTGCGGCAGCGCGCGAACATGCCGCACTTCAAGCCATCGATGCGGCGATCCGCTTCGCGCAGCGGCGCAAAATCGGGCCATTCGCGATCGGCAAGACTGCCCCAAGGGCGCGTGAGAAAGCGATCGCAGCGATGGTCCGGGCCGGTCATTCTCTGGGGCTGGCAAGGGTAATTGCCGATTTACCCATCGGCCTTGAAGTGGATATGAACGAGCTTTGCGAGCGGGTTGGGACGTGACTGCTAACGAAGGGTAATCCCTTACCAAAAGTCGGTTTCCCGACACACACAGTAGTGTTAATGAGGTCCCATGGTAAGCGCGTCCGTCATTCTGGCCGAGGGGGAGGTACGGCCCATCGTGGAGTTTGAGAATGATCCGCCCGAGGCCGAGCTGCCGGCGGTCACGGGACGTGTAAAATGGTTCGACGCGACGCGCGGATTTGGTTTCGTCGTCAGTGACGCGCTGGATGGCGACATCCTGCTGCACTTCAGCGTGCTGAGGGAGCACGGGCGCAGGAGCGTTCCCGAAGGGGCGGTCATCGAGTGTGTTCCGGTGCGGCTCGACCGCGGCCTCCAGGCCAAGAGGATCCTGTCGATCGACCTCACCTCGGCCTTGCCCCAACAGCCGCGCTCGTCCATGCCCGCTTCCGAGCGGTCCGACCGCAGGGCGCTTTCCGAAGCGGCCGGCGAGTACGAGCCGGTGGAGGTCAAATGGTTCAACCGCGTTCGCGGCTACGGCTTCGTCAAGCGCCCGGAGGAACTGGGGGGCGAGGACGTGTTCGTCCACATGGAGACGGTTCGCACCGCGCATCTTCCGGAGCTTCAGCCCGGGCAGAAGCTCGAAGCGCGGATCGCGCCGAGCGGAAAGGGCCTCACCGCCGTCGAGCTTCGCGAATTCGGATCGCTGGACTAGCGGCCGCTTTCATTTCCTTCGCTGCCTGCAGCCCGCAGGCTCCAGCCCACAACGCTTCCGCCGAACAAGGATCTCCGCAGACTGGGCTACCGCAAGTGACGCTGACGATCCGCTCGGCAACCGGCGAGCACCACTTCAACGTGCAGGTCGCAGCAACAGCCGAGCAGCAGGAACAGGGGCTCATGTTCTATCGCTCGCTCGCTTCGGACGAGGGGATGATCTTCCCCTATGAGCCGCCGCAGAATGTTGCCTTCTGGATGAAGAACACGCTGATCCCGCTCGACATGATCTTCATCCGTGCGGACGGAACGATCGCGCGAATCGTGACTGCGAAGCCACTCGACCTGACGCCGGTGCCCGCCGGTGAACCGGTCGTCGGCGTTCTCGAAATCCGTGGCGGAAGGGCATCGGAACTCGGCATTCGCGAGGGCGACAAGGTGGAGTGGGCGCACTGAGCTTGCGCTCCCGCCACCAACACGGCACAGGCACGCACCCATGGGTTTCTGGTCCAAGACATTCACCTGGTGGAACGGAGCGACCGTCGGAACGGCGCTGTGGACGCGCAGGTTCGGCAACGCGGTCGGACGTGACGATGACGGCAACCTTTACTACCAGGACAAGAAGCGGCCGCAGCGGCGCTGGGTGATCTACAACGGCAGCAACGACGGCAGTCGCGTTCCCCCCGATTGGCAGCTGTGGCTTCGAGGAACGATCGACGACCTGCCGGAGAAGGCGCTTCCTCCGGTGCGCAAGTTCCAGAGGAAGGCGACCGGCAATCTCACCGGCACCATGGAGGCGTTTCGGCCGGATGGAGCGCTGGGCAGCGGCAGGATCAGGCCCGCTTCGACCGGCGATTACGAGCCGTGGATCCCCGAATAAGCGTGAGCAGGCTTGCCGCACCGTTGCTGATCGCGCTGACGCTGGCTGCGTGCGGACGCGCCGCGCAGGAGCAGAACGCGAGCACGAAGGTCACGAGCAAGGTCCCAGCGACGGCGGCCGGGCAGGGCGGTGTCACTCCAATGCAGCAGCGAGTGGCGGTGCTCGGCATCCTCAACAAGCGCAATGGCATCGTCCAGGACGTCACTTTGAAGCCCGGTCAGTCCGCTCGGTGGAAGGACGTGATCGTGCGCCTGCGCGCCTGCGAGGCGACAGCGCCGTGGGAAGAGGAGAAGCTGACCGGCGCCTTCGTCCAGGTCGACGTGCAGCGGCCCGATAAGAAGTGGGGCCGGATCTTCTCGGGTTGGCTCTACAAGGAATCTCCTTCTCTCAACGTGGTCGAGAACCCCGTCTATGACGTCTGGCCCAAGAGCTGCGCGATGACATATCCGGCCGGTCCAGCGGCGCCCAAGACGCCCGCCAGCTCGAGCAACCTATCGAGCGCCAGGAAATCCGGCGGCGCCTCAAATCCGGCGTCCAACGCGGCCGAGGCTCCTCCCGCGGCAGCACCGCCGAGTGCCGCAGAAAGCAACGCCACGTAAGTCTCGCGCGGGATGCTGATCGCGCCGAGCGAGGCGAGATGCTCGGTCATGAACTGGCAGTCGAGAAGGCTGAAATTGCCGACCTTCATGCGCGCGACCAGCCATGCAAGGGCAACCTTTGACGCGTCGGTGCGGCGGCTGAACATGCTTTCGCCAAAGAAAGCGCGGCCGAGCTTCACGCCGTAGAGGCCGCCGACCAGCTGTTCGCCTTCCCAGACCTCGATAGAGTGAGCGTGGCCCGAGGCCTGGAGCGCGATCATCGCGTGCTCGAGCTCGGCGTTGATCCAAGTCTCCTCGCGCTCAGCGCAGGCGGCGATCACGCCGGGGAAATCCGTGTCGTGAGTAACGAGGAATTTTCCCGATCGCAGCGTCCGCCTCAAAGAGCGTGCGAGATGAAAATGCTCGAGCGGGATAATCGCCCGATTGCGTGGCTCAACCCAGAACAGCTCGTCCGCATCGCGGCTGTCGGCCATCGGAAAGATGCCGGTGGCGTAGCCTTGGAGGAGGAGGCGCGGATCGAGCCGACTCATGCCGTCAAACTAGAGAATCTCCCGCACCTTGTCCTGTGGTCGGCATAGGCGCACTCCGTTCGCGGTCTCAACGAGGGGGCGTTCAATGAGGATCGGGTGCTTGACCATCGCCTTGAGGATCTCGTCGTCCGTGACGTCGCTTCGGGTGAGGCCGAGTTCTTCGGCAAGTGGCTCCTTGGCGCGAAGGCCCTGGCGCGCAGTGATCCCAGCGCGGTCGTAGAGGCGCTTTAAGTCGTCGCGCGACGGCGGGTTCTTGAGATACTCCTGGATCCACACGTCCCAACCGGAATCGCGCAGGATTTCTAAGGTTTTGCGCGAGGTACCGCACTTGGGGTTGTGATAAATGGTCGCTTTCATTCGTTTCGGTCTTTCTCAGGATTAATCAACAACTTAGCGAAAAGCATTGTGTCAACGAAACGATTCCGTCTAGCCGGTCTTTGTCGCGGTTGCGGAACGATGAGCCGCAATCGTCGTTCCTGCGCTTGTAACATGCACCGCTGTGCGGTCGTCGTGCTGCGTGCGGCGCATGTTAAGGCAGCTCAACACAACGGGAGAAAGAGCGATGCGTAAATCCATTTTGGGCCTGGCGCTTGCAAGCACGGTCGCCCTCGGCGCGTGCACCACGAATCCGCATACCAACGCGGACATTGCGACCGGCGCGGCGGTCGGTGCGGCGGGCGGCGCCGCCATCGGCGCGGTTGCTCCGGGCATCAGCACGATCACGGGCGCGGCGGTTGGCGCGGCGATCGGCGGCCTCGCCGGCGCCGTCTGGGCCGACAACAACAACGACGGCTATGTCGATGGCTATGTCTACAACGGCCAATATTATTCCGGTCCCCCCTCGGGTTATGACGAGACGACCCATGCGGTCGTAACCGGCGCCCTGGGCGGCGCGGCGGTCGGCGCTGTCGCCGGCGCGCTTATCCCGGGTGTCAGTGTCCCGGCTGGCGCGGTAATCGGCGCGGCCGTCGGCGGTCTTGGAGGGGCCATCTGGGCCGATCGCAACAATGACGGCGTGGTGGACGGATACGTCTACAACGGGCAGTATTACAACGGTGGCCCCGCTGCTGCTCCGGCACCCGCCCCGGCTCCGACCTATTCGGCGCCGACCCGGAGTGGCGAACGCGGCTAAGACGCGAAGCCAGTATCGGAGATTAGGTGGAGAGTTTGCGTTACAGGTGCACCGGCCACTGGCCGGTGCACTTATTTGAGAAGAAGACGATGGCCGCGGCGTTGGTTCTCAGCGCTGCGGCCTTGCTTGCGCCCATGCCGGCGGCCGCGCAATCGCCGCCTGTTGGCGCGGCGGCGTTGGCGCGTCCTCAGGCCGGGCAGGGCGTCGCCGACTTCTACAAGGCGCGTAAAGACGCTCCGCTCTGGCTTTCACCGGCGGCTGGCGATGCCGCTGAGCAGCTCATCGCGCTCCTCAACACTGCCAGCACCGATGGGCTCAACCCCGGCAGATATAACGTTCCCGTTCTCCAGGCGGAGCTCGCGACGGCGCGCGCGAAGAACAAGCGCAGGGACGTTGGGCGCGTCGACGAAGCGCTTTCAGAAGCGTTCGCCCTCTACGTGGACGATTTGAGGACCGATCCTGGGGTGGGAATTACCTGGGTCGACCCGCAGCTGAAGCCGGCCCAGCCGTCGGCTCTCGGGACGCTGCTCCAGGCGTCCGCTGCGCGCTCTCTTTCTGATTACGTGTCGAACATGGGGTGGATGCACCCTTTCTACGGAGAGCTTCGCGAAGCCATCGTCCAGCATAAATATAGCGACGAGCAGCAACGCGAGGTGCTGCAGCTGAACCTCAAGCGCGCCCGTATCCTGCCGGCCAGCAAGGATCGCTACGTGCTGGTGAACGCAGCACAGCAGCGGCTGTTCATGTACGAGGACGGCAAGCCCGTCGACTCGATGGTCGTGGTGGTTGGCAAGACCAAATGGCCGACCCCCATGCTCGCCGCCTACATACGCTTCGCCGCACTGAATCCTTATTGGTATGTGCCGTCGGATCTTGCCGGCGAGGACGTCGGTCAGTTCGTTGTCAAATATGGGCTGAAATATCTCGATGACTACGGTTACGAGGTTGTTTCCGACTGGAGCCGGGATCCGACCGTCATCGATCCCAAGACGATCGACTGGCAGGGCGTTACTGACGGCAAGGTCGACGTGATGATCCGGCAGAAGCCGGGCCCCAAAAACTTCATGGGGCGCATCAAGTTCATGTTCCCCAACCAGTTCGGCGTCTACCTTCACGACAACCCGCGGCGCGAGCTGTTCGAAAAATCGGTGCGTTATTTCAGCGGAGGCTGCGTGCGCCTCGAGGACGCCTGGCGGCTCAGCCGCTGGCTGTTCCACCGCGAGCTGACCTGGGAGGGGCACGGAACCGAAGAACCGGTGATGCTGGAACAGCCGGTGCCGGTCTTCATCACCTACATGACCGCGGTGCCCGACGGGCAGTCGATCGCTTATTACGATGACGCCTATGGAAGGGACAAAGCGCAGGTGGCGAACAGCGGCAGCAACCCCGTAGCAGCGGGCTCCGCCGCAAGCCGCTAATTCTTTTAGCGGGGAGCCCAGTTCGGAACCCAGGTGACGTCCTGCGCGATTGCGCGCCCGGCTGCGTCGCGCGCGGGGCTGAAGCGGACATATTGCTCGGTCAGCTGGCACATTAGCGAATCCGCATAAGGGCTGCCGCTGCTGTGGACGATACGGCAATCCGAGACGCTGCCATCGGGATTCACGCGAATCGTCACGGCGACGCTGCCCGAAGAGATCCCGCTCGACGCGAAGCGGCGGTACTCCCGATCGGGGATCTTGGTCAGCTTGCGTGCCGGAGTGAAACCGGCTGTCCCTCCGCCGCCGGGTCCGTTTCCATGGCCGCCAGCGCCAGTGCCGGTGCCGGACGTCGCTGCTCCCTGGCTGGACGCATTGCCGGTGCCAGCGATGCTCGCTGCGGGAATGGGCGAAGGCGCGGGGATCTTCGGTGGCGGCGCGACGACAGGGCTTGGCTCGGCCTTTTTCGCCGGCGCGCCCGCTTCCTTCTCGATCTTGGGCTGGGGGCGGGGCCTGGGCTGGAGTCGAGGAACCGGCCGAGGGGGTGGCTGCACGATGTTGAACGTCTTGAGCTGGTCGACTGCCTCCCGGACCATTCTGACGTTGAGACCGGAAAGGATGACGAAGGCGAGAGCGACATGCACGGCGGCAACGCCGGCGATAGCCTTGGCTTGGTCCGGCCGGTCAGCAGTTCCGCGGTAGCTCGACACGCTCTTCCTCTGCCCGACCAACGCGCGTCATGGCCGAAGTTTGCGCATCTTTATTCGCTCATCGCATTCGCATCGGCGATGAAATCGGCATTCTTGCGCTCCGGCCCGAAAGCGGTCCATGCCGCGATCACGACCGCCATGAGCCCGCAGACGGCTGCGAGAGCGATCCCATAATTGTCTCCGCGAGCCTCGGCGATCCCCGCCTGAATCGGTGCGTTCTTCGACGCGATCAGATTGCCGAGCTGGTAGGCAAACCCTGGAAACAGGCTCCGGGCCAGTGGCGGCGAAAGCTCATTCAAATGCACCGGCACGATGCCCCATGCACCCTGCACCGCGACCTGCATCAGGAACCCACCGACTGCGAGAAGGACGGGGGTGCTCGAGAACGCCCACAGTGGGATGACGGGCAGCGCAAGCAGGCTGGCAATGATGATCGCGCGCTTTCGGCCGATCTTCTCCAACCAGATGCCGAAGGAAATACCGCCGACGATCGCCCCGACGTTCATCACTGCGGTGAGCATGCCGGTGGTGTGGGTATCGAAGTGGTGCTGTTTCTGAAGGAAGGTCGGATAGAGATCTTGAGTGCCGTGGCTGAAGAAATTGAAAGCCGTCATCAGCACGACGAGGTAGAGCGCGATTTTCCAGTGGCGCACGAGTTCGATGATGGGATTTACGTGTCGGCCGCCGCGTCGCGCCTCGAAGACGGGGCTCTCCTTCACATGGATGCGGATGAGGAGGACCAGCAGCGCCGGGGCGACCCCGATCATGAACATTCCGCGCCAGCCGATCGTGTCGAACAGGAGGAAATAAACGAGGCTCGCGACGAAATAGCCCGAGGGGTAGCCGCTCTGCAAAAGCCCGGAGACTGGGCCGCGCAGTCGGGCTGGGATGCTCTCCATGACGAGGCTTGCTCCAAGACCCCATTCGCCGCCCATCGCGATTCCAAAGAGGAACCTCAAGATGAGAAGGCTGGTAAGCGAAGGCGCAAAGCCCGACGCGAGCTCCAGAATTGAAAAGGCGATGATGTCGGCCATGAGCACCGGGCGGCGACCGAACCGCTCGGCTAGCCAGCCGAAGACGAAAGCGCCAATGGGCCGTGCCGCGAGGGTGAGGAAGACCGCCTGCGAAACGGCCTTGACGTCGGTCCCGAATTCCTTCGCGATCGCGGAGAACATGAAGACCATCAAGAAGTAGTCGAACGCATCGAGCGTCCAGCCAAGGTAACTCGCCCAAATTGCGCTGCGCTGGGATGGCTCGAGCGTTTTTAGATCGTCGATCAGACTCATCGGCGTATCCTCTTGAAGCCAGTTCTACTGGCCTCAGGGACAACCGATCGCAAGTCGCATGACTGCTCTGCTGGAGAGTGCCGGAGCGCCTTATTGCGCCGGGGGAGCGATCGAAACGGTCGCGCTGCGCATCAGCCCCGAATAGAAATCGTTATCGACCCCCGTGCCCTCCGCCGACTTTGCTCCGATCAACAGGGGAGCGGTGTTGCTTATCGACTTGACGGAGATCTTGGATTTTTTCTGCGTGGAGAGGGAATCCACTTTAAGAGAGAGCGTGGTCCCGCTTCTCTTGCACGTGATGGTATGAAGCACGTTGTCGGAAAGGTCGGTCTTTCCAGTGAGCGAAGCCTGCTTCGCGTTCAAATCCTTGATGAGGCAAAAGGCCTTGGCCTTGCCGTCGGAACGGACCAGCTCCATTTTGAATTCGCCGCCCGGAGTGCCGCTAAGCCCCTTGCGCATGAGGTCGTAGTCCGTTCCGGATGCCGGAACCCTGTCCGTCTGAAGCTGGACCGAGAACGAGAAATCCCGGGTACCGGGGTTGAGCGTGGCCGAATCCGGAACCACCGCAAGAGACGTCGACCCGTTGAAATTATAGCCGCTGCCCGAGGTCCCGACGTCGGTCGTAACGCCGTCGTTCGCGTTCCCAGAGGAATCGCTCATCGTCGTGCCGAAGTCGTTATCCATGTTCCACACCGCGACAGGCACGAGCTGGGCCCTGGCCGCAGAAGATGCAAGGAGCGCTACTGAACCGATCAATGAATATAGAACGGCGCGACGAGACATAAACCGCTCCTGTAAGGGCGTTTACAAACTGTCGATTTGGAGTCGCGGTAACAGAAAATTAACCCTAGTTCCACTCTCAGGGCGCGATCGCCGATGCACCCCAGTTCGCATGAGGATGAGGGCCGGATGCCGCTTATCTCGTCTCGGTCGCAGGCGCCGATTGCACGCGCGCGGCAAGCCACGGGTTTCGCTCGAGGAGGCCGCGCAGCATCGGTGGCGACGGATGCCAACCCTGCTGCCCGAGGTACTCGTCGAGACTTTCCATATTCAAGCTAAGCGTGAGCCCGATGGCACGCGCAAGATCGCTAAGCACTTGCGCATAGTCATGTTCGGGGTCGGGCGCTCGAGAGGAGTTGCCGGTCGCGGTTGGCAATCCCGAGCGGATGCCTTTTTGATAGAGCGCGTGGTAGGCAAGGCTGAGGAAGTGATCCTCGGGGCAGGGCGCTCGGTACAGGCCGCTGACGGTTACAGCCCGCGCCAGGAGTTTCCTCGCAGCGTCGGGTGGGAAATAGGGCATGCCGTGGTGGCTGGAGCCGGGGCTCCCATTGACGGAATAGACGTCGCACGCGGTTCCTGAGTCCGAGACGAATAGATCTGCGACGAGCGGCAGGTCCTGATCCTCGAACAGCATGTCGATGTCTTCACCCGGATCAAGGTGCGGAAGGTGCTCGAACCAACGAAGGACCGCATAGCGCACTCCCCGGTCCTCCAGCGCGCGAAAGAAATCCTCCACGCGCATCGTAGCGGGAATGTAGCGGCGGCGCCCCAGAACGGGTCGGCGTCTAATCAGGCCACGAACCTGGCGGTACGGTTTGGAGAGGAGCTCGGCCAAGCCCACGGAGCCGCCGTGCCGAAGGGGTGAGGAACCACTCATCAGCCCAGTTAATAGCTGCGGAACCGCGAATACATAAGCCATCAATAATGTAATGTTCTACGCGTAGTGAACAACAGCGGGACCGTGTATGGTGCCGACGCGATGGACTTTGACACCCTGGCTTCCAAATATGTCGGCGAGGTCGCCGCGACATATGATCGGCGGCGCACATTAGCCCGATGGGAGCCCGAACAGGCAGCCATAGGCGCGTTGCTGAAGAACGTCTCCAAGGGGGTTCGAGTCCTCGACGTTCCAGTCGGGACCGGGCGTGTCTTTCCTTTCTACCGGCAGCTCGAGGCCCAAGTCACGGGACTGGATATCTCGCAGGACATGCTTTCAGTCGCGGCCGAATATGCGGCTGAACTCCAGTTCGGCGTTGAACTTAGGCAGGGGGACATAAGGTCGTTGCCCTTCCCGGATCGCGCCTTCGACCTCGTCACATGCATCCGCTTCCTCAACTGGGTGGATTTCAGCGGGCTGAGACAAAGCGTCGGCGAGCTCTCGCGCGTTTGCGCAAACCAGATGCTGATCGGCACTCGGCACAAGGCGATTTTCAGGGACCTGCGTCCGAGGCGAGCCGATCTGGGGCGCATGCTCAAACTGCTGACCCGTTACCCCGAGGGACGCGAGCGAAGCAAAGGGCTAGTCTATCACACCAGGCTCGAAATGCAGCGGGTGTTCAAGGAATTCGGCCTCGAAGTGAAAGACTTCCGGCAAACGGATCGCAGGTGGGACGGAACCGATTACATGATCTACCTGCTCCAGCGCTCACATCGATGACTTAGGCCGGTCGCGAGACGGGCCCCAAAAAAAAAGAAAGGCCCGCCCACGCCTTTGCGGCGATGGGCGAGCCCGTCAGGAGTTCGCGAGTCTGACTAGCCGGCCAACAGGGGAAAGGCCGGTGTGCTCCTCAGATCGGCATCGCGTGGCCGACATTCAAGCCGAGACCTTGCCGAGAAACGATAATAGTATTATTGTTTATCGATAATCCTTAGCCGGAGTCCACGAGATGAAGTCCTCTGCCGCGCTGCCAGTCGCCTGGATTACGCTTCGCATCCTCATCATCCTGAACTGGCTCTTCGGCGCCTGCATCCTCGCACTGTTGATCTGCACATTCATCAACGCGCCCTGGGCGATGCGCGCGCTGGGGATCTCGGGCTATCCGGACGCTGAGAAAGTCATGAACGGCATGCGCGCGATTGCCGCCCTCGGTGTTTCCGCAGTGCCGATCAACGATGGCATGCTGAAGCGCCTGCTCGCCATGGTCGAGACGGTGAGGGCAGGGGACCCTTTCGTCGCTGCCAACGCCTACCGCCTCAACGGAATCGCATGGCTCTTGCTGGCCCTTCAGCTCATCAGCATCGTGATTGCCGCGACCGCCAAGGCAATCTCCACGCCGGAGCACCCCTTCCACCTCGATGCCGGCTTCTCCTTTGCGGGCTGGCTCGCGATTGTCCTGACCTTCGTCCTTGCGCGTGTATTCGCCGAGGGGACGTTGATGCGCGAAGACCTGGAAGGCACGATCTGATGGCGATCGCCGTCAAGCTCGACGATCTGCTGCACGATCGCCGAATGACATTGACGCAACTCGCCGAGCGGATCGACATAACGCTTGCCAACCTGTCGATCCTGAAGACGGGTAAGGCCCGAGCGGTCCGGTTTTCGACCCTCGAGGCGATATGCGAAGTCCTGGCGTGCCAGCCTGGAGACTTGCTCGAATTCCTCCCCGAGCACTGATCCGAGGCTCGTTTCAGAGCGCGCCTTGGTCCATCGACTTGTTGGGAAAACAGCCCGTTGCGGCCCCGCGTTCAACGCCGGCCTGCAGGAGAAGGCGGGTTGGTTCCAATGGCGGCTTCAGCAATAGGCGCAGTCACGGCGGCTTCGCCGGCGATTGTCCGAGAGGGCTGCGGACGCAGCACCTCCGCGCGTTGGCTCGAAGGTCATTATCAGGTGGGGGTCGCGGCTATTGGAACGACCGCCGCTGGTACACCCACCGGGGAGATGCGCGGGGGGCGTCCATTCCACCTCCGGGCGATCGCCCTCTTCGACGGCGCCTGAAACGGCGGCGTTATGCGGCTGTCTGTCGGCTGCGTTCGAGCCACTGCTCGAGCCATTTGATCGTATAATCGCCGGCAAGGAATTCCTCGTCGCGGACGAGCTTCTGGTGAAGCGGGATAGTTGTCTTCATTCCTTCCACCACGAACTCTTCGAGCGCACGTTTCAGCCGGCGAATGCAGCTCTGGCGGTTGGACCCATAGACGATCAGCTTGCCGATCATGCTGTCGTAATAAGGCGGTACCTTATAACCCGTGTAGAGGCCGCTATCGACGCGAACGTGCATGCCGCCGGGGGCTACGTAGTTCTTCACCAGCCCGGGCGACGGAGCGAAAGTCTCCGGGTCCTCGGCGTTGATTCGGCATTCGATCGCGTGGCCGTGAAGGCTGATCTGGTCCTGGGTAAAGGAGAGACCCTCGCCGCACGCCACCCGGATCTGCTCGCGCACCAGATCGATGCCGCTGATCATTTCGGTAACCGGGTGCTCCACCTGCAGCCTGGTGTTCATCTCGATGAAGTAGAAGTCACCATTCTCGTAAAGGAACTCGATGGTTCCGGCGCCGCGATAGCCCATGTCGCTCATCGCCTTGCGGACAATCTCGCCCATCCGATCGCGCTCTTCTCCCGTGATGACCGGTGAGGGCGCTTCCTCGAGCACCTTTTGGTGGCGCCGCTGGAGCGAGCAGTCCCGCTCGCCGAGATGGATGGCACCGCCTCTGCCATCGCCGAACACCTGGAACTCGATGTGCCTCGGGTCGCCGAGATACTTTTCCATGTAGACGGTGTCGTCGCCAAAAGCGGATCGCGCCTCGGCCGCTGCCTGGCTCATCAGGCTTTCGAGCTGGTCCTCGGACGGAACGACCTTCATGCCGCGGCCACCGCCGCCGGATGCTGCTTTGATCAGTACCGGGTAACCGATCTCGCTCGCGAGCGTCTTCGCCTGGGCGACGGAGCTGATCGCCCCGTCGGAACCAGGAACGAGCGGGAGGCCGAGCTTGGCGGCGGTTCGCTTCGCCTCGATCTTGTCTCCCATTGTGCGGATATGCTCGGGCTTCGGACCGACCCAGATGATGCCGTGAGATTCGACGATTTCTGCGAATTGCGCGTTTTCCGAGAGGAAGCCGTAGCCCGGGTGGATCGCGTCGGCGTGAACGATTTCGGCCGCCGAGATGATGTTCGGGATGTTGAGGTAGGATTCGGTCGCGGGCGGAGGGCCGATACAGACCGTTTCGTCGGCAAGCCGCACGTGCATTGCGTCAGCGTCCGCGGTCGAGTGAACCGCCACCGTGCGTATTCCCATCTCGTGACAGGCGCGGTGAATCCGCAGCGCGATCTCGCCGCGGTTGGCGATCAGCAGCTTTTCGATTTGCACGGCTGCGGCCTCAGCCGATGATCACGAGCGGCTGATCGAACTCGACCGGCTGGGCGTCCGCGACCATGATCTTCTTGATAACGCCGCCTTCGGGCGCGGTGATCGGGTTCATCACCTTCATCGCTTCGACGATGACGAGCGTGTCTCCCGCCTTTACGGTGGAGCCCACCTCGATGAAGGCCTTCGCGCCGGGCTCTGCCGACAAATAAGCGGTGCCGACCATCGGCGACTTGATGGTTTGCCCGTCGAGTTCGTCCTCGGCAGCAGCGAGCGCGCCAAAGCCTTCCTTGCCGTGCATCGGCGGAGCGCTCAGCGGAACTGGACCCGACGGCGCAAAGCCGGGAGCCATCTGCGTCGCTGCGACCATCGAGGGAACGTCTCTCTTGACCTTGATCCGGCGGTCCCCGTCCTCGATCTCGATCTCGGTTAGGTCGGTGTCGTTGAGGAGCTTGGCAAGCTCACGCACCAGGTCGGGGTCGATACGCATCGAACCAGCTTTCTCCGCCTTGGGAGGTGCGGCCATTTACAAGTCCCCTATTGAATCTGGCTCTTCGCCTGGTTCGCGCCCGCTCCCTTGCAGAGGTGCGCCGCTGCGTCCAGTGCGAGGACGTATCCGAGCGGGCCAAGGCCGATGATCGACCCGCGCGTCACTTGCCCCAGAAGACTCTGCCGTCGGAAACCCTCGCGAGCGTAGATATTGGTCAGGTGCACCTCGATGACCGGCATCGGCAGTGCGGCCACCGCGTCGCGGATCGCGATCGAGCTGTGTGCATAGGCGCCGGCGTTGATGATCACTGCCGAGGCTTTAGCGAGAGCCTCGTTCAGCCAGTCCACGAGAACGCCTTCGTGATTGGACTGGCGGACGTCCAGGTTGAGTTTCAGGCCCTTCGCCCGCTGCTGGAGCGTAGCTTCGATGTCGGCCAGCGTTTGCGTGCCGTAGATCCTGGGCTCGCGGGTGCCGAGCAGGTTGAGGTTCGGGCCGTTGAGAACGAATATGGTGTCGGTCATTTGCGGCCCGGCGTGGAGCCTCCTATCTGCCCTTTGTCAATGAGTCTCGACGACAGCCTTTCTGTGCGGATCAACGGCGATCACCGGCGGGTGCCGAGCGGAACGAGCGTGGCCGAGATGGTCAACCTTCTCGGCCTCGATCCACATCGCGTAGCGGTCGAGCGCAACCTCGAGGTCGTCCCGCGTGCGATGCTCGGCGATGTGCGTGTCGAGGACGGCGACGATTATGAAATCGTGCAGTTCGTTGGAGGGGGTTGAGTGAACGCTCCCGATACAGTGCAGGCCGACACCTGGGCCGTGGCGGGGCGCACCTTCGTCTCGCGGCTGATCATCGGCACGGGCAAGTACAAGAGCTTCGAGGAAAATGCGGCGGCACTCGAAGCGTCGGGAGCGGAGATTGTCACCGTCGCGGTGCGCCGGGTCAACATCGCCGATCCCACCCAGCCCATGCTGAGCGACTTCATCGACCCCAAGAAGGTCACCTATCTCCCCAATACGGCGGGCTGTTTTACTGCCGACGAAGCGATCCGGACGCTGCGCCTCGCGCGCGAGGCGGGCGGGTGGACGCTGGTGAAGCTCGAGGTGCTGGGCGAAGCCAAAACCCTCTATCCCGACATGCGCGAGACGTTGCGCGCCACCGAGCTGTTGGCGAAGGAAGGCTTCGAGCCCATGGTCTATTGCGTCGACGACCCGATCGCCGCGAAGCAGCTCGAGGAAGCGGGGGCCGTCGCAATCATGCCCCTCGGGGCGCCCATCGGATCGGGTCTCGGCATCCAGAACCGCGTGACGATCCGGCTGATCGTCGAGGGTGCCAATGTACCCGTTCTCGTTGACGCCGGCGTCGGCACCGCGAGCGATGCCGCCGTAGCTCTGGAACTCGGGTGCGACGGCGTGCTGATGAATACCGCGATCGCCGAAGCGAAAGACCCGGTGCTGATGGCCCGGGCAATGAAGGCTGCTGTCGAAGCGGGCCGGCACGCCTATCTCGCCGGCCGGATGCACAAGCGCCGCTACGCGGATCCCAGCAGCCCTCTCGCGGGGTTGATCTAGGAAGTCGGCGCTTGGGGCTCTGAATGCTTGCTCTCGAGGAGGCGTTCGATCTCATCCCCGACAAGTCCCGTCATCCGGCGCATTCCGTCGAGATCGGGGTGGAATTCGTCCATGAAGCTCAACTCGTCCGCCATTCCCCAGCCTGCGAGGGGGACGCCGATCTTGTCCGCGATGGCCTTGCGCTTCTCGTAAAACGGCGCGTCGAACTTCCTGTGATTTGCGAACTGACGATCTTGCGACGGGTTGAATGGCTCACCCAGCCCGCACTGGAGCTCGACCGCTGTAGGTTTCGTCTTCTCGAAAAAAGTCGACTGGTGGATGAGGACCAGCTGGATCTTCCACGCCCGGCAGACGGTTGCGATCGCTGTGGTCCAAAGTGCCGTGAAGGCCAGCAGCCGAGGCAAATTTTCTTCCGGATCGGAGGGAATGGTTCCGAGCTCTTTTTGTGTCTTGAGCAGAGCGCGGTTGGGCGATCCGTAGATCGGATCGGCCATCGAAGACTCGCAAAAGGTCGACAGGTCGCCGCCGTTTGAAACGACGACGACTTCGGGTGCCTTGGGTGCGCCCGCGATGAGACCGACCAAGAGCGAATGAAGGTTACGGCTGTTCGCGCCGGGCATCGCTGCGTTGGCGAAGGGGAATTGGAACCGCTCGGCAAGCTCGGAAGCCATGCAATTCTCATTGCCGGCTATGCCGAAGCCGAACAGATTGCTGGCGCCCATCACAATCCCGTACCGCTCGCTTCGAAGGCAATCCGCGAGGGAATATTCCCTGCCTCCGAGCGTGCTGTGTCGGAACCCGGCAGAATCGGTGGAGAAGCTGTCGCGGCGCGTGTTCGCCCAGTAGCAAAGGACGTCCCCGCGCACTCCGATAAGCCTTCGGTTGCCGAAGAAATCCGCCATCTCAGGGTGGAGCTCGATGATTTTCTTATAATTGGCCATCCGCCCACATTAATGCGGCGTGGCGGGTCGTAAACTCACTTCGTGGCAGCGACGATGTGCGCGGCCATAGGCTCGTCGATGCCATCGGGGCCTTCGAACGCATCGAACGCCTCTTGGACGGCTGCAAACGCGCGCTCGAGGCTCCCCGGTTCACGGTCCTCCACCTCGACGCCCATCGGAGTTCCGTGGCAGAAAGCCATGGCTGCATCATGGGCTGATGGGCTGCGGCTGCGCAGTTCGAGCGTTTCAATGTCGACGGTGTCGAAGCCGGCGTCGTGAAGGTCCGATTCTATAGCGAGGGGGTCCGCGTAGCCGAAAGGCCCTTGGCGGATGAACAGGGGTGGGTCGTCGGGGAACAACGCGATCAAAGCTTTCTGCGCGACATCGCTCAAGGGATTGCGTTCGATCTTGTCCCAAATGGCGAGGAGATAATGTCCGCCGCTCCTAAGCACGCGATGGGCCTCGGCATGGGCGCGCACCTTGTCGGGGAAGAACATCGCGCCGAACTGGCAGACGACGAGATCGATACTGCCGTCCTCGAAAGGCAGATCCTGTGCATCCGCGAGGACGAAACCGACCTGGTCGGATCGAACCCGCTCGGACGCGACGTCAAGCATCGGCTGGTTGAGATCGGTGGCGATGATGCGGGCGTCGGGCACGGCCTCGTGGAGCGCCTCGGTGACGGCGCCCGTTCCGGCGGCCGTTTCGAGGACTAGCCTCGGTGCGATCGCGCGCGCCCGGCGCGCAATCTCCTCGGCATAGGGGCGGAAGATCAGCGGGACCATCAAGCGGTTGTATTCATCGGGAACCGATCCGATGAACCGCAGCTCCTGCTCTTTCATCGCGAGCCTCCGACGGATTTGCGAATGTGCACGCTTAAAGGTTAGCGCAACCGGAACATCGGCCCGAAGAGGCGGGTTCTTCGAGTGTCCGGAGGTGCAACGTGGCTGCAACACTAACGGACTTCAGCGCCGAGCGCGAGGCAATGGTCGACCGGCAGCTGAGGCACCGTGGGATCGTCGACCCGCATATATTGGATGCTTTCCTCGCCGTTCCGCGCGAGAAGTTCGTCAGCGCCGAATATCAACATCTCGCATACGGCGATCATCCGCTGCCGATCGAAGCGGGACAGACGATCTCGCAGCCCTACATCGTCGCGCTGATGATCGAGGCGGCAGCGATCAAGGCCAAGGAGAAGGTGCTCGAGGTCGGCGCTGGCTCGGGATATGCCGCAGCAATCATCGGTCAGGTCGCAGAGCGTGTCATCGCAATCGAGCGCCAACATCAACTGGTCGAGGTCGCAAGCGACCGGATCGCGCGCCTTGGCTACGACAATGTCCAGATCATCGAGGGTGACGGGACCAGGGGTTGCATTGCTGAGGCGCCGTTCGATGCAATTCTTGCTGCAGCGAGCGGTACTCATGTCCCGAAGGCGCTGCTCGACCAGCTCGTCGAGGGCGGGTGCATCGTCATGCCGCTGGGCGGTCCCGGGTGGGCCCAGCAGCTGGTCAAAGTGACGAAGCGGGCGGGTGGCGCGCTGGAGCACGAGAACCTCGGCGGTGTCCGGTTCGTTCCACTGATTGGGGAAGAAGGCTGGAAGGATGACTGACACGCAGCTTGAATCTCTCTCGGAACTGATCGCCGACGCCGCCGAGCCGCTGCCCGATATCAATGATCCGGCATTCGGAGCGATGTTCGACCGTTTCGGGGATGCCCGCGTCGTCTGCCTCGGCGAAGCTAGCCATGGGACGAGCGAATTCTACCTCGCCCGCGCCGCCATTTCGAAACGGTTGATCGAACGCCACGGTTTCAACATCGTCGCGGTCGAAGGCGATTGGCCCGACTGCGCGACGGTCGACCGATATGTCCGGCACCGGCGCTGGCGGGAAGGCGAGCTCAGGGCATTTGAGCGTTTTCCGACCTGGATGTGGCGCAACCAGGAATTTGACGGCTTCGTACGCTGGCTTCGGCAGCACAACCAGGACCGGGCCGATCAGCGCATGTGCGGCTTTTACGGCCTTGATCTCTACAATCTCGGCGCTTCGATGAGCGCCGTGATCGACTTTCTCGAACAGGAGGAGCCGGAACTCGCCGCCTTGGCTCATCGACGCTACGGCTGTCTCGATCCCTGGGCTGAGGACCCTGCACTCTACGGCCGACACGCGCTCCTCGAAGGCTACGCGCGGTGCGAAGTCGGCGTTATCCAGATGCTGAAAGACCTCTTGCAGAAGCAGGTCGATTGCTTCGGGTCCGAATGCGACGAGTGGCTCGATGCAGCGGCGAACGCCCGTCTCGTCAAGGATGCCGAGGCTTATTATCGCGTGATGTACCATGGATCCGCGGAGAGCTGGAACCTGCGCGACCAGCACATGTTCGACACGCTCAATATGATCCTCGACGCCAAGGGACCGGATTCAAAGGCCATCGTCTGGGCCCACAACAGCCATATCGGCAACGCCGCCTTCACCGATATGGGAATGCGCAGAAGCGAGCTGAACATCGGGCAGCTGGTGAAGGACAAGTTCGATGGTCGAGCTCGGCTGGTAGGTTTCGGAACGCACACCGGAACGGTCGCCGCGGCGGACGACTGGGACATGCCGATGAGGATCAAGCGCGTGCAGCCTTCGCTCCCCGAGAGCCATGAGCGGATGGCGCACGACAGCGGCGTCGAGAGGTTCCTGCTCGACCTTCGCGAGGGGGAGATTGAGCGCGAGCTTCGCGAGGGCCTGACCGAACCGCGCCTCGAGCGGTTCATCGGCGTCATCTATCGGCCCGAGACCGAGCGCTACAGTCACTACAGCGAGGCGATCCTCGCTAAGCAGTTCGACGGCTACGTCTGGATCGATGAGACAACGGCCGTGACTCCGCTCGGAGGCGAGCTGAGGGCAGGGGATCACCGCGAGATGGAAGACACCTATCCCTTTGGCTTGTAGCAGAACGGGACGTCGCCGCGTCTCCACAAGAACCAACGCCTACGCTCGAGCGTATGGTCTTTGAGCTCGCGCGTTTTGGCGTTGTGGAGAAGGTCATGCCGCACCGGCGGCAGGTGCACAAAGGCAGCTTCGGCAGCCATTTTGACGAGCTGGTTGCCCGATTTCCCGCCGGGGAAACGGCGTTGAGCTCGGCAGACCGCTCCTCCAACCGTGCGCAAGAGCTCCAGGACAAGATCGACATCCACGCCTTGTTGTTCGAGCGGGCGTGGAAGCTGGACCGCCAGGGCTAATGCTTCGACTTATCGCGCAGCTTCGTGATCGTGGTCTGATTACTGATCTGCTCGACGTCCGTTCTGCAATGCAGAACGCGAATGCCCTTCAGCTCGAGGGCTTTCTCGAGGGCCGGAACGAAGTCTTCGGTCGCTTCAACCGTTTCCGCCCAACCGCCGAAAGCCCGGGCGAGGGCAGCGAAGTCCGGGTTCTTCAGCTCGGTCGCTGAAATCCGCTCCGGATAGTCGCGCTCCTGGTGCATCCTGATGGTGCCGTAGCTGCCGTTGTCGACGAGCACGACCACGAGGTCGGCGCCATATTGCGCAGCGGTCGCAAGCTCCTGGCCATTCATCAGGAAGTCGCCGTCACCCGCGACGCAGACCACCGCGCGGTCCCTGAAACGGATCGCGGCAGCGACGGCGGCGGGAAGGCCGTAGCCCATGGTTCCGCTGGTCGGGGCGAGCTGTGTCGGCATCGGCCCATAGCGCCAGTAGCGGTGCCACCAGCCGGAGAAATTGCCGGCGCCGTTGCAGATGATGGTGTTCTCCGGCAGCCGCTCGCGCATCGCCGAAACGCAAGTTCCTAGATCGAGCCTGACCCCGCCGAGCGGCTCCGGTTCGCTCCACTCCAGCCATTCGCGATGCGCATCGTCGCCGCAGGAGAAGCGGACGAGGTCCGGATCGATCCACTCGTCGATCATTTCCGCGAACTCGCCCATGTCGGCGCAGATCGGGAGATCGGCGTGATAAACGCGACCAAGCTCATTTGGGTCAGGGTGCACGTGGACGAGCGTCTGGCCTGGATGATCGGGGGTGATCAATGTGTATCCGTCGGTGGTCGCCTCCCCGAGGCGAGGGCCTACCGCCAGGATCAGGTCCGCGCCGCGGAGACGCTGCTGCAGCTTGGGATTGGGGCCGTAGCCGAGCTGGCCTGCATAGACCTGGCAGGTGTTGCAGATCGCGTCCTGGCGGCGGAATGCCGCCGCGACGGGGATGCCGTAGCGGAAGGCGAAATTCGCGAAATGGTGGGAAGCGCGCGGGCTCCAGTCGGCACCGCCGACAATCGCGACCGGCGAGGCCGCCTCCTTCAACAGCTCGAACAGCGCCTGCACGGCGCCTGGATCGGGCTCCTCCGCAACCGGCGGCACGCGCGGACGATCGATCGCTTCCACTTCGTCGCGAAGCATGTCCTCGGGCAGCGCAAGCACGACCGGGCCTGGCCGCCCGGCCGTCGCCACGCGATAAGCTCGGTAGACATATTCAGGGATGCGCCGCGCATCCTCGATCCGCGCCGCCCATTTGGCGATCGGGCCGAAGAATCGCGGGAGATCGATCTCCTGGAACCCCTCGCGGTCGCGGTCCCCCCGCGCGACATCGCCGATGAACAGGATCATCGGGGTCGAATCCTGGAACGCGACGTGGATGCCCGCGCTGGCGTTGGTTGCGCCCGGGCCGCGCGTCACGAAGGCAATCCCCGGCCGGCCAGTCATCTTGCCGTCGGCATCAGCCATGTAGGCAACGCCGCCCTCCTGGCGGCACACGATCGTGTCGATTGCGGGCTCGTCGTGAAGAGCGTCGAGCACCGCGAGGAAGCTCTCACCCGGCACAGTGAACATTCGGTCGCAGCCCTGGATCTTGAGCTGGTCGACTAGGATCTGGCCGCCGGTGCGCTTGGTCATGGCGTGGCACTTAGCGGGCCGGCACCGGCGCGTCATCTTCGTTCGCGAAGACGGTCAGACCGGAAATTTCGCCCGATCCTTCTTCGAATCACAAGGGATCCTGGAATGGACGCGCGACCGGCGAACTTCGGGTGCAAACCATTTGTTCACCATCCGCGCGCATTTACGGGGATGAAGGTAGCGTTCCATGAGTCATTCCGACGTAACACCCGACGGCCAGCCGGAGCGGAGACGCGCGCCAAGGACAGCGCTGCGGCTCAACGCATCGATCCGCGAGCCTGGACGAAGCCGGAGCGGTGCGCGGGTGATCGACATCTCCGTTCACGGCTGTCGCATCGAATCGTTGCTAGGCGCCACCGTCGACAGCTGGGTTCTGCTGACGATCGCGGGACTAGAGACTCAATATTGCCGCGTGGTCTGGGCTTGTCACGAATTCGTCGGGGTCGAATTTGCAACGCCGCTGGCGGAAGCCGTGCTTGACCGGTTGTTGCAGGATCAGAGTCAGCTCTCCGAAACCTCGATCGCGGAGCTACGGTCGATCGCCACTCGCGCGCACCGACTGTCGACGCAGGAGGACGGGGAGCGCCGGACGCTGGCCGAACTGTCGAGGAAGTGCGCGGTGGATGCGGTCGTCGAGGGCCTCCGCCTCAGCGAGGCGAAGCAGAGAGACTAAAATCCGAGCGCGCCGTCAGGCGGCGCGCGCGTGCCCGGTGAGGATCGTCCCGATCCCGCCCGCCGCTTCTATACGATCGGCGAGCGATCCCCGGGGAAGTTCCTCCTCGAAGGCCCACGCGAGGATCGCCTCGAGCTGCTCGATCGTCGTCTCGTCGCACATGCCGTCGAACGCCAGCTTCGCAACCGGTCTCATTGGCGAACGCAACTGGATCTTGAGGCCCTCCGCCTGCACCAGCTTCAGATATTCCTCGGGGCTGTCCTCGGCGTCGAGCGCGAAATCGTAGGCGGCGCTCAGGCCTTCATAGAGCGCGGCATTGGCCCGCAGCTTGGCCAGACGAGCCTCGTCGGCCTTCGCGCGGACATCGGTGAGCTTGGTCAGCAAGGTTCCCTCCGACATTGGGTTGGTCTTGGTTGGTGACGCCGGGTCGTCCGCACGAAGCGACGCTTCTGGTGGAGGTCCCTCGTCGGATGGTTGTGGGTCGTTCGTTGCAACGGGCTCGGCTCGACCAGGAGCGGCTTCCGCTTCCCAGCTCTCGAGGGAGGCGGTTTCCACGTCGAGCTCGATCTCGACGGGCCGGCCATAGAATCCACCGACGTTCGCCAGGGTTTCGAAGAATTTCTCGGAGATCGAGGGCTTGGTAGGCGGTGTAGGTACAGCGGCCTCCTCGAGACTGATGGGCCGTTCGGCATCCTGCACGTCCTCGAGATCGAGGGGCTCGAGACCGCCTTCGCTCGTCAGTCGACCGGCTGCTTGCACGATTTGAGCCGGTTCGACGATTTCCTCCTCGGCGACCTCCTCGAGGTTTTCCACCTCGAGAGGTTCGTCAACCGGCTGCTCGGTAACTTCGGCGACTGCCACTTCGAACGCGGCTTCGGTTTCCTCGGCCATCTCCGCCGAGAGCTCTGGAACGCCATCGAGGCTGACGAAACCGTAGACATAATCAATCCACGTCCCGGTCGCGCTGAATGGCAACAGCGTCACCCAGCAGCGCCGCTTGCCCTCGGCAGTCTCGAATTCATCCTCGAATGCGAAGGCATCGCGGCAGGCGGCAACGACAGGCAGCCGAGTGGCGACGCATGAAAGGAGCGAGGGATTGGGTGCCTCGCCGATCTTTTGGACTTCGAACCCGCCCTTGATCGCATGCCCGATGTGCCGGATGTCGGCATCCTCGCCGCCGCCGATCATCTCCAAGAGGAGGCTGAATGGGCCGGCGTCAGAGATTTCGAGCGGATCTAGATCCCGGATCGGCGGGAATTGTCGCTCCCCGCGGATCGAGAGCCAGTAATTATAGACGCTTGCATGCTTGCGCCGCTCGGGCGGCGAGATTGTCCGCAGCGAGCCTGTGAACACTTCCGCCGAATGCTCGTCGAGCGGAGTCTCTGGTATCATCTCTGGAACGGGCGCGCCCATTCTCATCTTCCCCTACGCATCGAGTCGCGACTTTCGGCCCGTGGTTCTTAGAAAAGGTTAAGCCGGCGCCTGGCGCTGAAAATTTAGTTCCAAAGCGGGACCCGGGCCCTTGAGGACTGCCCCAGGTCGCGACCCGGCCCGGCAGTTCGGCACGCGTTGGCGCTTGCAAGGGCGAGCCCAGTCCAGTCCATGGATGGTGCTGGGCCCCTTCAAGCCCGGAACCTCAATGCGCGACTGGCTGCGGCAGACCCGTTTTGCGGCGGACATATTGCACCTGGCCGACGTCGGCCCACGAACCGGCGTTGGTGGATTTCTCCTGGCGGATGCCGAGCCCCGCAGTGTTGGGCCAGATGTAGCTGCGGGTCTGCGTCAGGCCTTTGTCATCGCGGCGTTCGCCGAGGCAGGTGAGGCCCCCCTGGTCGTTGGCGTAGCACGCCTCATTTCGCCCGCCACCGCTGTTGTCGAATTGCTGGTAGGTGTAGTTTCCACTCGCCGCCGAGTAGCCGAGCACGGCGATGCTGTGGTGAAGCTCGCCCTTGCGTGCGTCGCGCGTGTCGCACTCGACAAAACTGCGGTCGTCAAACCACTCGCAATCGTCGCTGTAGAGTGCGTCGGACCCGCTGACGGTCCAGTCGCCGACCATGAAGGCGAGACGGTTTTCAATGTCCGGCGGATGTACCCCGCCGGATGCGGGCGCCATCAATGCACTGCTCGCCACGATCGCCAGAGCTGTCCTTCGCATGTGCCCTCCGCCGCCTTGCCTCCGAGTTTGGCAGGTTGCGAGGGGAATGCAACGAAGCCCCGGGCAGCCTTCAGGCCTGGTGGATCGCCTTGACGACCTGGTAGCTCTCGAGGCCTTCCTTGCCGCCCTCGGAGCCGAAGCCTGAATCCTTTACCCCGCCAAACGGCGTATCCGCGCCGCTGATCGCGAAGGTGTTGATCCCGACCATCCCGCTTTCCACGAGGTCCCCGATCAAATTGGCGCGACGACCGTTCTCGGTGAACGCGAAAGCAGCAAGGCCATAGGGCAGTCGGTTCGCCTGCTCGATGACTTCGTCGAAGGTGTCGAATGCGCGGCTGACCGCGACGGGGCCGAAGGGCTCGTCGTTCATGATGTTCGCTTCATTGGGAACATCGGCGAGGAGCGTCGGCTGGAAGAAGAAGCCGCCTTCGCCGCGTTCACCCCCGGCCAGGACCCGCGCCCCCTTCGCCTTGGCATCCTTCACGAGGCTCTCGATTGCATCGGGGCGGCGGGCGTTTGCGAGCGGACCCATTTTGACACCGTCTTCGAGCCCATTGCCGACCTTCACCTTCGCCGTCCGCTCGGCGAAGCCACTCACGAAAGCATCATAGATACCACGCTGGACGTAGAAGCGTGTCGGCGAGACGCAGACCTGGCCCGCGTTCCGGAACTTCTGCGGCACGACCATGTCGAGCGTCTTCTCGAGGTCGCAATCGTCGAAGATGAGTACCGGCGCGTGACCGCCGAGCTCCATCGTCACTCGGGTCATGCTGTCGGCGCAGAGGCGCATCAGATGCTTGCCGACGGCCGTCGAGCCGGTGAAGCTGACCTTGCGGATGACACGGCTTGCGATCAGCGTCTCGCTGACCAGCCCGGAATCGCCATGGACCAGTTGCGCGACGCCGTTCGGAATCCCCGCGTCGGCGAGCGCACGGAACAGCTCGGTGCCGACGCCCGGCGTTTCGTGCGGCGGCCGCGAGATGACCGTGCAGCCGGCGGCGAGCGCAGCGCTGACCTTCTTCGCGAGGAGATAGATAGGGAAGTTCCACGGGGTGAAGGTCGCGGTTGGTCCGACCGGCTGCCGGATTACACGGCTGAGCTGGCCCGCCGGCCGCACGAGCGTGCGACCATAATCACGCTTGGCGTCCTCGGCATACCAGTCGAAGAGCTGGGCCGAGGCGAGGACCTCGAGCTTGGCCTCTGTAACCGGCTTGCCCTGCTCCTGGGTCATTGTCCGGGCGACGATGTCGGCTCTCTCGCGCAGCAGTTGGGCGGCGTTGTGGAGGATCGCGCCTCGCTTCTCGACGTCAGTCGAACGCCATTGCGGCCAGGCGCGCTCCGACGCGGCCAGCGCCTCGTCGAGGTCGGCCTTCGTCGCGTAGGGGACTTCCGCGATCGGCTTGGCATCTGCCGGGTTGACGACCGTGTGCGCGTCGCGGCCTTCGCCTGCTTTCCACACGCCGTCGATGAACAATTTGAGGTCGGTTTCGTATCCCATGGTGCGCCAGATAGGCTTCGCTTGTTACGCCTGCAACACGCCGCTAGGCCTGCTTGCAAAGGAGCTAGTAGATAATGACGAAGCAGGAACTCGTTCAGCGCATGCAGGAGAACAATGCCTGGATCGCGGGGAAGCGCGTGAAGATCGACTTCGGCGGTGATCAGGGCGCCGTCATGCTCGACGGCGCGACGCAGCGAGTGAGCGAAGAGGATGGTCCTGCCGACACGACCATCAGGGTCGGGTGGGACGATTGGCAGCAGCTCGCGGCCGGTCAGCTCGATGGCATGACGGCATTCATGATGGGCAAATTGCGGGTCGACGGCGACATGTCCAACGCGATGCAGCTCCAAGGCGTGTTGTCGAAGCTCAGGAGCTAGTTCGTCGAACTGTTCTTGTGTCTCCCGGCCGGGTGATTCAGCCGAGCCGGATGCACGCCGCGCTTTTACCCCTGATGCTTGCAAGCGCAGTTTCCGCGGAGCCGGCACACGCCTTCGATGCAATGACCGCGCAGGCGATCGTCGCTGGTTGCGCGGCGCACGCGTCTTCGAAAATGCACAGCGAAGCCATCGCTGTGGTCGATACGGGTGGCCATCTCATCGCGGCGTTGCGCATGGACGGCAATGCGAGCGGGGTTTTCGATTTCGCCCTCGAAAAAGCGGGTGCCGCCGCCGCCTGGGGCTTTTCTACAGCGCAGATGGAGGACGCGGCGAGGGACACTCCGGGATTTGCCAATGCACCGCATGTGGTGACAGTGCCCGGCGGCGTCCCGATATGGTCTGCCGACGGGAAGGCCCGGCTCGGCGCCGTCGGGGTATCCGGAGAAGCGCCGGGTGAGGATGCCGAATGCGCCGCGGCAGGAGTGAAAGCCGCTGGTCTTCGTACCGGCCGTTCTTGACCCGAGCCCCCGCATTTCTCATTGGCGGCGCATGCAGAAAATCTATCCCAACGCGCAGAGCGCGCTCGACGGGCTGCTCTTCGACGGCATGACGATCGCGGCCGGCGGCTTCGGCCTTTGCGGAATTCCCGAGCGGCTGATCGACGCCATCGTTGCGAGCGGGGTCAAGAACCTCATCATCGCTTCCAACAACGCAGGGATCGACAACGAGGGGCTCGGTAAGCTGCTGCGCACCCGCCAGGTGGAGAAGATGATCTCGTCCTATGTGGGCGAGAACAAGGAGTTTGAACGGCAATTTCTCGCCGGCGAGCTCGAAGTGGAGTTCACTCCGCAAGGTACGCTCGCCGAGCGGATGCGAGCCGGCGGAGCGGGGATCCCCGGCTTCTACACCAAGACCGGCTACGGAACACAGGTCGCCGAGGGCAAAGAGGTCAAGGAGTTCGACGGCGAACATTATATCCTCGAGCGCGGAATCCGCGCCGACCTGTCGATCATCAAGGGCTGGAAGGCGGATGAAACCGGTAACCTTGCGTTCCGCAAAACCACTCGGAACTTCAATCTGCCTGCGGCAACCTGCGGTAAGGTCTGCGTCGCCGAGGTCGAGGAAATCGTGCCGGTCGGCGCGCTCGATCCCGACTGCATCCATCTGCCGTCGATTTACGTGAACCGCCTGGTGGGCGGCGGCCCCTACGAAAAGAAGATCGAATTTCGTACCGTGCGGGAGCGGGAAGTCGCCTGATGGAGGTGTTCGAAGCCCTGGGTCACGACTTTCTCGGTTCATCGACGGCCCGGCGGAAATATCCTCGCGGTGATGCGGGCAGCTCGCGACGGCCGCTCAATTCAGGCACCACCGGCAGGCATTCGTCTATCAGTGACGAGCTCGCCAGCCCGCCCGCGAGGAGATAGGCATTGGTGAGCATGATATTTGCAGTCGCGCTGGCCCTCGGGAGCTCCGATGCAGGTCGGAGCGCGGGCGCCGCCGATCTCGCCGCGATCGATCGGGCGATCCATGCTGTTTACGACGTGATCTCCGGACCCCCCGGACAAACGAGGGACTTCGACAAGATGCGCTCGTTGTTCGCTCCGGGGGCGACTTTACGCGCGATCGGGCCAAAGGGTGTCCGTGGTGGCAGCCTTGAGGATTATATCGGCCGCAATCGGGACGCACTGGAGAAGGAAGGCTTTACCGAGCGTGAGCTCGGGCGCCGCGTCGAAGTCTGGGGCGGGCTCGCGACGGCTTGGTCGGCTTATGACGGACGCACCGCCGACGGCAGCTTCCACGAACGCGGAATCAACAGCTTTCAATTGGTGAAAATTGACGGGAAATGGGTCGTCGCTTCAATCCTCTGGCAGGAATCGACACCCGATAACCCGCTGCCCAGGGACCTTCGAGGATCAAAAAAATGAGCACCGAATCGCTGACGAAGGGCTGGGCGCGCAACGAAATGGCCCAGCGCGCCGCGAAGGAGCTGCGCGACGGCTATTACGTCAATCTTGGAATCGGAATTCCGACGCTGGTCGCGAACCATGTGCCCGACGGCATGACCGTCACGCTTCAAAGCGAGAACGGCATGCTCGGGATCGGTCCGTTTCCCTATGAAGACGAGGTCGACCCTGATCTCATCAACGCCGGGAAGCAGACCGTGAGCCAGCTTCCGCAAACGAGCTACTTCGACAGCGCGACGAGCTTCGCAATGATCCGCGGCGGCCATATCGACCTTGCGGTGCTCGGCGGCATGGAAGTCAGCGAGAAAGGCGATCTCGCCAACTGGATGGTTCCGGGCAAGATGATCAAGGGAATGGGCGGTGCAATGGATCTTGTCGCCGGGGTGAAGAAGATCATCGTAGTGATGGAGCACGTCTCCAAGAGTGGCGACCCGAAATTCATCCCGGAGTGTACGCTTCCGCTCACAGGCAAGAACGTCATCGACATGATCATCACGGATCTCGCGGTGTTCCAGCGGCCGGACCATAACAGCGCATTCAAGCTGATCGAACTTGCTCCCGGAGCGACCAGCGAGGAAGTGCGCGAGAAGACCACCGCGCATTACGAAGAATGAGCTGGTGATCGGACGCGCCGCTTTCGTTGCTGCCTCTGCAGTTTGCCTCGCCGGCACGTCCGTGGCGAAGCCGGTCGGTTGTGCCGATCATTGGAAGGTCGAACTCAACCGCGAGAGTTTCGCGCACAACGGTGCGGGCCGTAACTTCACTGCTGCTGAACTCACGCTCTTTCGCGCCAGGCTCGACGCGCAGCTCAAGTCGGCGATCGCCGCCGGATGCAGGCAAGGGCGAGTGAAGGAAGGCGACGCGAAGAAGATCAAGCGCGTTCAAATTTCCAGCGCTAGCGGAGCGAACGAGCCGACCCTCTATCTTCATGCTCGGGGCAGTCTCGCGTTCGAGTGGGCCTTCGCCGAAGAGAAGCTCGCCATCCCTCCAGCGAAGGAGATCCTTGCTGGTTCGGCCTGCTGGACGAGCCCGCGAAGTACCGACTGCCTGGAATCCGGCGACTGATGAAGGCGCTGTTCTGGGCCGCAGCCCTCTTCGCACTCGTCATGGCGTTGCTTCCGCATCCGCCGGACATTCCCGGGGATCCGTCGGACAAGATCCAGCATGTCGTCGCCTTTGCGACGCTGGGCATTCTTGGAACCCTTGCTTATCCGCGCGGGCCTGTCGTCAGGTTGGTGGTCGGCCTCTCGCTGTTCGGCGCCTTCATCGAGATTGCTCAGGCGATCCCGGCGCTGCACCGGGACAGCGACCCGCTGGACTGGGTCGCCGACACTCTCGCTTGCGCGATGGTAGTGATTGTCTTTCGCTGGTGGCGCGCCAAATCGCGTTGATGACGCTTGCTCATGACGAAGATTGGTGGCGGTCGCAAAGCCATCGCTAAGAACGCCGACGAAGCGGCACCCGCCATTCCGGAAGTTTACCGGCCCCGTTTGCAAGCAATCCGGAGCGGCGCCCTCCGGACTTTTCTCGATTGTGGGAGCGATCGTCCCGGCTAGCGCAGGAAGCCTCGAGGGGGAAACATATGATCCACTTTATCTCTCTGCTCGCCCTCGCGGCGGCAACGGCGCATTCAGGGCACCACGGCCCGTTCGGCGATTGGACGAATCCCTCCAAGAGCGTGGTGATGAACATCGCCAATTGTCACGGCCATATGTGCGGCACGGTGGTCTGGGCATCGGAAAAGGCGAAGAGAGATGCCTCGAAGGGAACCAAGCACCTCGTCGGCTCGCATCTCCTCACCAACGTCAAGGAGACGTCGCACAATCATTGGAAGGGCAAGATCTTCGTTCCCGACCAGAACATGCGTGTGACGGCGAAGCTCGCGATGGTCACCCATGACCAGTTGAAAGTCTCGGGCTGCGCCTTGATGATCTGCAAGTCGCAGGTGTGGCACCGGGGAGACAAGCACGCGCATTCCTAGGAACCATCATCGCTCGTTGCCTGCAACGAGCGCCCGCCCTATTGCCCGTCGAAATCGCACGAGGGAACGCATGACCCAGTTTGACGATCGCGAGCGGGCGTTCGAATCGAAATTCGCTCACGACGAGGAAATGAAATTCCGCATCACCGCCCGGCGCAACCGCTTGCTGGGCGAATGGGCGGCGCGGCAGATGGGCCTCTCAGAAGCGGAGTCGGAATCCTACGCCAAGGACGTTGTCCGGTCGGACTTCGAGGAGGCAGGTGACCATGACGTCGTCCGCAAGGTGCTGGGCGACCTCACCTCGGCCGGCGTCGATTGCGACGAGGACAAGGTGGCCGAGGCACTCCGCAACAAGGAGATCGAAGCGCGGCGGCAGATCATCGAGAGTAGCAATCTCTGATGGCGATGGCGGCCAGCGAGATCGAACGCTTGATCAAGGCGGCGATACCCGACGCAGTAGTCACAATCCGTGATCTTGCCGGCGATGGCGACCATTATGCCGCGCGCGTGGTCAGCCGAACCTTTGCGGGCCTGAGTCGGATCAAGCAGCATCAGGCCGTCTATTCAGCGCTCGGGGGGCGCGTAGGGGGAGAGCTTCACGCACTGCAGCTCGAAACCGCGGTGCTCGAAACGGAGACTAACAGTGAGTGATGCCCATACCCGCATCGGCGAGATCGTCGGGAACAATGAGGTGGTGCTTTTCATGAAGGGTACCGCACTATTCCCGCAGTGCGGCTTTTCGAGCCGAGCGATCGCCATTCTCGACCGTCTTGGCACGAAATACGAAACGGTCGACGTCCTGCAGGACCCCGAAATCCGACAGGGCATCAAGGATTATTCCGATTGGCCAACGGTCCCACAGCTGTATGTGAAGGGCGAGTTCGTCGGCGGATCCGACATCATGATGGAGATGTTCGAAAGCGGCGAGCTTCAGGAGATCCTTGGAGCCCCCGCATGAAGTTCGAGCCCTGAATAGAGGAAGGGGCGGCGCAGGGGACCAGAGAACCGCTGCAACCGCCCCTTCGTGGCGTGGAACCAAGTGGACCCGTTTATTGTAGCAATGCGCGTGCCAATTTAGAAAAATGGCTGTTTCTGGCCGTTTTTTTGCACAAGATGGAAAGGGCGGCCAAGGCTTGCGTAAAATATTCCGACACAAGCGCGGTCGACCGCATTCCAGTGGCACCCGGGGGCTCTCTCGAGGGTTGGCGCCCAAGTGAACTATTACGATCCGCGGTTCGGGCGGCCGCCCGGCACGAAACTGTTCTGCGACCTTACGCAGAGCTGGTCTGACGTCGGCGGCGGAGTGCGCACGTACCTGCTGCACAAGCGCCATCACATTCTTTCATCCACGCCGCACAGTCATTTGATGATCGTCCCGGGTTCGCGCGACGAGGTGATCGAGGAGGAGCGCGCCGTCACCGTCACGATTGCATCTGCGAAGGTCCCGGGCAGTCCGCACTACCGTCTCATGTTGCGCAACCGGGCCGTGCGTGCCGCGCTCGAGCAGTTCCGGCCCGACCTCATCGAATGCCAGGACGCCTACAATCTTCCCTGGGCTGCGATCGATTATCGCAAACGGCATCCGGAGACGGCCTTGGTCGCCGCTTACATGACTGATTTTCCGACGGTCTATGTCGAGCGTCCGCTGTCCAAAGTCATCACCCGTCCGGTGGCGGGGGCTCTTGCTCGGATTTGCTACGGCTATTGCGGCTTTCTCTATCGCCGTTTCGACGCGATGTTCGCGCTCAGCGAGAACGGCGGGGCGACGAAGCTTCGAGCGCTTGGGATCGGTGACGTGGATGTCGTGCCGCTCGGAGTCGAACTCGGTGAATTCGGTCCTGAGCGCCGCGACGAGCGGCTCCGGGAGAAATTGGGCCTCGCGCCGGACCAGCCGCTTCTGGTCTATGTCGGTCGGCTCGACGGCGAGAAGAAGCCGGATCTTGTCGTCGACGCGTTCCGCCGGCTCCCCCGGTCCGTTGGAGCGAAACTCGCGCTCATTGGAGAGGGGCCGCTCAAGAGCGAGATAGAGGCGCTTGGCGACGAGCGGATTGTCCTTCCCGGCTATATCAAGAACCGGGCGGAGCTCGCGCGCTGGCTTGCAAGCGCCGACGTCTACGTTTCCGGAATGGCCGATGAAACGTTCGGCATCTCGATCATCGAGGCGCAGGCTTCCGGTCTACCCGTTATTGGAGTTGCTGCGGGCGCGATGATCGACCGAGTCAGCAATGCGATGGGGCGGCTGGGACCCGTCGGCGACGGCGCCGCAATGGCTTCGAACATCCTGTCCGTTTGGAACGGCGATCGCCACATCATGGCCGACCAGGCACGCGGTTGCGCGCTTCAGTTCAGCTGGGACAGCAGCATGGAGGCGTTGTTCGGACGGCTCTATCCCAAGGCCTTTGCGCGCCGCGCCGAGCAACTGCGAGCGGCGCCCGCCGCCGCCGCCCTTGCCGCCTGACCAGTTCAACGGGCATTCACCGTCACATTGAAAGAAGGAGCGATGGTGACGGGGCGCATCATTTTTGGAGCGATGCTGCTCGGGCTAGGTGTTGCAGCGAGCGCTGCAGCTGCTGGACCGGCGAAGAAGAGACCGGCACCTGCTGAGCAAGCTCCCGAATCCGCTGCTGCGAAGATCGTCCAGAATTGCGACGCTCATAAGTTTGAAACCGTGGTCCACGAAATGGTCGACGGCCAGCCGCACCAGTCCAAGGTGAAGCTGTGCGGCAAGACTGGACAGAGCGACGACGAATGGATTGGAACGCTGAAAGACGCGATCTCCAAGCTGAATGCCAACAAGGAGATGGCCGAGGCGGTACGGGATCAGATCGTAAGCGCCCTCAACTCGGAAATCCTGCGCCTCGGGACGGGCATCCGATCCTCCGGGAGGGAAAGTGCCAGGAACTCGGCTGCAGGGAAGTCGGTTCTTGAGGGGATCTCGCCGATTGAAGGCCTTCCGAGGCGCTCGCAAACCAGTGCCTTGCCTTCGCCGCGGCAGAGCTCTCCCTCTGGATCGGCCCGCGAATATGCTGCCCTGCCGCCGCTTCCAACGGTGCCGCCCCCGCCCACGCATGTGATGGTGGGTGGCGTCAGTGCCTCGGCCCCCATGCTTCCCAAGCCCCAAATGACGCTGAGCTGCTATACTCCGGGCGAAGCTCCGGAGGGGCCATGCACGGGCTTCACTCGCGAGACTCTGGTGACGGTGCGCGCGGGCGAGGATCTGCCTGCGAACACCAGCTTGCGCTTCGTACGCGACGGCGACCCCAAGGCCGATGTCCAACTCGCGCAACTGAGGAAGGGCAAGTCGATACGTCTCGCGGTTCCCGCGGACGTATGCCGGCATGTCGTCGGCGGCGCCCTCGAACTGCGCATCGTTCGCTCTGGCCAGGAAGTCGGCAGCGACGGGCCATACAACCTCAATTGCTAGCCAAGACCGCGCGCCTCGTGGCAAGACGCACGGCGTGAATGCGCCTTATGCCAAGCTCGAAGCGCTGGAACAGGGAATAGGACGCGTCCTCGCGCACAATCCGTCCGCGTTCACCTATCATGGTACGCAGACCTACGTGGTCGGCGATCGCGAGTTGGCGCTGATCGATCCTGGTCCGGACCTGCCCGAGCACCTCGACGCGCTGCTCGGGGCAATCGGCGGCCGTAAGGTCATCGCAATCATGTGCACGCACACGCACCGCGACCACAGCCCCGCCGCGCGACCGCTGGCTGAGCGGATCGGCGCGCCGATTGTCGGCTGTGCGCCGCTGGCGCTCGAGACGGTCGGGCCCAGAGCGGATGCGTCGTTCGACGGGGAATATGAGCCCGATCGTATGCTTGAGGATGGGGAGGAAATCGTGGTCGGTGGAAAGCCGATCATCGCCGTAACGACTCCCGGCCACACCTCGAACCACCTCTGCTTTGCCTATGGCGACGCCCTGTTCAGCGGCGACCACGTGATGGGGTGGTCGACGACCGTGGTGGTCCCGCCTGACGGAGACATGGCGGCATACATGCAAAGCCTAGACAAGCTTCGGCAGCGCGAGGACCGCATCTATTATCCCGCGCATGGAGCCGCCGTGGCCAACCCCGGCCAATATGTCCGTCACCTCATGGGCCATCGCATGCAGCGCGAGAAGCAGATCCTGAAGCTGGTCGGCGAGAGCGCCCGGCCGATCCGCGACATAGTCGCCAATGCCTATCCGGGGCTCGACCCGCGCCTCGTCGCAGCGGCTGGCGGTTCCGTGTTAGCACATCTCCTGGACCTGGAGCGGCGCGAGCTAGTCCGCCAGGAAGGAGAGCTATGGACCGCCGCCTGAGCAAAGCCCTCGTACTCGCGATGGTCGCCGTGGCCCTGGTCCTCGGCGTCCTCCTCGGCATCACGACCGGGATCGCGGATCGCATCTTCGGGGGGCCTGATCCGAAGACAATCGCGAGCGCGAGCCTCCAGTCCATGCGTGCACAGAACCGGCTGACCGTATTCGCTGCACGCTATGTATCGGTGGTCACCAGCGAGCAGCAACGGTTCGGTGGTCTCGTCAGCTCCGAGCGAACGCTGATCCTGCCCGGTGACGTACGCTATGAGGTCGACCTGTCGACGCTCCAGCCGCGAGACGTAAGCTGGGATGCCTCCAACCACACGCTGAAGGTCCAGCTTCCTGAGATCGAGGTCGCCGGGCCTGACGTCGATATCAACTCGGTCAAGGAATATGGGAGCGGCGGCGTGCTCTCTGCGCTCACCAATGCAGATCAGCGGCTCGACGCCACCAATCGAGCCCGCGCGGTGCAGGACCTTCGCAAGCAGGCGACCGCGGCGGTACCGATGCAGCTCGCAAGGCAGGCCGCTCGGCAGGCGGTCGAACGCAGCTTTGCGATGCCGCTGCTCGCGGCGGGCTTCAAAAACGTGAAAGTGCTTGCCCGCTTCCCGACGGAAGGCACTGACGAGCCTAGCTATATGGACCTTTCGACCCCATATGAGGACGCCATCAAGGAAGCTGAGCGCAGACGCGCCGCCGAAGGGCAGAAATGACGGTCCAGTCCACCAATTTGCACGGGGTCGACCTCCTCGAGGAGATCGGGCGGTTGAAGCGCGAGCGCAACGCGGTCATCCTCGCGCATTATTACCAGAAGCCGGAAATCCAGGATCTGGCGGACTTCGTCGGCGACAGCCTCGACCTGTCGCGCAAGGCCGCGGCGACGGACGCCGACGTGATTGCCTTTTGCGGTGTGCGGTTCATGGCCGAAACGGCGAAGATCCTCAGCCCCGAGAAGATTGTGGTTCTGCCCGACATGGACGCGGGCTGCTCCCTCGAAGATAGCTGTCCACCCGACCAGTTCGCCGCGTTCAGAGCCGCGCATCCGGACCATATCGCACTCACCTACATCAACTGCTCGGCGGCCGTGAAAGCGCTGTCGGACATCATTGTGACGAGCTCGTCAGCGGGAGTTATCCTCGACCAGATCCCTGAGGACCAGAAGATCATCTTCGGGCCCGACCGGCACCTTGGCGGGTATCTCGCCCGAAAGACCGGTCGCGACATGCTGCTGTGGCCCGGAGTCTGCATCGTCCACCAGGCGTTCAGCGAAACCGAACTGTTGAAACTGAAGGTCGAGCATCCCGACGCGCCCGTTGCTGCCCACCCCGAATGCCCGCCGCACATTGTCGAGCATGCCGACCTCGTCGGCTCGACCAAGGCCATCCTCGATTTTGCACTGAACAGCCCCGCCCAGACGATCCTCGTCGCGACCGAGCCGCACATCATTCACCAGATGCAGAAAGCCGCGCCGAACAAGACCTTCATCGGCGTCCCGGGCGGCGATGGGAACTGTAACTGCAACATGTGTCCGTACATGGCTCTCAACACGCTTGAAAAGCTCTACGTTGCCCTTCGCGACCTCGAGCCCCGAATCGAGCTTTCACCGGAGATCATGGAGCGTGCCCGCGTACCGCTCGAGCGCATGCTCGAGATGGCTGGGCGCACAGTAGGGCAGGGCGACGTCGGCAAGCCCCTTCTACCAATCGTCGACCATCCAGAAGAGATCGATCCGGCGATTAGCGGCGACTAACAGCAGTAACGGTGCTAATACTTCTTGTGTGGCCTATACGAAGGCCGTCCTCGACCTCGTCGACCGCCATATCGCCCAGGGCGAACGGCACATCATTCAGCAGGAAGAGCTGATCAGCCGCCTCCGAATCCGCGGCCTGCCGGCCGCGGCGGCCGAGGCGCTGCTGCTCCAGTTTCGGGACGCGCTGCACGAGCATCGCACGCACCGTGATCGCATTGCCGAGGATCTCTACGGCACCTCCAGCTGAAGACCCTAGGCGCGGTTCGCAAGCACCTCCTTCAGCGAGGAAACCACCGCCGACTGAGCCACCGGCTTTTCGAACGTCGGAAGATCTCTCACAGACTCTGCCAACGAAGCGTGGCCGTAGCCGGAGACGATCACGCAAGGCACGTCCTCGGCTCGAAGGCGCTCGATCAGTGGATAGGCCATTTCGCCTCGAAGATTGATGTCGAGGATCGCTGCATCCACCCGGTCGCGCGCAAGCAGCGCATTCGCTTCGGCAATCGAGCTCACCGGCCCTATAGTCCGAGCGCCAGCTGCTTCCAGCGCTTCCGCGAGGTCGTCGGCCATGAAACATTCGTCCTCAACGACCAATACTTGAATACCGTCCAGGGACCGTGGTTTCGCCATGCCGCACTCCTCCAGTGCGTTATTGAGGTCATTGGCTACGCATTGACCGTTGGAACGCAAACGAATGCCGTTCGCTTCAGTTGCGAAAGAGAGGCCCGTGGCCAGGCGAGACATCATCGTCATGGGGGGTTCGACCGGTAGTCGCACGGTCTTGAGCCAGATCCTGTCCGGCCTGCCGCGGGACCTTCCAGCGAGCCTGTTCGTCACGACCCACCTCGCCTCGCGCTCGGGGCCGTTCCTTGCCCACATGCTGGGCAAGACAAGCTCACTGCCCGTGGTCCACGCCAGCGACGGCCAGCCGATCGAGCGCGGCTGTGTCTATGTTGCCGTCCCCGACCATCATATGCTCATCATCGACGGAACCGTGCGGCTTGGGGACGGGCCGCGTGAGAACATGGCGCGGCCCGCGGTCGATCCGCTCTTCCGATCGGCGGCCCTGTCTTATGGCCCGCGCGCCGTCGGCGTGATCTTGAGCGGTCTACTCAACGATGGCGCGTCGGGCCTCTCCTCAATCAAGGCCTGCGGCGGGATGGCAGTCGTCCAGCACCCGCTGGACGCAGAGGCGGACCAGATGCCATTGGCGGCGCTCGAGACCGTCTCGGTCGACGAAGTCGCCCCGGCAAAGGACCTGGCGCCCGTGATCGCCGCGATCGTCGGGCGCGAAGCGCCCGACCCGGTCCCGCCTCCCGATAATCTCCTACTGGAAGTGGAAATCGCCGCCGGTAACCGTCTTGGAACCGAGTCTCTGCGAAGCATCGCCGACCCGGCAGCACTTACCTGTCCCGATTGCCATGGCGTCATGTCCGAAGTCAGGGGCGAACAGCCTCTCCGCTATCGCTGCCAGATTGGACATGCATCGACCGCGCAAGTGCTCGAGGCACGCGGCAAGGAGGTGGATGAGGCGGTGCGGATCGCCCTTCGAGTCATGGAAGAGCGCCTGACCCTGGTGCGCCGGATGGGAGTGGATGCCCGTCGGACCGGCCGGAACACGGTCGCCGAATTATATGAGGCGAGGGCGGAAGAATTTGCCCGCTATACTTCCGTTTTGCGAGACGCTGCGGCCTCTTCCGTACGAAGCCGGGCTCCAGCGCGACAAGCGGAATTATGAAACCGCCTTCTGCCGGGCGAGAAGGAGGGCTAAGGTCGATGCCAGTCGAATAGGATGTTCGCGTGGCCGACAGGGGCACCAAACCGAAGAAACAATCGGCGGAGGCTAAACAGGCTAGCCCGATCGAAGCGCTCACCACCGTCGGGATCGGGGTTTGCGCGGCCTCTCTCGATTCGCTTCTCGCCCTTTTCTCCGGCCTCACGAACGGCCTCCTGCCGAGCTACGTGGTGGGGGTCCGCCAGCAGGACGGTTTGACAGTTGAGACTGTCGTGGAGGCGCTCAGCAAGAGCATCAAACTGCCGGTCAAGAAGGCGCAGGACGGCGAGAACCTGGAACCCGGTGTGGTCCACGTCGGGGGCGGCGCGGAACTCATCACCATTTCTGATGGGCATGTCGTCATCCGTCCTGCAACTCAGGCCGGCGGCAATCGCGGCACGGTCGACACCCTCCTCATATCGCTCGCCGAACACGCACGAGACCGAGCTGTAGCAGTCATCCTCGCCGGTCTCGGCAGCGACGGGACAGCCGGAGTGTCGGCGACCAAGCAGTTCGGCGGCCTCTCGATCGCGGAATCACTTAACGGCGAGGATGACGCCGCCGAACAGGGCG
>JBJMVK010000062.1:0-12736 GCA_045810725.1 Sphingomonas sp. | reverse complement strand
GGTAGTCCCTTCCATCAACTTCAGCAGCGCCTGTTGAACGCCCTCGCCCGACACGTCGCGCGTGATCGACGGATTGTCCGACTTGCGGCTGATCTTGTCGATCTCGTCGATGTAGACGATCCCGCGCTGCGCCTTCTCGACATTGTAATCAGAAGCCTGGAGCAGCTTCAGGATGATGTTTTCGACGTCCTCGCCGACGTAGCCGGCCTCCGTCAGGGTCGTCGCATCGGCCATTGTAAACGGCACGTCGAGGATCCGGGCAAGTGTCTGCGCCAGAAGCGTCTTGCCGCAGCCGGTCGGTCCGATCAGCAGGATGTTCGATTTGGCGAGCTCGACGTCATTTCCGGCTTTCGCCCCATGCGAGAGGCGCTTGTAGTGGTTGTGGACGGCGACGGAGAGCACGCGCTTCGCGCGGTCCTGACCGATCACATAATCGTCGAGAACCTTGCAGATCTCGGATGGGGTCGGAACTCCGTCACGTGTCTTGACGAGCGCGGACTTGGATTCTTCGCGAATGATATCGTTGCAAAGCTCGACGCACTCATCGCAGATGAAGACGGTGGGCCCGGCAATCAGCTTCCTGACCTCGTGCTGCGACTTGCCGCAGAACGAGCAGTAAAGGGTGCTTTTGCTGTCGCCGCCTGAAAGCTTGGTCATTCCCGTCCTTGCGTTGCGGCCGCGAACGACCGTCCTCTCGTGGGGCATGCTAGCCCGCTTTATGCCACAATCAACTCTGCGGGTTCGTTAATGTGCCGCCCACCCGGATTGCCGTTTTATTTCAGGAATATGGATTGGCTGGTCGCGTCAGGCAAGGGGCGCCCTGTCACACTTTGAAACGATCCAATGCCGCGCGCATGGCCTCATGGAAGTCGGAGCGGGCATAGATGTCGTTGTGCCCGGCGCGGGCGATGGTCCGGTCGAAAACGAGTTTTCGCACCCGCTTTCTCAGCCCCTCAGTGCGGTTGGGAGGGACGATCTCATCGCGCTCGGCGGCGACGATGGCGACTGGTGTCTGAAGCGTTTCGATCGCCGAAGCGGCATCGATCTCATGTTCGAAAAGAGGCGCTATGGGCAGCCATGGGAGCATGGCCTGCGCTACAGCCTTGAGCGAATCGAACGGCGTGACGAGGATCAGGCCGTCGAGTTTCCGCGCCTTGGCGAGCCGTGCGGCGACGCCGCTGCCAATGCTGAAGCCAACCGCGATGACCCGCTTTGGCCCAAGGCGCTCGACTGCGAGATCGTAAATGAGCGGCGCATCAGCGATCAATGCTTCAGCGGATGGCGAACCTCCCGACGGAGCATATCCGCGATAATGGAACGCCACGACGTCTTCGTCGGGGAACAGCTCATGGAGGTATTCAGCGACGTCCTGTGCATTCCAGGCGTTTCCACCGAACCCGAGAACCAACGTGCGCTCCCGCTGAGGGTCATCCCCCGGGATGTGAATGCCGGCGAGTTCCTGGTCCTCCGCGCTTCGGAGCGACAACCGCTCGGCACGCGGCGGCCACGGCCCGGCGGATGGCACCGAATGCGTCGGAAAAATGAAGTGTGATTGGAATTCGAACATGCCGAAGAGCGAATGGACCGCGAAGCGCGGGCCTACTGCGCGAACGCTGCCTCTATCGCGGGCGTGACGCGGTCGACGGTGTACGGCTTTTCGATAACGGGAGCGTCGTTGAACTCCGGAGGCGGCGGGTCGACGTGCCCTCCCGTGGCGATCACGAAGGGCACATTCTTTTCGCGAAGCTTGGTCGCAACCGGCCAGACGCTCTCGCCCTTGAGGTTCACGTCGAGAATGGCGAGGTCAAATCCGCCCTTTTCAACTTCTTCGAGGGCGCACTCGACGGTTTCACAGGTACCGCGGACCTTGTGCCCCAGCGAATCGAGGAAGTCCTCGAGCATCATCGCAATGAGAGGCTCGTCCTCGACGATAAGAATGGAGCGGATGTCGGCCATGCACTGTTCGCATAAAGTGCGAGCGTGAAAGCGCAAAGACCTATTTCGCGCCAATGGCTCGGCGCGCCGCAGCGGCGAGGTCGGTCACTGAAAAGGGTTTCGGCAGGAAATTCACGTTTTCGATGTCGATCGACTTCCTGAGCTGCTCCTCGGCATAGCCCGACATGAACAGGATTTTCAGCTCGGGCCAGCTCTTGCGTGCTTCGCGAACCATCGTCGGACCGTCCATTCCTGGCATCACCACGTCGCTGATGAGCAGTTCGATCGGCTCGCCGCGGCCGAGTATCTCAAGCGCGTCTTCGCCGTTGTCGGCCGTCATGACCTTGTAACCATGCCGGCTCAGGGCACGTTCGGCGACGCTTCGGACCATCGGCTCGTCTTCGACCAGGAGCACCGTTCCGCTTCCCCAGAGCTCGTCCTTGTTGGCCTTTCCGACGATCGGTCTTTTCGAAGCACTTGCCTCCTCCCGATGCACTGGAAGGTAAATGACGAACCGAGTCCCCTCCCCGACCTTGGAGTCCGCGAAAATGAAGCCCCCCGACTGCTTGACGATGCCATAAACGGTCGACAGCCCTAGACCGGTGCCCTTGCCGACCTCCTTCGTCGTGAAAAAAGGCTCGAAAATCTTTCCGAGCACGCTCGGCGGGATCCCGGTCCCGGTGTCGGTCACCGACAGCGCGCTGTAGTCGGCGATCGGGAGGATGTCGGAGCCGAGCTCGGCCACCTGGTCGGATTTAACTGAATAGGTCTGGATGGTGAGAACGCCGCCCTTGGGGACCATCGCGTCGCGAGCGTTCACTGCAAGGTTGATGATCACTTGCTCGAGCTGGCCCGGGTCGGCCCGGATCGGCCCGAGGTTGCGTCCATGCTTGACCACGAGCTCTACCGTTTCGCCGAGCAGGCGCTTCAGGAGGTGCGACACTTCTGAAACGACATCGGGGAGCTGGAGGACCTGCGGGCGGAGAGTCTGCTGTCTGGAGAATGCCAGGAGCTGGCGAGTCAGCCCCGCCGCCCGGTTCGAATTCGACTTGATCTGCTGGATGTCGTCATAATCGATATCCCCCGGCGTATGCCGCATGAGCATCAGGTCGCAGTGGCCGATGATCGCTGTGAGGATGTTGTTGAAGTCGTGGGCGACGCCACCTGCAAGCTGCCCGACGACCTGCATCTTCGTGGCCTGTGCGACTTGGCGCTTCAGCTTCGCCTCTTCGCTATTGTCCTTGAGGAGCAGGAGAACCGCCGCGTCGCCGAGGCCGCGCAGGCCCGCGATCGTCAAAGCCACGGGCTCTGCCGGCTGACGGGCGAGCCTCACGGCGAGGTCCCCGGACATCGCCGGACCGCGCGCGTTTCGCCGCACGGCGTCCGCGACCGCAGCCTTGTCCTCCTTCACGAGGAGATCGCCGGGATAGACCGGCATCTTCGAACCCTTGATCCCGGCAGCCTGGCAGAAGGCTTGGTTCATCGTCAAAAAGCGGCCGTCGCCGTCCACGAGCGCCAACCCGATTGGAAGCATTTCGAGCAGCGCCTGGAGATGCGACGAGCCAGACATCGGCGAGGTGTCTGCACTGTCGAACATGTACAAGTTGCCGTAGTCGGTCGGTCCGGGCGGATCGAGCGGTACCAGGACTGCGCGAAGTTGGCGGCCGTTCTCGCCCTCTGCGGTCAGCAGGAAGTGACCATCGTCGGTCTCCTCCACGAGGTCGGTTAGGCGTGGAGGTTCGTTCTGCGCGCCGGCGAGAGCACGCTCTTCGAACAGCCGGTTATAAGCTAAGACCTTCCCCTGCGGATCAAGGAAAGCGGCAAGCACGCCGGCGTTGCTGAGCAAGTCGCCTGCCCTTCCGTGCAGCCGGCTGGCTGCCATCGTGAGGGGATCAGGCGCGGAGGCCCTGACGAAGCGCCAGAGCAGGAGATCGTTCTGGGTGCCTACCCGCTCGACCTCGACCGGAGTTTCGCCCGCAGTGGTTTCGATGCCCGCAACGCAGCCGCCGCCGTCTCGCCAGGCCATTGACTGTGCGAGCGTAAGGCCCTGGCGAGCGTCGTCATCGACGCCGAGCTCAAGTGGCGGACGGGCCTTGCCGAAACGCTCGCGATATGCGGCGTTGACGAGAAGCACGGAGCCTTCTCCGGTGGTCAATGCGACGGGGTCGCTGCTGAGCCCCAATGCAGAGCCAAGCAGCGTGTAATCGGGCCCGACGATGAGCGGTTCGCCTGGCGCCGAAGCAGCGGGGGCCCGCACCGCTGCGATTGTTGCGGCGATTGCGCCGCCAAGACCCACCGCTCCTGCAATCAACGGCTGGTGCAGGAAGAGGAGCAGCAATGCCGCGGTCAAGGCTGCGCCCACGATCAGCGCAGCGGCCAGCCATCGCCCCGACCCATCGAGGCGCGTTGATTCGATGCTGGGTAGTTCCTGGTAGAGCATAAGCGTTGTGGCCATGCTACCAGATGCGCGTCATCCTACCAGATACGCACGCGATCTGCTGGAGCGAGGTATAGTTTCTGCCCGGGAGCGACACCGAACGCCTGGTACCAGGGATCCATGTTGCGGACGACATCGGTCCTCACCCGGCAGGGCGAGTGCGGATTGGTGAGAAGCTGTTGCCGGAGCGCCGCCTCGCGATCGTTGCAGCGCCATACCTGCGCCCAGCCGAGATAGAAGCGCTGGTCCGCGGTCATGCCGTCGATGACCGGCGGCGGGGCGCCGTTCAAGGACGCCAGGTAGGCGTCACGGGCAACGCTGAGGCCGGCGAGATCGGCTACATTCTCGCCCATCGTGAGCTTGCCGTTGACATGCATGCCTGGAAGCGGCTCGTAAGAGTTGATCTGTGCCTCATATTTATCCAGCCGGGACTGGAAGTTCTTCGCGTCGGAGGGGGTCCACCAATCAAGCAGGTTTCCATGCAGGTCGTACTTGCTGCCCTGATCGTCAAACTGGTGACTCATCTCGTGGCCGATCACGGCTCCGATCCCGCCATAATTCACGGCTGGATCGGCCTTCGGATCGAAGAAGGGCGGCTGTAGGATCGCCGCCGGGAACACGATCTCGACCATGGTCGAGTTCGAGTAAGCGTTGATCTCCATCGGGGTCATGCCCCACTCCCAGCGGCGGATCGGGCCTCCCAGCTTGCCGACCTCATAGTCGAATCCAAAGCGGTTGGAGCGCATCGCGTTGCCCAGCAAATCGTCGCGCGCGATGACGAGACGGCTCATGTCGCGCCATTGCGATGGATAGCCGATCTTGGGCGTGAAGGCCGCGAGCTTCGCATGCGCCTTGGCCTTGGTCTGTGAACTCATCCAGTCGAGCTGGTCGACCCGCCGGCCCATCGCTGCGATGAGATTATGGACGAGTTCATCGGCCGCGGCCTTGGTTTCTGGGGGGAAATATTTGGCGACGTAAAGCTTGCTGACGTCGTCGCCGAGCGCACCGACAGTGAAATTGACGGCGCGCTTCCACCGCGGCTCCTGCTGCGGAGTTCCCGACAGCGCCGTGCCGTAGAAAGAGAAGTTCTCTTCGTCGAACTTCTTGGGCAGGTAATCGGCATAAGTGTCGATCGACCTCACGAGGAGCTGATCCTTAAGGACCGCCAGCGGCGTGCTTCCGATCAAAGCCGAGATGCCTTTGAATGCGCTCGGCTGGAACACGATCACATAGTCAACGTTTGCGCCGTCACTCTTCAACAAGTCGGAGAATTGGAAACCAGGCGCGAACTTACGCACCTCGGTCAGGGTCATCTTGTTGTAGGTCTTGTTTGCATCCCGGCTCTCTGCGCGCGCCCAGTGAACCCTGGCGATCCTGGTCTCGAAATCGAGGATCGCTTTCGCCCGACTGGCCGCGTTCGCCTCGCCGGCGAGGTTCAGAACGTTCGTCAGATGCTGGAGATACTTTTCCTTGGTGGCCGCGAGCTTGGGATCGGTTGAGAGGTAATAATCGCGGTCGGGCATGCCGAGGCCGCCTTGCAGCACGCTGAGCGCGTAGCGATCGGACGCTTTGCGATCCTGGCCGATGAACATCCTCACTGGAATGTCGATCGCCAGATGATCCGCATCAGAGTAGAGCTTCGCGAGCTCGTTCTTCGATTTGATCGCGCGCACCTCGTTGAGCCAGGGCTCGAATGGAGTGAGCCCTTTTGCCTCGATCGCCGCCTCATCCATGAAGCTCAGGTAAGTATTTCCGATCTTGCTGTTCGGGTCTTTCGTCTGCTCGTCGATGATGGTGCGCGTTCGCTCCTTGGATAGATCATCGAGGACGTTGAACATTCCGTACCGAGCCTTGTCCGGTGGAATGGGCGTGCTCTTGGCCCACGCGCCGTTCGCATATTCGAAGAAGTCGTCGCCCGCGGCGACGCTCTTGTCCATGCCCGCAGTGTCGAAGCCGAATGTGCCATAGCGCGGCTTCGGAGCCGGCGCAGTCTCTGGCGCAGTCTCTGGCGCTGCCTCTGCGACCGGTGCTGGCGGCGAGGGTAAAGGCGCCCGCGCTTGAGTGGCGCAAGCGGCCAGCGCGGTTGAAGCAAGCGCGAACGCAACGAACCTCGTCATCTCAGTCCCTCCAGACGTACGGCTATCTCTTGTTAGTTTGGTCGCGCCCAGGCAAGATCGGTCGGGGTCAGTGGAGCTCAAGGAGATGGCAAGAGCGCTTTCAGGCTGCTTTTCTTGCCTGCCGACGCTGCCGCCACCGGCTCCGTGACCAGAACCTCCACACCAGAGCAGCCACCAGGTAACCAATCGCAGCGAAGACCGCGGCCATGGTCAAGATTCCCACGGCGATCGATCCGGACGCATGATGAAGCCAGAACAAGGCGCGGCTGAGCTCGCTTGAGAATCGCTCGGCAGCGGCCGGGTCCACCAGCCTCGAATCGTGATGGAGTTCCCACGCGCCGATGCGGTAAGCCGCATAATACATTGCCGGGATCGTGAGTGGGTTGACGACGAGCGTGCACACAGCGGCAACGGCGACATTGGCGCGGGTGGGGATGGCCACGAGTGCCGCGATGACCGTGTGCATGAAAGGAATTATCACTGCGACGAAAATGCCGACAGCGACTCCGCGGGGCACCGATCGCCTTGTCATCCGCCAAAGCGATGGGTGCGTCAGATGCGGGGCGAACGGCCGCAGCAACCGGTGTTCGTGCACCGTTTCGCGCGTCGGAATATGGCGCGTGAGCCAGCGCATGCGGCCAGATCCGCCTGCTTCAGGCAGCATCGCCGGATTTACGCATTATGCCGAAGCAGCCGCTGCTGTTCGCGCTTCCAATCACGCTCCTTCATGGTCTCGCGCTTGTCGTGGACCTTCTTGCCACGCGCAAGCGCCAGTTCAACCTTGGCCCGGCCGTTTGCATTGAAATAAATCGAGAGCGGGACGAGCGTCAGCCCCTGCCGGGTGACCGCGCCCTGCAGCTTGGCGATTTCACGGTTCTTGAGAAGCAGCTTGCGCTGACGGCGCGGTTCGTGGTTCAGCCGGTTGCCATGGCTGTATTCAGGGATGTGGCTGTTGATCAGCCACACTTCGTCACTTTCGACGGCCGCGTAGCTCTCCGCGATGGATCCCTCGCCGCTCCTCAGTGACTTCACCTCGGTACCGGTCAGCTGAATGCCCGCCTCGAAGCGCTCTTCGACGAAATAATCGAAGCGCGCGCGCCGGTTTTCGGCGATCACCTTGTGCTTGTCGAACGGTTGGGGAAGCGGCCTGGCCATCGGAAGCTCAGATCAGCCCCGCGTGCTCGAGCGCTGAATCCACGGCGCGCTTCGATGACTCCGAAGCTTCGACAAGAGGTAGGCGCAGACCCGTCGGAAAACCCGGTCGAACGCGCGAGAGCGCATATTTCGTGGGCGCGGGCGATGCATCGCTGAAGAGCGCTGCGTGCAGTGGATAGAGCCGGTCCTGGAGCTTGACGGCATCGTCCCAGCGGCCCTCACGCATCGCCTTCTGGAATTCGGAACAAAGTCTCGGCGCGACATTGGCGGTCACCGAGATACAGCCAACGCCGCCCATCGCGTTGAAGCCGAGCGCCATGTCGTCGTTGCCGGACAGCTGGCAAAAGTCTTCGCCGCAGGCGAGCCGCTGCGCCGAGACACGGGCAAGATTGCCGGTCGCATCCTTGATCGCGACGATTCGGGCGTGCGCCGAGATCCTGGCAAGGGTTTCCACCGAGATGTCAGCGACCGTTCGTGAGGGTACATTGTAAACAACGATCGGCAGCGGAGACATTTCTGCAATGGCGGTGAAATGAGCGGCAAGGCCTTCCTGGCTAGGCTTGTTGTAATAAGGCACCACGACGAGCGCGGCGTCCGCGCCGAGATCCGCCGCCACCCGCACCATCTCGGTCGCGGTTTCAGTCGAATAACTGCCGCAGCCCGCGATCACGGGCACTCGGCCGTTCGATATCCGCACGGCATCAGCGACGACGTCGCGATGCTCGTCGCGACTGAGGGTGGCGCTCTCGCCCGTGGTCCCGCATGGAACCAGCGCATTCGAGCCTTCGGCAATCTGCCATTCGACGAATTCGCTGAATGTGTCCTTGGCGACACGGCCGCCCGAAAAGGGCGTCACCAGCGCCGGGATCGAACCGAAATACATGAACTTAACTCCCGCATAGCGAGTTTTTCTGTGGACAAGTGGGCCGTGTTCAGTGGCTGATAAGGAGGGGCGTACCAATATGTCCAGCATGTGGCGATTTGCTGGATTTGTGCCAGTGCTGCTGGCAACCGCACCTCTCAGTTCGGCGCAATATGCGGCACCGACGACATACGCCGCGGCTCCGAACTCTGCGCCCAGCGTTGCTTACTCGCTCGATCAGTGGCGGCGCCTGCGCCAGAGCAGCGGCTACAGTTTCGCAGATTATGCCTCTTTCCTGATCGCAAACCCTGACTGGCCTGATGCCTCGCGCATGCGCAATTGGGCCCAAAAGGCGATCCGTTCGGGCGATAATTCCTCAACCGTGATCGCCTTTTTTGCGCGGGAGAAGCCGCAATCCGGCAATGGCTGGGCACGCCTCGCGGAGGCCTATGCGGGCAGCGGGCGCGCAGCCGATGCGCTGGAGGCCGCCCGCAGCGCCTGGGCGTCATCGGACCTGAGCAGCGATGACGAACAGGCGATCTGGGCTCGCTTTGGCGGCAGCTTCACTCGCGCCGACAGCGACCGGCGGGTCGATTCGCTACTTTTTGACAAGAAGCCCGACACTGCGGCGCGCTTTCTTGCGAGCGCAAGTCCCGAGCGCCAGGCGACGTTCGCCGCACGTATTGCAATGCAGCAGGGTTCGCCCGACGCCGAGAGCCTCTATCGTGCGGTAAACGGCAGCGTGACCACCGATGCCGGCCTCCTGATGGATCGTGTCCGCTACCTCCGCGACCGTCACTACCCCAATGCGGCACGGGACCTCGGCGCCAGGACTCACCATTTCGTCTACAAGCCCGCCGATGCCGAGCGGTTCTACGAGCTGATGCTCGTGCTGGCGGGGGACGCGGCTGGCGATCGCGACTGGCAGACGGTCTACAACGTCACCCGGCAGATCGATGACGTCCTGCCCGCAGGCACTGACGTGGCCGACCAGCCGCTGGGGGTTCGAGACGATTACACCAGCCTTGCCTGGCTGGGCGGTACCGTGGCGCTGGAGCGGATGCACCAGCCCCAGGGTGCGCTCGCGATGTTCGATCGCTACGCGCGTGCCGGCCGCTCACTCCAGGTGCAGACGAAGGGAGATTATTGGGCGGGCCGCGCCGCGCTTGGCGCTGCCCAGCTCCAAACCGCGAACAGCTATTTCCAGCGCGCCGCGGCGTATCCCGACCTCTTCTACGGCCAGCTCGCACTCGAGAGGCTCGGACGCGGCGTTCCTGCGCCGGCGGCTGCGCTACCCCAATATACAACGACCTCGGTGCAGCGCGCTGCGTTCAACAGCCGACGCTTGGTCCAGGCCCTGCGCGTCCTGGGACAACAAGGCCGATCAACCGAGCAGGCGCTCTTCGTTCAGGCGCTGGCTCGTTCACTCGATACCGACGTCGAGCGAAACCTCGCGATCCAGCTGGCTCAGGAAATTCGCCGGCAGGACCTGCCGGTGTGGGTCGCCCGGAGCGCGCGGATCAAAGGCTCGAGCTTCTACGTGCGCCAGGCCTATCCGACGCTCTCCGCGTCGGTATCGAACAGCCTCTGGTCTCTCGCCCACGGAATCAGTCGACAGGAGAGCTCGTTCGATCCCTATGCGGTCAGCCATGCGGGCGCTCGGGGCATGATGCAGTTGATGCCGGGAACGGCTCGCGACCAGGCCGGCAAGATGAACATCGGCTACGATGGCTACCGCCTCCTCACTGACCCGAATTACAATGTCTCGATTGGCTCCGCCTACTTCCAGCACATGCTCGACATCTGGGGCGGGAACGTGCCGCTCGCCGTGGCGAGCTACAACGCGGGCTCTGGCAACGCCGGCAAATGGGTCCGGCAATATGGCGACCCGCGCGGGCAGGTCGACGTCGTCGCCTGGATCGAAGCGATCCCGTACGACGAGACGCGGGGCTACGTGCAACGGGTGATCGAAAACAGCGTGGTGTACGATTCTCTCCGGTCGGCTCAGCCGCAACAGACGGCGCTTCACGTCTCGCGCTATCTTGGGAAGGACCGGCCGGGCTGATAGTTGGTCCGGTGATGGCAGACCAATCTCCCCGCTTCATCACGCCTGAAGGATTCGCTCGAGTCCGCGCCGAATATGACGAGTTGTTCGGCACGGAGCGGCCCAAGCTCGTCGAGACCATCGCCTGGGCTGCGGCGAACGGCGACCGGTCGGAAAATGGCGATTACATCTACGGACGAAAGCGGCTGCGTGAAGTGGACCGCCGCATCTCGCATCTGTCGAGAATCATGAAGGCCGCCAAGGTGGTCGACCCATCAACCCAGCAATCCCGGGATCAGGTCCGCTTCGGCGCCACCGTGGAGCTTGCCGACGAAGACGACGACCGCCGCACGATCACTGTCGTTGGCGATGACGAAGCCGACGCCGGCGTCGGCCGAATCGGCTGGAGTGCTCCGCTCGCACGCGCTCTGATCGGAGCGAAGGTCGGCGATGAACGCGTGGTGCGCCTTCCGTCTGGTGAAAAGAGCTACGAGATCATCGACATCCGCTACCCTGGGAGAAATCAGCCCGGATCGACGACGCGGATGTGAAGCTCCTTGAGTTGGTTCGGATAGACCTCTGACGGCGCGTTCATCATCAGGTCCTCCGCCTTCTGGTTCATCGGGAAGAGAATGACTTCGCGGATGTTCGGTTCGTCAGCGAGGAGCATGACGATCCGGTCGATGCCCGGCGCCGATCCGCCATGCGGCGGAGCGCCGAACTTGAAGGCGTTGATCATGCCGGCAAAGTTGGTGTCGACTTCCTCGCGGGTGTAGCCCGCGATCTCGAAAGCCTTGTACATGATGTCGGGACGGTGGTTCCGGATTGCACCGGAGCTCAGCTCTACGCCATTGCATACGATGTCATACTGCCAGGCGAGGATCTCCAGTGGATCCTTCGACTCAAGGGCTTCCATGCCGCCCTGGGGCATTGAGAAGGGGTTGTGTGAGAAGTCGATCTTCTTCTGGTCGTCGTTATATTCGAACATCGGGAAGTCGACGATCCAGCAGAACCGGAACGCGTCCTTCTCGAGGAGGTCGAGCTGTTCGGCAACCCGGGTGCGGGCGAGACCGGCGAGCTTGGCAGCGTCGTCATCCTTGCCTGCAGCGAAGAATATGCCGTCGTCCGCTCCGAGGCCCATAGCTTCGGCGATCGAGTTCATCCCCGCCTCGCCGTGGTTCTTGGCGATCGGACCGCCCCACTCGCCCCCCTTTCGGGTGGCATAGCCGAGGCCTGCAAAGCCTTCGCTCCGGGCCCACTCGTTCATGTCATCGAAGAACTTGCGGCTTTTCTCAGCCGTGCCCGGCGCTGGTACGGCCCGAACCGAAGCGCCCTTCTCGACGAGGCCTGCGAACAGGCCGAACCCGGAGCCTTTGAAGTGGCCCGAAACATCGGTGATTAGAAGCGGATTGCGAAGGTCGGGCTTGTCTGATCCGTATTTTAGAAGCGCTTCTTTATACGGGATGCGAGGATACTCTCCCTCGCGGGTGACCGTCCGGCCATTTGCGAATTCCTGGAATACACCCGAGAGAACCGGTTCGATCGCCGCGAACACGTCATCCTGGGTGACGAAGCTCATTTCGAAGTCCAGCTGGTAGAATTCTCCGGGACTGCGGTCAGCGCGTGCATCCTCGTCGCGAAAGCACGGGGCGATCTGGAAATAACGGTCGAAACCGGCGACCATGATGAGCTGCTTGAACATCTGCGGAGCCTGGGGAAGCGCGTAGAATTTCCCCGGGTGGACACGGCTTGGAACGAGATAGTCGCGAGCTCCTTCCGGCGAGCTCGCCGTCAGGATCGGAGTCTGGAACTCGGTGAACCCCTGCTCGATCATTCGACGCCGGATCGAAGCGATCACCGCCGAGCGCAGCATGATGTTGGAGTGGACCTGCTCGCGGCGCAGATCGAGGTAGCGGTATTTGAGTCGGATCTCCTCGGGATAATCCTGTTCCCCGGCCACGGGCATCGGCAGCTCGGCAGCCGCGGACTGCACCGACACTTCCCTCGCCCGGACCTCTATCTCGCCTGTAGCAAGGCTGGCGTTCACAGTGTCGGCCGACCTGGCGACGACTTCACCCTCGACGGTCACGACCGATTCCACTCGCAGGCGGTCGAGCGCCTTGAATGCGGGCGATTCGGTGTCTGCGACGATCTGAGTCAGCCCGTAATGATCGCGCACGTCGACG
>JBJMVK010000061.1:0-28246 GCA_045810725.1 Sphingomonas sp. | reverse complement strand
TCGTGAAACAGTGGCCTATTGGGCGCAGCAGGGTGTCAATTCCTTCAAGGCTTACATGAACATCACCCGTGCCGAGCTCAAGGCAGCGATCGACGAGGCGCACCGCCATCATCTCAAGCTCACGGGCCACTTGTGCTCGGTGACCTATCCCGAAGCGGTGGAGCTCGGGATCGACAATCTCGAGCACGGCTTCTTCGTCAACACGCAGCTCGATCCCGGCAAGCAGCCCGACAAATGCCCGGACACGGCGGGGGATCCTACAATTGCGGCCATGACTCCTGGAAGCCCTGAGGCGCACGCCCTCATCAAGCTGCTCGTCGATCACCATGTTGCGATCACGTCGACGCTCCCTGTGTTCGAACAAAGCGTTCCGCTGCATGCTCCGTTGCAGGCCCGACAGATGCAGGTGCTCACGCCGCAAGCGAAGGAGTCCTACCTCTACTTACGCAACCTCTCCGCAGGCCGAGCGGGGACTGCAAGGGGCGAAGCCGCAACGATTGCATACAAGAACGATCTTGGGCTCGAGCGCCAGTTCGTCGCTTCGGGCGGGTTGCTGATCGCCGGACCCGATCCGACGGGGAACGGGGGCGTGATTCCTGGCTTTGGTGATCAACGGGAAATCGAGCTTCTCGTCGAGGCGGGATTCTCGGCCGTCCAAGCGATCAGGATCGCGACTCTGAATGGGGCGACGTACCTCGGGCTCGAGGATCGCATCGGATCGATCGTGGCGGGCAAGGATGCCGACCTGGTGATCGTCAAGGGCAATCCGGCGGCGAACATCAACGACATCGAAAACGTCTCAATCGTCTACAAGGACGGCGTCGGCTACGACAGCGCCAGGTTGCTCGAGAGCGTCAGGGGACGCTTCGGTCAGTATTGACCCAAGCGCCGAGCGTGCACGTTCACGAGAGCAGGACTGGAATGCACCTGGATCACGCAACACACGAATGGTCGCTCGCGGTGGCGCACCCGACAGGATTCGAACCTGTGGCCTTTGCCTTCGGAGGGCAACGCTCTATCCAGCTGAGCTACGGGTGCGTGAGGGGGGACTTAGCGAGGGCATCCTTCAGCGGCAAGGCTAGGCAAGACGCGCGATGGCCGAGCTTTATTGTAGATTCGCCCGCGCAAGGCTTCACCGGCCCACCTCTAGAAACAGCCGCAGCGCGTCGTGGAGCCGCTCGCGGGACGAGCCGACGATCATCCCGACGTGCCCGGAGGGGATGATTACCCGTTTGCCCACTGGCGCCGTGGCTGCGGGCGCGATTCGATCGTGCTCGGCGACGAGATGCAGTGAAGGCACTCCCAACAGATCGGTGATTGGCTCCCCGCCGACGCACCATGCGTTTTGGCCGGGTCGATCTTCGCCGAACATCGCCTCGATCAATTCCTTCGCCGCAGGGTAGGGGAGCGACTCGCCGCCATTGGCCCAGTCTTCGAGTTCGACGAAACGGTGGGCTTGGTGAGTTGAGGGAGCAAGCCGCTCGAAATCCGCGAACTTGCGAACGGTACGGTGAGGATCGATCGACCAGAAAGCCGCTTGAAGAACTTCCATCGGCAAGGCGCCGAGTTGCCTCGCGGCCGCTTCCGAGTTGCGCCAGATGTCCGCCAAGGCTCGGCGCGAGTCGCCAGGATAACGATTGAAGTGCCATGGCGCGGCGATCGTGACGACACTCTCGACTGCGGCGTGATTCGCTGCAGCGATCGCCATGGTCCCGCCCAGACAATAGCCGATCAGCGCTACCGGATTTCCGATTCTGCTCAGCAGCGGGATCAGCAATTCTTCGACGTGGGCGGCGACGGAAAGATCGGATCGCTCGTCGGCGCTACCCCAGTCTAGCAGCAGCACCCTGCGGCCCATCCGTGCGATAGCGGCCGTAAGTGATACCTCCTCGTCAAGATCGAGAACGCGTGGCGGATTGATCAAGGAGGGGACAAGTAGGGCCGGTGGCCCGCTCCCGCCATGGTCGCGCAGCGCTGCGCCGCGGACGCGTTCGATCTCTGGTCTCGCCGGCGGTGGCGAGGGGCGCGCTGCGCGCTCGTACGCACGAAGCCCCGCGAGCGCCGCGCGCGCGAGCTCTGGATCGCCTGCCGACACCTCCCGTACCAATTCGAGAAACAGCGGCAGCGGGCGCGGTGCGCGTTCATGTTGCAGCGCACTATGCTCCGGTAGTAGTGGCATTCCCCACGAGTGTGGGAGTGAACGATGGCCAAGTCCACCGGCAAGGTGACGATCAAGAAGTACGCCAACCGGCGTCTCTACGACACCGAGAGCTCCACCTACATCACGCTCGACCGGCTAGCGCACATGGTCCGCGAAGGACGTGAGTTCGAAGTCGTCGACGCCAAGACCGGGGAGGATATAACTCGGCAGGTGCTCACTCAGATCATCGTGGATGAAGAAGCACGTGGCGCAACCATGCTGCCGTTGAACTTCCTCAAGCAGCTCATCGGCCTCTATGGCAACTCGATGCAGAATTTCGTTCCATCATATCTCGAAGCCGCAATGGATGCCTTCCAGCGCAACCAGAGCGCGGTGAAGGAGACGTTCAGCGGAAACATGTTCGCCGATCTCGCCAAGCGCAACATGGCAATGTTCGAAGACGCCGCCCAGGTGTTCAGCGGCAAGCCCAAGCCCGAAGCGAGGCCGAGCAGCAGCGAGGTCGAGCAGTTGAAGGCTGAGCTGGCTGCACTTCAGGCAAAAGTCGATCGTCTGAGCCGCTGACGATCATGCCACTGCTGCTTGCCGCGGCGCTTGCGCTGAGCGTTGATGCGACGCCAAATGTTTCGGCTAGCCCCGTGCAGTCGAACCTTGAATATGTCGCGCCAATCGCGGGCGATTGGGCCTATGCTGTCGCGAATGGCGGCAGCGAGGCTACCTTTTCGAATGCGAGCGGGCAGCCGCAGCTGACGATCCGCTGCACGCGTTCGACGCGGCGTGTTTCGCTGTTGAAGGCCGCTGCCGCGGCTTCAACCTCGCTATGGGTGTGGACCAGTTCCCAAAAGAAAAGCCTGCCCGCGACCTTCGACGCAACGTCAGCGCGGGTGAGCGTGGATCTTCCAGCATTCGATCCCATGCTCGATGCGATCGCCTCGAGCCGCGGGCGCATCGGTTTCAGTTCCTCCGGCCTTGCGCTGGTGGTTCCGCCCTGGGGGGAAGTGAGCCGAGTGATCGAGGATTGCAGGGTCTGAGCCGCATCGGCCGAAAGCGAAGCAAAGAAGTTTGCCGAAATTTCACATCATTACAAGTCTTGCGCTGAACCCAACAAAAACTCATCTTCTGCCTTGGCTTCAACGCAGCGAAAGGAGGTGATCCGATGTCTCATGGTTCAGCAGGGAGGTCGGAGAGGGGTGTTCGTAGGTCCTAAGTGCTGACGAACGGCCACACCTTCGGCCGCTGACCATGTCGAAGGGCATCGCTGCGAAACGCAGCGGTGCCCTTTAACATATCTAGCGCGTATAGATGTTGCGTGGGCGGCAATAGAAATGTTCGAATTCCATGCAGTTCCGACTTCATTCGGGAACCGGAACGGCATTAAAGTGTCTTTGCCCCGACGGAGGGAGATAAAAAATGGCGAAATCCGCACGTAGAAGTTCTTCCCGATCCACTTCTTCAAGTTCGCGTTCGAGTTCTTCGTCGCCGCGCTCGGCGTCGAGCAAGGCGACGATGGACAAACTAGCCAAGGCCGCGATGAGCAAGGAAATGCTCGCCGCTGGGCTCGCTGCGGCTGCAGCTGCAATCAGTGCAAGCCCGGCCGCGCGCAAGAAAATCCGCGACGCTGGTCTCGACGCGGCCGACACGGCATCGCAGGCTGCGAGCAACGTTGTCTCCAGCGCGACTAAGCTCGGCGCGATCATCGCCGAGGCGGTCGCCGATGCGGCGCAGCGAGTGATGTCCGGCAAGTGGTCGATGGAAGGCTCTGCTTCGGCCTCCCCGAGCTCTTCCAGCAGTGCAGCTAAGCCAGCCCGCAAATCGACCGCGAAGCGGTCGACGCCGCGCAAGGCTGCTGCAAAGCGCTCAACGTCAACTCGCGCCAAGTCTGGGAGCACGGGCTCCAGCAGGGCCTCGACCGCTCGCAAGTCTCCGGCGCGCAAGTCTCCGGCGAAGCGTTCGACTGCGAAGGGCGCGAGCGGCGGTGCGGCGAAGGCATCGAGCAGCTCGGCAGCGAAGCCGCGCAGCACCGCCAAGGGCAAGACTTCCACGCGGCGTGCCACGACTAGCCGCGGACGTCGCGGTGCGACGACAGGCGGAGGTGCGAACGGAGGCGGCGCGGGCGGGAACGCTTAAGCGGCGCGATCTTCGAACTGCAGGCGAGCCAGGCGTGCGTAAAGTCCTCCGCGCGCGCTGAGGCTCGCGTGCGTTCCTTCTTCGACGATCTGTCCCTGATCCATAACGACGATGCGGTCCGCGGCGCGGACCGTCGCGAGACGATGCGCGATAACGATCGTCGTTCGATCGGACATCAGCCGGTCGAGCGCGTCCTGCACCAGGCGCTCGCTTTCGGCGTCGAGGGCCGACGTTGCTTCGTCGAGTAGGAGCAAGGGCGCGTCGCGGAGCAGCGCCCGGGCAATGGCGATGCGCTGGCGTTGTCCGCCCGACAGTCGCGCACCGCCTTCGCCCATGAAGGTATCGAGACCGTCAGGAAGCGCCCGCAGGAATTCCTCGGCATGAGCATCGCGCGCTGCCTGCCAAAGTTGCTCCTCGCTCGCATCCCAGTTTCCGTAGCGAAGGTTGTCGCGCGCGGACGCTGCGAAGATTATTGTGTCCTGCGGAACCATCGCGATGCGCTCGCGAACGTCAGCGGGGTCCGCATCGCGCAGGTCAATTCCATCCAGCGTCACCCTGCCTTGTTGTGGGTCGTAGAAGCGCTCCGCGAGCTGGAAGATGGTCGTTTTCCCCGCGCCCGACGGACCGACGAGGGCCAGTCGCTCGCGCGGACGGATGCTTAGCGTGAAATCGTTGAGCGCCGAGGTTTCGCGGCGCGTGGGATAGTGGAAGGTCACATTTTCAAACGCGAGCGCGCCGCTCGGCGGCTTGGGCAGGCTAGCAGGCTGCGCGGGTGCTGCGATGTCCGGCTCGGCATTGAGCAGCTCCGACAATCGTTCGGACGCACCCGAGGCGCGTAGCAGGTCGCCGTAGACTTCAGAGAGGTTGCCGAGCGCGCCGGCTAATAATCCGCCGTAGAGCACGAAAGCCGCGATTGTGCCGCCGGTCATGCGACCGGCGGACACATCGATCGCCCCCTGCCAAATGACGAAAACGATCGCGCTGAACATCAGCAGGATGGCAATCGCGGTCATGCATGCCCGCAGCAGGATTCGTCCCCGGGCGGTCGCGAACACGCGTTCAACCGCGCTTCCAAACCGCGCGGATTCGCGGCCCTGCTGGTTGAAAGCCTGCACGATCTTCATCGCGCCGAGCACTTCGCTGGTAATTGTCCCGACATCAGCGATTCGATCCTGGCTTCGAACCGAGATCGCTCGCACGCGTCGCGCGAGCAGGATTATAGGACCCATTACGAGAGGGACTCCGATCAGCATCAAGCCCGCGAGTTTTGGAGCGAGCGCGAACATGATCACTACGCAGGCGAGCGCCATGATGGCGTTCCGGAGCGCAACGGAGATGGTCGTTCCGACGACTTGTTCGATGATCGTGGTGTCGACGGTGAGCCTCGACGTGATCTCGGCCGGACGGTTTTCCTCGAAGAATCCGGGCGAGAGGCGCAGGAGGTTTCGATGCACCGCCAGCCTAATGTCGGCAACGGTGCGCTCGCCCATCCAGGAAACGAAATAATATCGAAACGCGGTAGCGAGGGCCATCAACGCGACGGCGCCCAGCAGGCCCTCGAACCATCCTGCGATGTGGGATGCGCTTCCCGCGCCGGGTGCGAAGCCCTTGTCGATGACGAGCTTCAGACCGTAAGGAATGGAGGTTGCCGCTGCGGCGGCTACGAGCAAGGCAAGCGCTGCTCCGGCGATGCGACCGGGATAGCGCGTGGCAAAACCCCAGACCATGGCAAGATTACGCAGGGAGCGTCCCTTCGGACGGTTCGCGGTCGGGATCGCCATTCGGGCAACCTAACAGCGGGGCCGCAGCGCCTCAAATTGCTTATGCGAATAGCAGGCATTTATCCCCACTTCCTTGCTGCGCCGCAACAATCCGCCTTGCAAGCAGTTGCATTGGTCGCCACATCCGTTGGTCTCCGGGGGAAGAATTGAGGTTCGATGCTCTACGACGCTTATGAAGTGCAGCGATCGCTTTTCGCAGGTGCGAGCAAGCTTGCAGGTCTGGGCGCCGGATGGCTGAACAACCCCGCCAACCTCCTCGGCTATAACGCTATGGGCCCGATGGTTGCGGCGAGCCTCGAGGTCTTCGCGCATGCCGCTTCGCCCAGGGGAAAACCCGATTTCGGCATTCGCGCGATCAAAATCGGCCGGAAGGATGTGCGGGTCGACGAGCAGGTCCTCCTGCGCAAGCCGTTTGGCGATTTGAAGCATTTCGCACGGGAGGGTCACGACGAAGGACCCCATTTGCTCATTGTCGCGCCGATGTCCGGTCACTACGCGACGCTTTTGCGCGGCACTGTGCAGCGCCTGCTGCCGAGCTTCGACGTCTACATCACCGACTGGGCGGACGCGAAGCTGGTCCCGCTGTCGGACGGGAGCTTCGACCTAGACGATTATGTCGACTATTTGATCGAGTTCCTCGAGCACATCGGAAAGCGCACGGGCGAGCGACCGCACCTCCTGGCTGTCTGCCAACCCGCGGTTCCTGCGTTCGCGGCCACCGCGGTGATGAATGCCGACAAGCGCCCGTGGCGGCCAAAGAGCCTGACCATGATGGGCGGACCGATCGACACGCGAAAGGCGCCGACCGCGGTGAACACGCTCGCGACGCAGAGGCCGTTTGGCTGGTTCGAAAACAACGTGATCGCGACCGTGCCGATGATCTACCCGGGCACTGGACGAAAGGTTTATCCGGGATTCTTGCAGCTTGCAGGCTTCATGACGATGAACCTCGGCTCGCACCTCATCAGCCATTGGGAGATGTTCAAGCATCTCGTCGTCGGTGACGAAGAGGGGGCAGCGGCCACCCAGAGTTTCTACGACGAATATCGCTCAGTCTGCGACATGACCGCCGAATTCTACCTGCAAACCGTCGACGTCGTCTTCCAGCGGCACCTGCTGCCGCAAGGCCAGATGGAACATCGCGGGCGGATTGTAGATCCCTCTGCGATCCGCGATACCGCGCTGCTCGCCATCGAAGGCGAGCGCGACGACATTTCGGGCATCGGTCAGACCAAGGCGGCGCTCGACATCGCGACCAAGCTGCCGAAGGCTAAAAAGCAGTATTTCGTTGCGAAGGATGTCGGCCATTACGGAATTTTCAACGGCCGCAAATGGCGCGACATGATTGCGCCTGTCGTGGAGAAGTTCATCGACGCGAATGCCTGAGGCTCTCAGGCTTTTTTGATTCTCAGACCTGGAAGCATAGTCACGGCGACGACGCTTGCGAGCGCGGAGACGATCGCCGAGACGGTCATGGCGACGTGGAAGCCATCGAAGAGGCGAGGGCCCGTGGCAGCGAGGACGGCACCTAGAAGCGCGGTCGCGATCAAGCCCCCGGTGCGCGCGACGGCGCTGTTGAAGCCTGATGCCATTGCCACATGCTGTTCCTCAACCGATGCGAGGACCGACGCGGTGAGCGGGGCGACCGCGATCGTCATTCCGAGCGCCATTACGAAGATTGCCGGGAAGATACCCGACCAGTAGCTTGATCGCGACGCCATCAACCAGGAGAGGAGCAGGCCCGCCGCTACCACCAGGGGACCCGCCGTGAGCGGGATCCTTGGACCGACCCGCGCCGCAATGCCGCCCATGTAGGGTGAAGCCGACGTCATCAATACCGGCATCGGGAGCATCGCGAGGCCTGCTTCAACAGGCGAATAGCCGCCGCTGCTGATCAATACGTAGGGGATGAGCAGCATCGCTGCACCAAACGCACCGTAGAGCAGGAAGGTGAGCAGGTTGAGGCCTGAGAAGCAGCGGTTGCGGAAGAGGGCCAGCGGCATCATCGCGCGCTTTGCGCGCCGATGTTCGGCCCACAAGAACCCGCAAAGAAGCGACAGCCCGAGGACAGAGGCGATCAGTGCGATGGGCTCCATGCGGCGATGCGCAGACCCGACGGTAAGACCGTAGGTGAGAGCTCCGAGGCCGGCGGTTGCGAGGAAAGCGCCGGGATAATCGGTCCGACCTGCTCCCGCTTCGCTGCTCTCGTCGACGAAGCGCAACGCGAACAGAATGGCGCAAGCCGCAAGAGGCAGGTTGATGTAAAAGATTGACGGCCATCCGGCCGCATCGACCAGCCATCCGCCGATCAAAGGCGCGACCGCAGCGGCGGCTGCGCCGGCAGCCGCCCAGATGCCGACCGCGCGGCCTCGCTTCTCTCCGGAATAAGCGGCGTTGAGCAGTGCAAGGCTGTTCGGGAGCAGAAGCGCCGCTCCGACGCCTTGTACACCGCGGGCGCCAAGAAGCAGCGGCAGCGTGGGCGCCAGGGCGCAAACCAGCGATGCCATTCCGAACAGGAGAGTGCCGAGGACAAGCAGGCGCCTTCTTCCGAAATGATCTCCGAGTGCGCCCCCGAGGAGCAGCAGCGCGGAGAGCGGCAGCAGGTAAGCGTTGACGACCCATTGGACTTGCTCGGCGCCGGTGCCGTAACCGGAGCGTATGGCGGGCAGCGCGACGTTCAGGACTGATGCGTCGACGAAGCTGAGGCTCGAGGCGAGAATGCAGCAGATCAGCGTCCAGTGCGGTCGTGCACGTGTCGTTCGGCCCGTCGAAACGCGGCGGCTCAATCGATGTGCTGAGCGATTGCGGCCTCGACCATGTCACGCCAGGTCTTGGCGTCGCCGACGGCCGCCATGGCTTCGTCCGGTTCGCGCGCCGTGTGGAGGACAGCGAGCGCCTGGTTCACGTGTTCACGCCACGTGCGGTCCACTTCGGCACCGGCCGAGCCATTGTCGCCCTCGGCATTGCGGCTGAGCTTGGCGCCGGCGAGAACCCGGGCGATGCGTTCGACCAGCGGGCAGTTGGATTCGGGCATCTCTTGCTTCTCCCTTTGTCCGCTCAACCCGCTTTGCCGCCATCGGGTTCATCGGCCACCGGCGGAAGGCCTGCAATCTTTCGCGCCGCGTGGACCAGTTCGACGGGCATCATTGCGATGATTGTGCTGTTATGCTCCACTCCGATTTCAGCGAGCGTCTGAAGCCGTCTAAGCTCGAGTGCGCCCGGTGCGCCGCTGATCACTTCTGCAGCGTGGCTTAGCTTGCCTGCGGCCTCCTCCTCGCCCTCCGCCCGAACGATGCGCGCCCGTTTCTCGCGGACGGCTTCGGCTTCCTTGGCAATCGCGCGCTGCATCTGCTCCGGGATATCGACGTCCTTGATTTCTACTGATTCGATCTCGACGCCCCACTTGATCGAGGCGTCCCGGAGCAATTGCTGCAACCGGTGATTGATCGAGGCCCGGTCCTTCAGCATCAGGTCGAGGTCGCTTTGGCCGATCGCATCACGTAGCGCGGTCTCTGCAGCCTGGACCGTCGCCGCGCGCCAGTCCTCGACGGCCGTTACGACCTGGATCGGGGATTCGGCGCGAAACCACAGCACCGCGTTCACTCGGACTGCGACACCGTCGCGAGTAATCGTTTCCTGAGTCTCGAGCTGGTAAGTGATGATGCGCTGATCCACGCGGACCACGCGGTCGACAAAAGGGATCAGCCAATACCATCCTGGTCCCTTGCTTTGGCCGAGCCGCCCGAGCCGGAAAAGCACACCGCGTTGATATTCCTGATTGATTCCAAAGCTCTTCAGCGATGTGATCAGGAGGAAGATGAAGGCTACGCCAATGAGGCCGAGGAAAACTGTCATCGGAAAATCCCCCGAAGGATAAAGTGGGCCCTATAGCACCTGAAACAGCCTTGGGGGGAAAGCCGATCAGGCGCCAATCGCCTGGCGGAACAAGTGCGATCAGCGGCGTTACAGGACTTCGAACAGGCCTGCGGCTCCCATTCCGCCGCCGACGCACATGGTGACGACGACGTGCTTCGCGCCGCGGCGCTTCCCCTCGATGAGTGCGTGGCCGACGAGGCGGGCTCCGCTCATCCCGTAGGGATGCCCTATGGCGATCGCGCCGCCGTTGACGTTGAGGCGTTCTTCAGGAATTCCGAGCTTGTCGGCGCAGTAGAGCACCTGCACCGCGAAAGCTTCGTTCAATTCCCACAAACCGATGTCGTCCATCTTGAGGCCGAAGCGCTCGAGCAGCTTGGGGACGGCGAATACCGGGCCGATGCCCATTTCCTCCGGCGCCGTTCCCGCGACTGCCATTCCGACGTAGCGCCCCATGGGCTCGAGCCCACGCTTTTCGGCGAGCTCGCTGTTCATGAGCACGCTTGCTGACGCGCCGTCGCTGAGCTGGCTGGCGTTGCCGGCGCTGATCATATTGCCCGGCCCGCGCACCGGTTCGAGCTTGGCTAGGCCCTCGAGGGTGGTGTCTGGACGGTTGCCCTCGTCCTTGTCGAGCCTGATCTCTCGCTTCGAGACCTCGCCGGTCTCCTTGTCCTTGATGGCCATCGTCGCCGTCACCGCGACGATTTCCTGGTCGAACTTGCCGGTACGCTGCGCCTCGGCCGTGCGTTGCTGCGAGCGAAGCGCGAATTGGTCGCAGCGCTCACGGCTGATGTCGTACCGCTTGCCGACGATCTCGGCGGTGTCGATCATCGGCATGTAAACACCGTTATGCATGCTGAGCAGCTCGGGGTCAGGGCCGAGGCGGAGCTCGCCGGTCTGGACGAGGCTGATGCTTTCGACCCCGCCGGCGACTACCACCTCCATGCGGTCGACAATGATCTGCTTGGCGGCGGTCGCGATCGACATCAGGCCGGAGGAGCATTGCCGGTCGATCGACATGCCAGCGACAGTCACCGGAAGGCCCGCGCGCAGCGCGGCGGTCCGCCCGATAGTGGTTTGCACGCCCTGCTGGAGCGCGGCTCCAATGATAACGTCGTCGACCTCGGCGGGATCGACCTTTGCTCGCTCGATCGCGGCGCGGATCGGGTGCGCGGCAAGGGTCGGGGAAGGCGTGATGTTGAAGGCGCCTCGATACGCCTTGCCGATGCCGGTTCGAGCGGTGGAAACGATCACGGCATCGCGGACCATTCTTCTCTCCTCAGGTGAGCATGAGCGTCAGCCAGAGCGCAATTAGCGCGGGCTTTTCTTCCTGCTCGATTTCGACGGTTACAGAGTGACGCAACAGCCATTGCCCCGCCGCTTTCTCATCGACGGAGTCAAGTGTGAAGCGGCCGCGGACGTTCTTGCCCGATCGAACGGGTGCCACGAAGCGGACGCGCTCGAGACCGTAATTTACGGCCATCTTAAGCCCTTCGGGAACCAGCATGGCTTCGGCGCCCATCCGCGACAGGAGCGACAGCGACAGGAAGCCGTGGGCGATCGTCCCGCCGAGCGGCGTCCGCGCTGCTGAAACCGGATCGACGTGGATGAACTGGCGGTCCTCCGTGGTGTCCGCGAATGCATCGATACGGACCTGATCGACGAGGATCCACGAGGACACGCCGACTTCGTCACCAACACGACTCTTGATCTCGGTCAGGGTGGCGAGCGGCATTGTGATTGTGTAGCGGTCTCGACGTTGGGAACAAGGACGGGTGGGGGCCTGACATGATCTTCCACATTTCGATTTCGGCAGACGACCCGAAGCGCACCGCGACAATGCTAGCCGAGCTGTGGCGGGGCGAAGCGTTTCCTTTCCCCATGGTTGGCAAGGGCAGCTGGGTTGCCCACGCGGGCGATGATCGACGCTCGACGATCGAGGTCTATCCGCGCGACATGGCCTTCTATCCAACGGAGAGCGCGGGGGAGGAGCGCTACGAACCGGTATCGCGCAATGGGGCCTTCCATGCGGCCGTGGCGACGCCGCTCGGCATTGAAGAGGTCGAAGCCGTCGCCAGGAAATACGGCTGCCATACCTCGCTGTGCCACCGAGGGCCCTGGTTCCGGGTGATCGAGTTGTGGGTCGACAATTGCCTCATGCTCGAGATGATGACGCCCGAGATGCAAAACGAATACCAGCGTTCAATTACCATTGAGAATTGGAAAGGGATGCTGGCCTCACTCAAGATCACGCCCGAAGGCGAACCGATCGAGGACGCCGCCTAGAACGGCAGCGGCGCAGTGGGCTGGTCTGACGCACGCACGAGCTGGAGCTTTTTCGAGGCGAGGCGTTCGATGAGTGTGCGAAGGATTGCTGCGCGGTTCGCAGCAAGAACGTCATTGTCGCGGCTGGAATCGTCGTAGACGAGGTCGAACGCTAGCGCCGATGCGCCCGCTCCTGACAGCGCGCAGCGAACGAACTTGCAGCCTTTCTGGGCGGATACCGCGGCCTCTGCAGCTGCTGCAACTGGATCGATAGTCGTTGCCGAGGTATCTCCGCCAACGGCCATGTACAGCGTGATCCGCCGTGCCTTTGCCTGTGCCAAGTTGTGGATTTCGCGCTCGAGTAGCTTGGTGTTTGCCATGATCAGCTGTTCGCCCGTCATCGAGCGGAGCCGCGTCGTTTTGAGGCCGATCCGCTCAACTGTGCCCGTGCTGCTGTCGTAGCGGATGACGTCGCCCTTTTTGAAAGGCTTGTCGAATAAGATCGAGAGGGCCGCGAATAGGTCTGAGAAGATCCCCTGTGCGGCGAGGCCAATGCCGATGCCGCCAATTCCGAGGCCCGCAACGAGCGCAGTGACGTTCACGCCGAGGTTGGCGAGAATGAGAACACCAGCTATCGCGAACAGCGCCACGCTGATGAGCACTCGGATGATTGCCATCGCGTTGCCGAGCGACCCGGCGCCGTTCTCGCGCGCAACGCGGTGCCCGATCATGCCCAGGACCAGCTCGCGCCCCCACACCGCGCCCTGGAGCGCGAAGGCGATCACGAACAGGATGTCGAGCAGTCTCCCGACCTTGTGTGGCAAACCCGCAAAACTGGAGACCACTTCCGCGGCCGCGAGGATCATGAAGGCGCTGTTGGTCCTGGCGAAAACGCGGCCAATGAGCGACCGCCAGCTCGAACCTTCGGGATCCCGCTCGAGCGCTCTACGCCCGAGCTCGCGAAGAACGAGCATCAGAGCGACGATGACGACCGCGACGATGAGGCCTATCAGCAGCCCCTCGCGGTTGGCTTCAAACCAGTCCGGCAGCTTCCCCACCTGCATGGGTCCGAGTCTTGGCGGGGAGCGGGGCAGCAATCAAGCTGCGGCCAGATTCTCGGATGTGCTTGCGCCGGTGCGCTTGCGGCGGCGCTTGCCCCCTCGCGCCAGAAACTCGAGCAGCGCGACTTCGGCCGTCGACAGACGTTTTCTTGCCCGCGGCCGCACGAGGCCCGAGAGCGGATCGCGCGGATCATCCTTCACTGCTTCGAGCAGCTTGGGGTGGACGTAGGACTTACGGCTGATGGCAGGCGTGTTGCCAAGCGCTTGTGCGACAGGTTCGACCACGGTCTTCACGGTTATTCGAGCGTGCTCCCTTTTTTCCAGCATCTGCTCGCAGGCAATCACGCTCGCGCTCCAGGTGCGAAAATGCTTCGCTGTAAAGTCGGCGCCGCACGCCTCCTTGATATAGTCGTTCACATCACTCGACGTGATCGGCTTGGGCTCACCATCGCCGTTGACGTACTGGAACAACATCTGGCCTGGCAGTTCCTGGCACCGCTTGCAGATGCGCTTGAGGTTGGTGTCGGTGATCTTCACCTCGTGGACGATTCCGTGCTTGCCGGTAAAGCGCATCAACAGTCCGTGGCCGGTTCGTTTGAGGTGACGTCTCCTCAGCGTCGTTGCTCCGAAGCTCTTGTTCTCACGTGCATAAGATTCATTGCCGATCCGGATATGTTCGGTGTCGAGTAATCGTACGATCGCTGCGAGCACCGTCTCGCGTGTAAGATTGCGCCGCTTCAGATCCTGCTCGACGCGGCGACGGATCCTGGGCAGTGCTTTTCCGAACTCGAGCAGCCCTTCGTATTTTGCACTCTCCCGCTTCGCGCGGAAGTCGGCGTGATAGCGGTACTGCTTGCGTCCGCGCGCATCGATTCCCGTGGCTTGCAGGTGACCATTGGGATCGGCACAAAACCACGCATTTTCATAGGCAGGCGGAAGTGCCACCGAATTCAGACGATCGATTTCATCGCGATCCCTCACGCGATTTCCCTCGGCATCGAAATAGGCCCAGTAACGGCCCGTCCGCTTCCGGCTGATCCCTGGCTCAGTGTCACTGCTGTGGCGCAACAATTTCTTCTCTCGGCTCGTTTGCGCGGTTAAGCGACCGAGAGGGGGGCGAGTTCCTGAGAGGAGTCTTGCCGATGCAGGTTTCAGACGCGCGAGTGTTGATCGTAGCGACCGATGGTTTCGAGGAACGGGAGCTGTTCGGCCCCCGGCAAATCCTCCAGCAGCGTGGAGCCGATGTCGTCCTCGCTTCGCTCAAGCGTGACCCGATCCAGGCGACGATTCACGACGATCCGGGGAAAACGATTCGGCCGGACCTCACGATCGACGAGGCGAAGGCAGACGATTTCGATGCCCTGATCCTCCCCGGTGGGGTGCGTAATCCAGACCAGCTGCGCATCCATGGCGACGTGATCGCGTTGATCCGGACCTTTGCCGAGCAGGGGAAGCCCGTTGGCGCGATCTGCCACGGGCCGTGGCTGCTCGTCGAAGCGGATCTGGTGCGCGACCGAACGGTCACCAGCTGGCCATCGATCCGGACGGATCTCAGAAACGCGGGCGCGTTGGTCGTGGACGAGGCTGCCGTGACGGATGGCAATATTGTGACCAGCCGTAATCCCGACGATGTGGAGGCGTTCACGAACGCAATCATCGACCTCATCCAAGACCAGCCCGAAGTTGAAGAGATTCTCCGACCGAGCGAGCTTCCCGCCTAAGCTTCCTCAACCCTCTGGAAACCTCTTTGGTGGTAATTCGGGCAGCGATGCACGCCGGATCCGCCGCCAGACTTGAAAAGAACGTCGATCGACTGGCTTCGACTCTGTTCGCGGCCGCTTGCGGCTATTCAGTCTACTCGCTTGTCGGTGCACTAGTGCCGCTGCCGACGCTGATGATTGAGAGCGCCGGGGGGGCAGCTCTCGCCTTGCTGCTAAGCGGCCGAATACTCAACGGCGTCCAGCCGCAACCTCGCCGATTGCCGGTACCGATCTTCGACGTCCGCGAGCTCGAACCGATCGAGGAAGAAGAACTGCTGCTAACCGAGGTCTTCGAGCCGCAGCGGGGCACGGAAAAAGAGGCCACGCTCATCCTCGACGACATTCTCGCAGAACTTGGGGCCGATTCGCGCGTCGTACGCCTGTTCGACCCGGCGGCAATGCCCACGGCGGGAGAGCTCAAATCGCGGATCGAACGGCATCTCGATGATGAGGCATCGGCAGCGCAGGCGGCCGACGCGACGCAGGCGCTTCACGATGCGCTCGACGAACTCCGCCGCGCCATCTGATGATCGTCCAAGAGCGAACGAGACCGCTCTAATGCCCCGCGTCGTGCGAGTCGAACGATCCCGCCGCATACATTCTAAGTAAAATCCTATTCAGGGCGAGGTGCAAGCCATCTTGCATAGGTAATTACCTGTCACTACGAAGTGCGGGGTGACCGATCCTCGTGTCGTCCTTGAACGCTTGTGCGCTGAGCGCGGCGAAGACTTCGCCGGCCTTTCGCGCATGCTCGGACGCAACCCCGCCTACATCCAACAGTTCGTTCGCCGCGGCGTTCCTAAACGGTTGAAGGAAGAGGAGCGTCGCAAGTTGGCGCGATATTTCTCGATGTCGGAGTCTTTGCTTGGCGGTCCGCCGGAAAGCGAGCAGGCGGCGGCGGGGCTGGTCAGCGTCAAGCGGCATCCCGTTCGGGTCTCGGCCGGTCCAGGCGCGGTCGTCACCCAAGAATTGGGAAAGCCCTATTTCGCCTTCGACGAGCATTGGCTCAAGATGCTGACCGCGAGCCACCCTTCGAAACTGTCGATCGTTCGTGTCGAGGGCGATTCCATGGCGCCGACCCTGAACGCCGACGACGACATCCTCGTCGACCTCGGCGACTCCTCCGAACGGCTGCGCGACGGAATCTACGTTCTGAGGATCGATGATGCCGTCGTGGTGAAGCGGCTTGCGCTCAACCCGACCGGCGGCCGAGTTACAGTGCAATCTGACAATCCCGCCTATCCCGACTGGCCAGACTGCAGCCTCGAGGAGGTCAAGCCTATCGGGCGGGTGATCTGGGCGGGACGGCGCGTCGTCTAGTCCCGGCGGCGCGCGCGATCGATCAGCCAGGTGGCGACGGCGAGCACCGCGCCGATGGCGAGGCCCATCAGCGTGCCCTTCAGCGGGTTCTGGATCGACAGCCCGTAAACAAATCCAAGCAGGATGAAGAGCGTGAGGAAACATCCTCCGGCCCGGGTGGTGCTGTCATGCATGCGTGCGCCCAATGGCAGAGCGTTCGCGCCTCAGCAATCAGGCAGGAAAACCGATCTGCCGAACCAAGGCCGCCAGCCGCGGGTCACTCCTGAGCGGATCGAGCCACGGGTCCGCGCGCAGGAAGATAAGGCCCGGGTCCTTCAACATCCACGCCCGATTGAGGTCGGCGAAGGCCTGCTCCTTATCGCCGGTCTGCGCATGGATTTCCGCAAATTGATAGTTGGCCGTGTCGCGGTAAACCTCGCCAAGCCTCTTCATCGCAGCCGCGCTGACTGCTGGCTTATGCTGCCGCGCCGGGAGGATCGCCTCTGCTGCGAGCAGTGCCGGGTGGTCCTTCTCGCCATGGGCGAGGACCTCTGCCGCCTGATCCAACTTGCCGTCGGAAATCAGGCAACTGCCAAGGAGGATCGGCCAGTCGAACAGATCAGGAGAGTCTCGTCTGATCCGTTCCGACTGGGCAATCGCCTCCGGGAAACGGCGGGCGTAGCTGAGCGCTGCGACATAGGTTGCGTAAGATTCCGAACTCAAGGGATCTGCTGCGACAACCTTCCGGGAAAGTCGTAGCGCTTCGGACGATCTGCCGAGGAGGCCGATGAACTGAGTGTAGTCGCGGAGCGCTTTGGGATCTCCAGGAGCGAGGTTGATCGCGCGTTCGTAGTCCAAAAGCGCAGGCTCGACCTTGAGCGCACTTTCGTAAACCGATGCGCGCGCTCGGTACCCAGTCTCCAGCGTCGGCGCGAGCCTGATCGCCCGGTTGGCGAGGTCCAGAGACGAGGCGAGGCCGTCCTGGAAGGCTGCGACGTTGTTCGCATAGGTGTCGGCCAGCCTTCTCTCCACGAATGACTGGTGAGCGAAAGCGTCCGCATAGTTGGGATCAAGCTCGAGAGCGTTCTCAAGAAGCTTGCGCCCCTGCTCGAGCGCGGACCTGCTGCCTTTACGGTTAAGTTCAGCGGCTCGCAGGAGAAGGTCTTGCGCCTGTGCGTTCGACGTTCCGCCCGCAGCGATCGCCTTGCGCGCCACGGTAGCGAGCGCGCTGCTCAAAGCGCTTGCGACATTTGCCGCAATGTCCGTCTGAATCTTGATCGCATCCCCAGGTGAGCGGTCATAATCTTGTGACCACTTATCAAGACCGGTCTGGCCGTCGACCAGTTCTGCATTGACGCGGATTGTGGAGAGCGACTGGCGAACACTGCCGGTGAGGATGTTCGCGACAGCTAACTTCTTTGCTGCGGTTTGCGCATCGTCATCACGAACCGCTTCGGACGAGGTGCGCCCCACGACCTGGAGCCCGGCAATGCGTGCGAGCGCGCTGCGGATCTCCTCCGCAATGCCGTCGGAGAAATATGCCTGGGCGGGGTCGCCGCTGAGGTTCTCAAATGGCAGTACCGCAATGCTGTCCGACGAAGCTCCGGCCGGGCTACTCCTGATCAGCGCCCAGCCTCCGACGGCGGAAACGGCTACAGCAGCAACGGCGCTCCCCGTGATCATTGTTCGGCGGTCGAACTGGGATCGGGGAGACGGAGATGCCGGCGTGGACCGGCGCTTCCCCCCGACATTCCTGCGTACCGCGTCGAGAACTGCCTTGTAGTGAGGGTCCGAACGGTCGCCGTGCCATCCTGTCAACGGCAGTGCCTGCGTTTCTCCGAAACCAAGCGGCAGGTGGACCTTGTCGATCGTCACTGGAACATAGACATGCCGCTGCTGCGCCCTGGTGGCTTCGTCCTGAACGAACGTCCCGTCAGGACCTACCGATCGCTTGCTCCATGCGACGAGGACGCATTTTGCGGCGTTCAACTCCGATTCGATGGCCTGCCGCCAGGCGGCACCACCGCCGATTTGTTCGTCCCACCAGACGGAATAGCCTTCCGCCTGAAGCGCTTCGACGAGCGGCCGTATCCGCCTTTTGTCTTCCGCTTTGTACGAGACGAAGACGTCGCTCATGAGCTTGCCCCCCAAGCCACAGCTGAACCTATGGGTGAATCGGAGGCGACGCAATCGTCGTCGGGAACCTGGTTAGCGGCGCGTTGACGACATTTGTCGGCAGTCGGGAAACAGCCGCGTGCTATTCCCGGACGCCCATGGACACTGTCTTCATCCATGGCCGCCTGGCGCTCGCTGACGCGGCCGAGCTGATCGACCGATATGGCGAGGCCGCCTCGTTCGAAGCTGCCGCGCGTGCCGAGCGCAGCCGCGGAGAGGGTAATGTGGTTCGCTTTTGCCACTGGCGGCAAATCGAGCGCGTGATTGCCACTCTGAACAGCGACGAAATTCTCGGGACGGTCCACTAAGCCCTTGAATTGATTTGAGGCCACAGGGCCGCCGCAAAAGCCGGTTATCAGCCATTCGCACTGGCGCGGTTCAGGAGCCCTCGGTAAGGCTGTTCCCTTGATGACCGGGCGGGGATCAGGGGCAGGGGCCGGGCGGCTGCTATGCGCGGTCGCCTGCGGTGCGTTCATGACCGCTCCTGCGTGGGCTCAGACTGTGCCTGCTCAGCAAGCGCCTCCGTCGTCTGGCGAACCCGAGCTCGATCCGAACGCACCGCTCGCACCGATGCCGGACCTTGGCGTCGACTGGCCCGATCTGAACGCGAAGGAGTCCGAACCGGCGTCGCAACCCGCCGTTCCGGAAGCGGTAAAGGCTGCGCCCGATCTTACGACCGAGGCATCAGGCACGCTCCGCTACGTCTGGCAGGTGGACGGCTTGTCGTCAGTCGGCGGCGCATCAGACCTGCTCGCCAATTTCCGTAAGCAGTCGACACTCGAAGCCGAGCGGAAGAAGGCTGCGAACGCCGCGCAGATCGGGCGACGAGCGAGCGCCGATGCCGAGCTGCTGACGCAATTGCTAAGAAGCCAGGGCTATTACGACGCTTCGGTCGAGCCGAGCACCGATCGGAGCGGCGACGCGCTGCTTGTCATCCTTACGGCCGAGCCCGGCGAACAATATCGCTTCGCATCTGTCGATCTGCCGGGGCTCGACGCGGCAGGACCCGACGCAGCGAAGCTGCGCGACGCATTCCAGGTGAAGGCCGGCGATCCGGTCATCGCGCAGGACGTGATCGCCGCCGGCGTATCGCTTACGCAGGCGCTCGGCGAAGAAGGTTTCGCGGAGGCCAAGGTCGGCGACCAAGACGTCGAGGTCAATCACCAGACTCGGCTCGCCACCCTGTCGCTGCCTGTGACTCCCGGGCCCGTTGCGAAATTCGGCCACATCCATGTGAGCGGTCGGCCGCCCTTCGGCGCGCACCACGTCGGCATCATCGCGAGGTTCAAGCCCGGAGACCAGTTCCAGCGATCGAAGCTCGACGACCTGCGACGCGCGCTGATTGCGACGACGCTGGTAGCCAACGCGGACATCAAGGTGGTGCCAGTCCAGGCCGGTCGTGTGGTGGACGTCGATGTTCACCTCGAGCCCGCTCCGCAGCATACCATCGCGGGGGATGTCGGATACGGAACCGGGCAGGGCGCGCTCGTTGAAGCGACCTGGACGGACCGCAATTTCTTCAACCCCGAGGGCGCTCTCACGCTTCGCGGCGTCGCCGGCACCATGGAGCAGCTCGCCGGCGTCCAGTTCCGCCGCTCCAATTTCCTTCAGCGCGACCAGATTTTGAACCTGCAGGTTTCGGCCTCACACCAGAAGTTCGACGCCTACGAAGCCAGGACCGTTCTCATCGGCGGCAATATCGAACGGCAGAGCAACTTCATTTGGCAGAAGAAATGGACCTGGAGCTACGGCGCTCAGCTTCTCGCGACGGACGAGCGCGGCGTCTTCAGCGAGGCCGGAATTAAGGACACGCGCAAATTCTTTATTGCCGCGCTCCCGCTGACGCTTGGCTATGACGCAAGCGACAATCTCCTCGATCCGACGAGCGGGTTCCGCCTCAGCGGCTGGATCAGCCCGGAATATTCGGGGCATGGGCAGAGCGTGACCTATGCACGCTCGCAAATCGACGCGAGCGCCTACCATCGAGTGTCCGATCAAGTCGTTGTAGCCGGCCGCGTTCGGCTCGGCACGATCGCCGGAGCCGACGATTTCGATATCGCGCCCTCTCGACGGCTCTATTCGGGGGGAGGCGGCTCGGTGCGCGGGTACGGCTACCAGCAACTCGGGCCCAAAGACGTCGAGGGCGATCCGATCGGTGGCCGGGGCCTTGCCGAATTTGCCCTCGAAGCTCGGATTCGCCTCAGCCAATTCGGCGGCAATTTCGGGATCGTGCCTTTCTTCGACGGCGGCTCTCTGACGACGGAGGCAATGCCGGACCTCACCAAGTGGCGGTTCGCGGCTGGCGCGGGCGTGCGCTATTATTCGCTTTTCGGCCCGATACGCGTGGACGTTGGCATTCCGCTGAACCGGCAGAAGGGCGACGGACCCTTCGCGGTCACCGTTTCCCTCGGGCAGGCGTTCTGATGGCCGAGGCGATCGCCGAGCGCGCATCCGAGCAGCCGCCCAAGGTTCAGCCGAGGAGGGACTGGCGCTGGCGGCTGCTCAACGAGCTCTTCGCCTTATTCGTGGCGCTGCTGTTCATTTTCGCCGCGCTTCTGGTGCTGCTCGACAGTGCGCCGGGTCACCGGTTCATCGCCGACCAGATCGGCAAGCTCGAGACCGCGTCCGGGCTGCGCATTCGAATAGGGCGCATCGACGGCTCGGTCTTCGGCAAGACGCAGCTGCGAAACGTCAGCGTCGCCGACCAGCGCGGAGTTTTCCTGAGGTCGCCAAACATCAAGCTCGACTGGAGCCCCGGGGCGTGGCTCTACAACAAGCTCTACGTCGACAGCCTGACGGCGGACCGAGTTTTGCTCATCCGCCTTCCGAAGACGAAACCGAGCACGAGCAAGGGGCCGATCCTTCCCGGATTCGACATCCACGTCGGCGAGCTTCGAATTGACCGGCTGGAGATTGGGCCGGAAGTCGGCGGGAAGCCCCGAAGCGGGCGCGTCTGGGGCAAGGCCGATGTGCGTTCCGGGCGCGCGCTCGTGGAGCTCCAGGCCTTCATCAACAATGGCGGCGACCGGATCGGTCTTCACCTCGACGCCGAACCGGACCACAACAAGTTCGATCTTCGCACTCGGGTGATCGCGCCTGCCGATGGCTTGGTACCGGCTCTGGCCGGCATCAAGCGGCCAGTCGATCTCTCGATCGCGGGCAACGGCAATTGGGCGCGCTGGCGAGGCAGGGCGGCGCTCGACATTTCCGGCCGGCCGACGGCGCGGCTGGCGCTCGGCGTGGATAATGGTCTCTATCGCCTCGAGGGCAAATGGGCCCCTGCGGCGTTACTCACAGGCAAGCTGCAGCGGCTAACCGTGCCGTTCGTCTCCATCAAAGGCGAGGCCACGCTCAAGAGCCGAATTCTCAATGGTGAGCTGACTGCTTCAACCGGCGAGCTTCGGGCCGTGGCCAAGGGCGCGCTCGACCTTGCCAACAACCGCTACCAGGACCTGCGCCTCGGCATCGACCTCATCAAGACCAAGGCCCTGTTCCCGAACATGACTGGCAAGGGGATCCGGATAGTCGGAACGCTCGACGGCCCCTTCGCTACTGCTAATTATTCCTATCGCCTCATTTCGAGCTACGTCCAGTTCGACGCGAACGGGTTTCTCGGCCTTCATGCCGAGGGCCGGGGACGGCTCAGCCCGTGGCCGATGCGCGTCCCGATGCGGCTGTCCGCAAAATATATTACCGGCATTGGCGACATCGCCGGAGCGATGCTCGCCAACCCGAAGATCGAGGGTTGGCTGACGATCACGCCCAAGCTCGTCAGCGGTCAGGGCTTGAGGCTCACCAGCGCCAAGTGGAACGGCAAGATCTCGCTGCTCATCCAGCTGACCGAGCCCGGCGGTTTCCAGGTTCTGCTCTCAGGAGCGATGCAGCGTTACCTGATCCCGGGACTGGGGATCGTCGATGTGATGACTGACCTCAAAATAGTGCCGGGTCCCGGCGGCAAGGGCAGTCACGTCGTCGGTACGGCGAAGGCCTGGGTCCGGCGCCTCGATAACAGTTTCTTCCGCGACCTGACTGGCGGGCTTCCATCGCTCACGGTGAACCTCGAACGCGGCAACGACCTCGTCGTGCACCTTACGAACCTGCAGCTTTATTCTCCCAAGCTGCGATTGTCCGGATCCGGCCTCCGCTTCAACGACGGCACGGTGCATATCGTCGCGAGCGGGCGACAGGCGCAATACGGCCCAGTCAAGATGGTGCTCGACGGCAACATCGACCGCCCCCGGGTTGACCTGCTCCTTGCTAGTCCCAACGAAGCGCTCGGGATCAAAGACATGCATCTGCTGCTCAATCCCATTGCAGCAGGTTTCGATTATCGAGCGAACGGTGGCTCCAGGCTGGGGCCCTTCACGAGCAACGGGCGGATCTTGCTGCCGCCGAACGGCACGACGACGATCGCCATCGGGTCGCTCGACGCCGGCGGAGCACATGCGAGCGGTAGCCTTCGGTCCGATCCGGGCGGTTTTACCGGTCGACTGACGCTCGCCAACGGGACGCTTGGCGGGACGCTGGACTTTTCTCCGATTTCCGGAGCGCAGAAGATCGACGCGCACCTGACGGCTAACAACGCGAACTTCCCTGGGGCATTGGCGGTGCACAGCGGACGGGTCGACGGCACGATCATCCTCGCCGAGGAGCGAACGACGATCGATGGGGTCGTTGACGCGCGCGGGGTCGAGGCGAGCGGGATGACGTTCGCCCGCCTCACTGCGAACGCCAAGCTCGTCAACGGCTCGGGGCAGGTGCGCGCCGCGGTGGCAGGGCGGCGGGGCGCGAACTTCGATTTCTCGACCGTGGCGCAGGTCTCGCCCGACAAAATCGAGCTTAGTGGCAGTGGGCGCATCGAACGTCAGCCCCTCGTGTTGAACCAAGCCGCGGTATTGACTCGGTCTGGCGATGGCTGGGCGCTCGCACCTACGAGCCTTAGCTTCGCAGGCGGCACTGCAACCGTCTCGGGACGAAGCGGATCGGCCCCGGAAGTGCATGCCCAAGTCGCAGGGATGCCACTCGAAGTCCTCGATATCTTCTGGCCCAATCTCGACCTTTCCGGCTCGGCTACTGGCCGCGTTGACTACGCCTGGAAATCGAACCGCAGCGGGCGGCTGGACCTCAAGATCCGTGGGCTCAGTCATGCCGGCCTCGTGCTCGCTTCCAAGCCCGTCGACATCGGCGTTGCTGCAATAGTCACCGACGGCCAGGCCGCCCTTCGGGCCGTCGCCGCAAGCGATGGCGCGGTAGTCGGTCGCGCACAGGCGCGCTTTGCGCCGCTCGGCAAGGGGCCGCTTGTCGCCGAACTCATGAACGCGCCGTTGTTCGCGCAGCTGCGCTATGCCGGGCCGGCCGATACGCTGTGGAGGCTGACCGGAAGCGAAGTCATCGACATGTCCGGACCGCTCGCGGTCGGCGCCGACATCGGCGGGCGTCTCACGAGTCCCGTGATCCGAGGCTCATTGAGGACCAAGAATGCGCGCCTCGAGAGCGCAGTGACCGGCATGGTCATCGATAATATCGCCGCCGATGCCCACTTCGCGGGTTCGCAGCTGATCTTCAGCCGCATTACGGGAGGCACGAGCGGGGGAGGATCGATCGACGGCAGCGGCTCGGTGACCTTCGCGGGCGGTAATGCCCTGCTCAATCTCTCATTCAGCGCAACCCAGGCGCTGCTCCTGAACCGCGACGATGTGGCCGCTCGAGTGACCGGGCCCATCAGTCTTCGCTCAGACGCGAACGGCGGGACGATTGCCGGCACTCTCAAGCTTAACAAGAGCCGTTTCCAACTCGGCCGAGCAAGTGCCGCAGCCGCCGTTCCGGCGCTCAACGTCCGCGAAACGGGTCTTCCCGACGAGGACGTCATTCAACCCGCAGCAGTCCATCGCTGGAAGCTCGACTTGAAGATCGCAGGCGACAACCTCGCCGTGACCGGCCTCGGGATCAATAGCCGGTGGACCACGAACCTCCAGGTCGGAGGTTTCGCCGATGCGCCTCAATTCACGGGCCGGGCCGACCTGGTCCAGGGCAATTATGACTTCGCCGGCCGGATCTTCCGGCTCGACCGTGGAATCATTCGTTTCGAGGGAGAGAGCCCGCCCAATCCGCGCCTGGACATTCACGCCCAGGCCGCTGTCCAGGGTATTGATGCGTCCGTGCTCGTGCAGGGGACTGGTCTCAAGCCGGAGATCACCTTCGCAAGCTCGCCGCCGCTGCCGCAGGACGAGCTCCTTTCGCGCATCCTGTTCGGTACCTCGATTACGAACCTCTCGGCGCCCGAAGCCTTGCAGCTCGCCTCGGCGGTTGCAGCGCTGCAATCGGGTTCGGGAAGCCTCGACCCAATCAATGCGCTTCGCAAGGCGGTTGGACTGGATCGGTTGCGGATCGTTCCGGCGGACGTTGCAACCGGACAAAAGACGGCCATCGCCGCAGGCAAATATATCCGACGCAAGTTGTTCGTCGAAGTCGTTACGGATGGTGCCGGCTATTCGGCGACGAACGTCGAATACCAGATGACAAGGTGGCTCTCGATCCTCTCGACCGTGTCGACGATCGGGCGCGCGAGCGCGAGCATCCGCGTCAGCAAGGATTATTGACGAGCCGCCGGCGCCTTGCGAGGCGTACGGCAAAGCCGGGAGGGGTCATGAAGAACTGGAACGTGCGTAAGACGATTGTCGCCCGGGAGGACATGCCGGAGGAGCATCGTCTCCGACAAACCCTGTCGTGGCCACACCTCATCGCTCTGGGCGTGGGCGCAATCGTAGGCACGGGTATCCTGACGCTGATCGGCGTCGGCGCGGGGAAGGCGGGACCGGCAGTCATCCTTTCGTTTGCGATTGCCGGCGTGATCTGCGCGTGCGCGGCGCTCGCCTATGCGGAAGTGGCGACTATGATCCCCGCCTCGGGATCGGCTTACACCTATTCCTACGCGGTGTTCGGTGAACTCGTCGCGTGGATGATCGGCGTTGCTCTCATCCTCGAATATACCTTGGTGGTGAGCGCGGTTGCGGTGGGCTGGTCGGGCTATGCCGCGGGGTTCCTGAAATCCATCGGCGCCGGCTTGCCCGATGCGCTGATCCAGGGCCCGGAGCTCGGCGGCGTGGTCAACATTCCAGCCATCTTCATCATCTGGGTCGTAGCGGCGATGCTCATGGCGGGCACGCGTGAGAGCGCGACGATTAACGCGATCCTCGTCGTGATCAAGTTGGCCGCGCTCGCGCTCTTCATCGCGGTTACACTTCCGATCTTCGATCCGGCGCATTTCCATCCCTTCATGCCCTATGGCTTTCCGAGGAGCGGCGCGTCGGGGAGCGAGGTCGGCGTGATGGCCGCAGCCGCGATCATCTTCTTTGCCTTCTATGGCTTCGATGCAATCGCGACGGCCGCTGAAGAAGCGAAAGATCCCAGCCGGGATCTCGCAATCGGCATCGTTGGATCGATGTTGGTGTGCGTTTTGATCTACATGGCCGTCGCCGCGGCCGCCATCGGTGCGCTGAGTTACACCCGCTTCGCGAACAGCCCCGAGCCTCTGGCGCTCATCCTTCGTGAGGTCGGCAAGCCCTGGGCTGCGCGGGTCCTTGGTGCTGCCGCCGTGATTGCGCTTCCGACCGTGATCCTCGCCTTCTTCTATGGACAAAGTCGAATATTCTTTACCGTCGCACGAGACGGCCTCCTACCGAGCAGCCTCGCACGCGTTTCCCACCGGGGTACGCCAGTGCGGATCACGATCTTCACAGCGATCGTGACCTCGGTCTTCGCCGGCCTCATTCCGCTGGCTGCAATCGCAGCGCTAGCGAACGCCGGAACCCTCGCGGCATTCGTCGCTGTTTGTGCTGCGATGCTCGTGCTGCGTCGCCGGGAACCCGGCCGCGAGCGGCGCTTCCGTGCGCCCTTGGCGCCGCTCGTCGGAACGGTCGGAATCCTCGGCTGCATCTACCTCTTTATCAGCCTACCGAACCGTACGCAGATCTTCTTCGTGACCGCGCAAGTGATCGGCCTCGTCCTCTACGCGATTTACGGAAGCCGAGCGGCCGAGAAGGCGCGCGCAGGGGCCTGATCAGCGCTTGAGGAAGCCCTCGAGCTCGGAGCGGAGCTCGCCGAGCGACATCCGTCCCCAATGCTCGCCCCACGGAGACGCGCTCTTGTCGTCGGTTTCCAGATAGGCGGGCGGATTCCAACGCGATGCCGCCACTTGGGGGCGGGATCGGGCGAGGTCGTGCAGGTCGAAGGATGACTTGAATCGAAGGCCTGCCTGGTCGCCAAACACCCAGGCGACCGTAGCGGAAACTGTTAGGTCCGGGCCGAGCTCAAGCAACGGCTCGGAACCGATCGTGAGAAGCTCGGTGCATTCGATCATGGCGCCCGTCGCGGAAACGTTTCGAATCCGTATCGGGGTGCTCTGGTAGTCGTGGTGAAGCAGGCCCGACCAGACGAGTGGATGCCGGCGCTCGCCGCGGCCATCCGGCCCCTCGTGCTCCTGATGCGGCGCACAATCGGCTTCGAACTCAAGGTCTGGAAAGCTCCGCCGGATGACCTCCCGAAGCACGGCCGCCTGCTCGTCGGCACCGCAATCGATCCGCGTCTCATGCGCGAATTCCAATCCGAAGCGTCCATCGCGCAACCAGCGAACAACGCACTCGACAGTGCCGTTTTCGCCGAGATGAAGGTCGACCTTGTCCCAGAGCAATAGACTGACGTCGCCGCTGACCATTGCGCCTCCGCCCGAGACGTTGATCAGCTCGACCTCGTGCGTCGCCTTGTCCCGCGTGACCCGAACCACTTCGCCGAGGAGCCGGTGGCGATCCTCGAAACGGCTATGTTTCATCCGGGATTCCTCGCGCTCGATGATATTATCGAGCGAATCGACCTTGATGCCCTTGGGTGTCTTCTTTGCCGCGAGGACCGGCTCTCGAGACGATCTCGCCCCGCCCAAGATCTTCGCCCTGATGTTCATTACCGTGACCCCGTAACTGCGGACGCGTGACGATACGCCGGCCGTGGTTACGGAATCGTGCATCTTGCCGAAGTGAAAGGTTCGATGATGCCGATGGAGGGAAAGGGAAGGTGGGAGGGTTCCCTCCACCGGCGTCCCGAAAGGAGTACCTTACATCACAATTATGACGAATAATACATATCGAATTCTACCGGGCTTGGAGTGGTCTCCCAGCGCATTACCTCTTCCCACTTGAGATCGATGTAACTGTCGATCTGATCGTCGCTGAATACGTCGCCGCGGGTGAGGAACGCGCGGTCGTTCTGGAGACTGACGAGGGCCTCGCGAAGCGATCCACAGACCGTCGGAACATTGACCAATTCCTGGGGCGGCAGGTCGTACAAGTTCTTGTCCATCGGATCGCCTGGGTGGATTCGGTTCTGGATGCCGTCGAGCCCAGCCATCAGCAGCGCGGAATAAGCGAGGTAAGGATTGGCGAGCGCGTCGGGGAACCGGAACTCCACGCGCTTGGCCTTCTCGCCGGCGCCATAGGGGATGCGGCACGAGGCCGAGCGGTTGCGGCTTGAATATGCAAGAAGGACGGGCGCCTCGAAGCCGGGGACCAGGCGCTTGTAACTGTTGGTCGTCGGATTGGTGAACGCGTTGAGTGCCCGCGCGTGCTTGATTACGCCACCGATGAAATAGAGAGCTGTCTCGCTAAGACCAGCGTAACCGTCGCCGGCGAATAGCGGCTTGCTGCCCTTCCAGATCGACATGTGCGTGTGCATGCCGCTGCCGTTATCCTTGGCGAT
>JBJMVK010000060.1:0-16801 GCA_045810725.1 Sphingomonas sp. | reverse complement strand
CTCGTGGCCGTCGACAGCGAGCTTTCCAACGTACGCGAACTCGCGCGCGCTTTCCTGCCGCTGGGAGCGCGCGTCGTACCGCTCACCAGCGAGGCTGCCGACGATTACAAGCTTGCGGGGAGCGCTGCCGACGCTCGGCTTCAGGACCTTCCGTGGCCCCCCGATCTCGTTTGGCTCGGCGTTGGAAGCGACGGCCATACGGCGTCGATCTTCAACGGTCCGGATCTCCAGGCAGCACTCGACGCCCCCAAGGCGCGCCGTGCCGTCGGCGTTCTTCCGGACCCCTTGCCCGCCGAGGCCGAGGTTGCTCGGGTGACCCTTACTCGCGCGGCGATCCTCTCGGCACGCACAATCCTCATCACCATCACCGGCGATGAAAAGCGGACGTTGCTCGAGCAGGCGATCGCTGACGGGCACAGCTCAAAGCTGCCGATCGGGCGAGTGCTTGCCGAGGCAGAACATCCGCTCGACATTCACTGGTGCCCTTAGAAGAGCTCAGCCGGCTCGGCGGACGTTGCGCGCGAGCGTCTTGAACCTCTCGCCATCGTCTTTCCTGACGGTAATCGTGACGTGGCCGGTCTTGCTGGTGTTCAGATCCTCGACGATTCCGGACTTGCCCGCGTGTGTCCCAGTGACCACCGTGCATTGATCGCCGTTTCGAACGCTTTCGTCGCTCATCGCTCGCCTCTCATCCTGAGATTTTCTCGAGACGCCGGCCCGCGGTTTCCTCGAGGAAGATCAAAGATACCACCAGCGAGATTCCAGTGAAGATCACCGAGTACCAAAGGCCGGCATAGATGTCGCCGGTGATTGCAACGATGGCAAAGCTCGTGACTGGGAGGAATCCCCCGACCCAGCCCGTGCCCACGTGATAAGGGAACGACATCGCCGTGTACCGTATCCGCGTCGGGAACATTTCGATCAGCGCCGCGGCCTGCGGTCCGTAGAGGGCAGTCGCGGCGACGACGAACGCGAGAAGAACGATGATCAGGAGCGTTGTGTTCAAGCCCGCGGGATCCGCTGTCTTCGGATAGCCGGCGGCCAGGAGTTCATGGTCGATCGCTTCGGCAGTCTTCGTCTTCGATGCCTTGAGCTCCTTGCCTGCGAGGCCCTCACCGCCCGCGATCGGAACCGCTTCGGTGCCGATGATGACACGCGTTCTTCCTTCGGGTGACGATCGGGTGGCGAACGAGACGCCCCTCGTCACAAGCGAGCTCTTGGCAATGTCGCAGGCGCTGACGAACTTCGCGGTTCCAACCGGATCGAACTGGACCGAGCATGTTCTCGGATCCGTTTCGACGACGACAGGTGTCGAATGCTGTGCCTCCACGAGAGCGGGATTGGCGGCGCCCGCGATCCAGTGCGAGCCGGGGAAATAGAGGAAGAGTGCCAGGACCATGCCGCCGATCATCACGACCTTTCGTCCCAGTCGATCGCTCAGCCAGCCGAAGAATACGTAGAGTGGAGCGCTGACGACCGTCATCACGATCAGCAACAAGTCCTTCGTTTCAGCGGGGACGCCGAGCGATTTCTCGAGGAACACCTGCAGGTAGAAGAACGTGAAGTACCAGACCGCTCCTTGCGCGCACATGATCCCGAAAAAGGCGATCAGCACCTTCTTGAGATTGCGCCATTTGCCGAAGGATTCGTGCAGCGGTGCCTTTGCGAGATCGTCGTTTTCCTGCAGCTTCGCAAAGTGTGGACTCTCTGCGAGCTTAACGCGCATCCAGACGGAGATCGCGAGGAGTGCTGCCGAGACGAGGAACGGTATGCGCCACCCCCAGGCTGCAAATGCATCCTGGCCGATCGTGTTGCGGGTCGCGACGATGACGAGGAGCGCCGCGAGGAGGCCGAAGGACGCCGATGACTGGATCCATCCCGTCGATGCGCCGCGCTTGTGGTTGGGCGCATGCTCGGCGACGTAGATCGCGGCCCCGCCATATTCGCCGCCAAGCGCGATGCCTTGGAGTATTCGAAGGATGATCAGCAAGGTAGGAGCGAGCACCCCCGACTGGGCGTAGGTCGGCAGGAAGCCAATGAGGAAGGTCGAAGTGCCCATCAGGCTAACGGTGATGAGGAAAGCGCCCTTACGACCCAGGCGGTCACCCATGACCCCGAAAATCAGCGCGCCGAGCGGTCGGAACGCGAAACCCGCAGCGAACAAGCCGAGCGCGGCGATGAGCGCGGGCGTCGGATCCAGCCCAGCGAAGAAGACCTTGGAGATGACGGGCGCGAGGCTTCCGAAGATGAAGAAGTCGTACCATTCGAAGGCAGTCCCGGCCGACGACGCGATGACGACGCGCGCCATCGACGAGCGCTGTTGCTCAGGGCGCTGTGCAATCGTAGCCATCGTGCCTCCCCGTGGAGGGGGATAGCAGCGCTCGCCGGTCAGTCCAACTTGCGGATTGTCTCGTCGAAGTGGGCGACGGTGATGCCGAAACGGGTGATCTTGATCTGGTCGCGGATTTCAGTGTCACTGATGGGCTTCAACAGCTGGTCGAAGTTGAGGTGATCCTTGCCGGTATAGCGAATTCGAATGCCGCCCTTCGACACGTCCACGCGCACTGGCGTGGCGGCGTCGGTGAGCGTGCCCTCGTATCGATCCGGCGCCGCCTGTTTCAACCTCCAGTAGCGCGTTCGCGGCGGCTTGCCGGGCTCGTGGACGACCTGCTCAAGGACAAGCGAGCCGTCCTTGTCGGCGCGGCCTTCGCTGTCGACGGTCATCTTCTTGGGCGATTGAAAGATGATCTTGAGCATGCCTTCGCCGTGCGTCTTGCCGCGGAAGAACTCGACCGGATTGAATGCCGCCGCGGGAGCCGCGGCGAGGAGCAGAATTGACGCCGCCAAGGCCGCTCTCATTGGCGCCCTGCGACGAGGGCATCGACGATCGTCGGATCGGCGAGGGTTGAAATATCTCCAAAGCCGCTGCTTGCGCCCTCGGCGATCTTCCTGAGGATGCGGCGCATGATCTTTCCGGATCGAGTCTTGGGAAGGCCCGGCGTGAAGTGGATCTTCTCTGGGGCTGAGAAGGCGCCGATGTCGTGGCGTACTTCCTGAGCCAGCTCCTTGCGGAGGCTGTCGTTACCCTCCTCGCCCGCGTTGAGAGTGACGAATGCGTAAATCGACTGCCCCTTGATGTCGTGAGGAAAGCCGACGACTGCGGCCTCCGCCACCTTGGGGTGGGATACGAGCGAACTTTCGACCTCGGCGGAGCCGATCCGGTGGCCCGAGACGTTGATCACGTCGTCGACGCGGCCGGTGATCCAATAATAGCCATCCGAGTCGCGCCGGCAGCCATCACCTGTGAAATAGAGGCCGGGATAGGCTTTGAAGTAAGTCTCGAAGAAGCGGCCATGATCGTTCCAGACGGTGCGCATCTGTCCGGGCCAGGACGCGGCGAGGCAGAGGTTGCCGCTGGCGGGTCCCTCGAGTTGCTGGTGACTGGCGTCGACGAGGAGAGGCTTGATCCCGGGCAGGGCCTTGGTCGCCGATCCGGGCTTCAGATCGGTCGCACCCGGGAAGGGCGAGATGAGTATCCCTCCGGTTTCGGTCTGCCACCACGTGTCGACGACGGGGCAGCGGCAGTCGCCGACGGTTTGCCAATACCAGTTCCAGGCATCGGGGTTGATCGGTTCGCCGACGGATCCCAGCAGCCGCAGCGATTTGCGGCTGCACCGCTTGACCGGCTCGTCGCCTTCGCGTTCTAGCGCTCGGATCGCCGTCGGCGCGGTATAGAAGATCGTCACTCCGAGGCGTTCTACGGTTTCCCAAAACCGGCTGAAATCAGGGTAGTTCGGTACGCCATCGAACATGACGCTCGTTGCGCCCATGGCGAGCGGTCCATAGACGACGTAGGTGTGCCCGGTGATCCAGCCGACATCGGCGGTACACCAGAAGATGTCCTCGGCGCGATAGTCGAAGATCCAGTCGAACGTCGTCGCCGCCCATGTGGCATATCCGCCCGTCGTGTGGACGACGCCCTTGGGCTTGCCGGTGGATCCCGAGGTGTAGAGGATGAAGAGCGGGTCCTCGGCCTTCATGATCTCGGGATTGCAATCGCTCGAAAGACTGTCGCGCACGTCCGAATAGCGAACGTCGCGGCCCTCCTTCATCGGAACGTCGCTGCCCGTCCGGGTGACCACGATCACTGTTGGAACGTCGCGTTCGCGAAGGGCCTCGTCGACGTTGCGCTTCAGTGGAATCTTCTTGCCACCGCGAACGCCTTCATCGGCCGTGATGACGGCACAGGCGTCGCAATCGGCGATCCGGCCGGCGAGGCTCTCGGGCGAGAAGCCGCCGAACACGACGGAATGGATGGCGCCAATGCGCGCACAGGCGAGCATCGCGGCGGCCGCTTCCGGGATCATCGGCATGTAGATCATGACGCGATCCCCGCGCTGGACGCCGCGGTCCTTCAGAAGGTTCGCGAAGCGACAGGTCTCCAGATAGAGCTCGCGATAGGTCCAGCGATGGCCGTGACCGGGCTCGTCGGCTTCGAAGATCAGGGCGACTCGATCGCTGTTCTCCGCAAGGTGCCGGTCAAGGCAGTTGACGGAGAGATTGAGCTCGCCGTCCGAATACCATTGGATGTGGAAATCATCTTCGTCGAATGACCAGTCGCCGGCCTTTCGCGGGAATTTGTTCCAGGTGAGGCGTCGTGCCTGGTCGAGCCAGAAGCGGTTGGGGTCGGTATCTGCGAGATCGTGCAGCGCTGCGAGCTCCGCGGGCCCAATGCGCGCCTTGAAGTCGGTTGGGACTGGATGCACGGCTTCGACCATCAATTACTCCCTCGCGGCTCGTTCCAGAACGCGCCGGGCCTGCAGGAGATGCGGACGGTCCACCATCTTCCCGCCAATCGAAAGCACTCCCGCGTCCGGCTGCGCCTTGAACGCGGCGACGATTTCCTCCGCGTGCTTCACCTCTTCATCCGACGGTGTGAACGCCGCATTGATCACTGCTACCTGCGCCGGGTGAATGGCGAGCTTGCCGGTGAAGCCTTCCCGCCGCGCAGCCGCCGCTTCGGCGGATAATCCATCCTCGTCTCGGAAGTCGGCGAACACGCCGTCGACGGGTTGAACGCCTGCAGCAACCGCGCCCGCAAGGCAGAGCGATCGTGCGAGCCTGTAGGTGAAGCTCAGTTCGCCGCTCTCGTCATGCTTGGCTGCTGCGCCGAGCGCAGCGGAGAGGTCCTCGGCGCCCCAGCTCATCGCCGCCAGCGGCGACTTCGGGTCGCGATAGGAGAGGAGACCGAACAGGCTTGCAGCCGTCTCGGTCACGATGGCGTGGATCGGGATGTTGCCGGTTCGGTGTGCAAGCTGGGTGATATCCGTCCCGTTTTCCGCCTTGGGCAGGACAATGCCGTGGATGTCTGCAACGCCGAGCAGCTTCAAATCGTCCCTGATGAATTCGCTCGCGAGAGGATTGATGCGGATCCACCATTGAGGGCCGCCCGAGCGTTTGAGCAAGTTCTTCAACAGGTCGCGCCCGACCATCTTCATCGACGGAGCGACACTGTCTTCGAGATCGAAGATGATCGCATCTGCGTCGCTGTCGAGCGCGCGGTTTATTTTTTTTTCGCTGTCAGCCGGGACGAACAGCCAGCTGCGCGGCTGCATCAGGAGGGCTTCTTCAGGAGCAAGGCCGTACGGGTGCATTCGCAAACGAGCTCATCGCGCTGGTTGAAGGCGCGCATCGCCCACGTGACGAGGCCTGCATTCGGGCGCGACTTGCTTTCGCGAACGCCCACGCATTCGCTCTCGCAGTGGAGCGTATCGCCGGCGAAGACAGGCTTTGGAAAAGTGACCTTGTCGTACCCCAAGTTCGCGACGAGCGTTCCGAGCGTGGTGTCGTGGACGCTGACCCCGACCAGCAGGCTAAAGGTGAAGCAGCTGTTGACGAGTGGCTTCTTGAACTCGGTTTTCGCCGCGGCTTCATAGTCGAGATGCAGCGGCTGCGGATTGTGGGTGAGCGTCGTGATGAGGAGGTTATCGGTTTCGGTGACCGTGCGCGTGATCGCGTGCGCGACCTGGTCGCCTACTCGCCATTCGTCGAAATATCGCCCCGCCATGCCAGCTTCCTAGGCAGGGAGCAGAAGCTCGGCAACGGCCTCTGTAATCGCATCGCCGTCCAGCCGGTATGCAGCATAGAGGTCGCCGAGGTCGCCGGTTTGCCCGAACCGTTCGACCCCAAGCGGCGCGACGCGCTGGCCCAGCACCCCTCCAAGCCAGGAGAGGGACGCGGGAGCTGCGTCGGCGATGGTGACGAGGCCGGCGTCGGGCGAGAGGCTCAAGAGCAGTCGTTCGACGTGGCTCGGCTTTCGTTCGCCGCTCCAGCGCGCCCTGTGTGCAGCGGTCCAGCCCCGATGGAGAAGGTCTGGGGAGGTTACAGCGAGGAGGCCGAGGCCCGGAGCGTCGTCCCGTAGCTCCTCCCAGGCGGCGAGTGCTTCTGGCATCACGGCGCCCATGGCGACGATCGCCGCTTCTGATCCTGGGCCGGGTTCTCGAAGCCAGTATCCGCCCGCGAGCGCGCCCTCGCGCCAGCTGTCGTCCGAACGCTGGACCTGTTGGATGCTTCGGGTCGAGAGTCGCAGATAGGTGCTTTCGCCCGCCGGATCGTCGATCAGCCGGAATGCTTCTTCGATCATCGAGGCGAGCTCGTCGGCGAAGGCGGGCTCGTAATGGCGCAGCCCAGGCTGGCCGAGCGCGATGAGCGGCGGATTGATCGATTGGTGAGCACCGCCTTCGGGCCCGAGCGTGATCCCGCTCGGCGTCGCGACGAGGAGAAAACGGGCGTCCTGGTAGCAAGCGTAGTTCAGGGCATCGAGGCCGCGCGCGATGAAGGGATCATAAAGCGTGCCGACAGGAAAAAGGCGGCACCCGAAGAGGTCCCCGGAAAGGCCCGCGGCCGCGAGCATCAGGAATAGGTTGCTTTCCGCGATGCCGAGCTCGACATGGTGCCCACTGTTGCTCCCAGCCCACTTTTGCGCCGAGGCAATCTTTGCTCGCGCAAAGATATCAGGCATGTCGCTGCGCCGGAAAAGTCCTCGCTGGTTCACCCAGGCGCCGAGGTTCGTCGAAACGGTCACGTCGGGTGAGGTGGTGACGATCCTCTCCGCGAGCTCGCCGCCCGCCTTTGAAAGCTCGAGCAAGATGCGGCCGAAGGCCGCCTGCGTCGACTGCTCATCACCGCCAGGAGCCGGGATCGCGGGCACGTCAATTGTTCCAAAGTCGCGGTTTCGCTTGCTCCTCGCGATTTGAGAGCGATCGAGCACGGCCTCGACCGCCGGCCGCGCATTGTCGCCGACGCCTTCGAGCGGGTCCCACTCCTGGCCCTCGCGCACGCCCATTGCCTCACGAAAGGTGGCAAGCTGCGTCGGATTCATCAGGCCGGCATGATTGTCCTTGTGGCCAGCGAAGGGGAGCCCGAAGCCCTTGATCGTCCACGCGATGAAGAGCGTCGGAACATCGTCCATCGCGGCGTCGAACGCATCGACGAGGCTCTCCATGCAGTGCCCGCCGAGATCGGTGAAGAGCGCGGCGAGCGCGCCATCGTCATGCTTCTCGAGGAAGGCAGCCGCCTTCTTGCCGAGCTCCGCCTCTATCCGCTCGCGCCAGGCGGCGCCTCCTTGATAGTGGAGCGCCGAAAGTTCGGCGTTGGAAAGGTCCTCGAACCACTCCTTCAGCGCCTTGTTATCCTCGAGTACGCGCTTCAGGCGCTTTCCATAGCGAAGCTCGACCACGCGCCAGCCGCAGCTTCGAAAGATCTCGTCGAAACGCTCGAACATGCGGTCGGCGCTGGTCGCGTCGAGGCTCTGGCGATTGTAGTCGACGATCCACCAAAGGTTGCGGATGTCGTGCTTCGCTCCCTCGATGATGGCTTCGTAGATGTTGCCCTCGTCGAGCTCGGCGTCGCCCATCAGCGCGACGAAGCGGCCGCGATCCTTCTCGTCCATCCTTCCGTGGGCGGTCAGATAATCCTGCACGAGGCTGGCGAAGAGCGTGACGGCGACGCCGAGGCCGACTGAACCCGTCGAGAAATCTACCGGAATGCTGTCCTTTGTTCGGCTGGGGTAGCTTTGAGCGCCGCCGAAGCCGCGGAAGTTCTGGAGCGCCTCGAGCGATTGCGTGCCGAGGAGGTAGTGGATCGCATGGAGCACCGGCCCGGCGTGCGGTTTTACCGCGACGCGGTCATTGGGGCCGAGCGCGTGGAAATACAACGCTGCCATGATCGCGGTCATCGAGGCGCAGCTTGCCTGGTGTCCTCCCACCTTCAGACCATCCTTGCTCTCGCGCACGTGATTCGCATGGTGGATGGTCCACGCCGATAGCCAGCGCAGGCGCTCGTCGAGAATCTTGAGGGCGTCGATGTCGGTGGTCACGGGCTTCAGCATCCCGGCCCGTCTAGCTGCTGTGTCAGGCGTCCGGAAGCGCCTGGAACGAATCGATGGAGTGAAAGATCGCCGAGATCGCCTGGCGCTCGGTATCGCTGAGCTCGGGCCGCCACACGTCAAAGATGAGTATCGTTCGAAGTTGGCCTTCCGGGTTCCGCGCCTCATGCTCGATGCTGTCGTCGAAGATCAGCAGCTTGCCTTCTTCCCACTCGCGAGTCTCGTTGCCGACACGCAGCCAGCCTCCCTTGGGGACGATCAGCGGAAGGTGGCAGACCACTCGACTGTTCAGCATTCCGAAGTGCGGGGGAATGTGCGCGCCGCCCCCGAGCCTGGAGAAGAGCGCCACGGGCGTTCGAGCGCCTATGTGAGTCAGCGGCAGTCTCTTCAGCGCTTCGACGGTGCGTGGACAGCGCGCCGCATTCTCTTCGACGAGCTGGCCTTCCTTCCATAGGTAGAAGGCGCTCCAGCTCGGGTTGTTGTTGAGGCCATGGAAGTCGCGGCGGGGGCGCTCGGGATCATCGTCGACATAAGGACGAAATGGCGCGCCTTCCGTGAGGAGCGCGACCAGCTCGTCGCGGATGATGGCGGTCTCTGCCTCGAACTCCTCCGCCCAGTCGAACTCATCGCGTTCAAAGAACTGGCGTTGTGCGAGATAGGGATAATAAAAGACCGACGGCTGCTGCGGATAGATCGACCGCTCGCCCTTCAGCATTTGTAGCGCGTGCATGAGGCGGAGGCGTGAAGTCGCCGCCTCCGGCGCGAAGTGCGCCAGCGCCTGGTCGAGCGAGCGCAGGAATTCGCTCGAGCGAGCCTCAATGAAATCCTGCGCATTGCGAAGACGTTGAGCCGTCGCCTGATCCGAAACGGGGGCGGTCCGCGCGCTCCTGAGCGCGGCCTGGTAAAATGACATCGCCGCCTTGGCGTCGCCACGACCGGCAAAATTATCGGCGCGGTCGAGCAGCACCTCGAGGGCGGGCTGCTGCGGAGCGCTGCTCAAGCCGCCTCGGCCTTGTCGTGGTCGGCGTCGAACCGCGCCTGCGCCTCGTGGATCGCCTCGACATTGTCGAGTGCCCAGCTGGCAAGTCCGCAGATAGGTTTCTGCAGCGAATGGCCGAGCTCGGTCAGCTCGTAATCGACCCTCGGCGGGATGGTGGGCGTGACCGTGCGCTTGACGAGACCGTCGCGCTCAAGGTTTCGAAGAGTGAGCGTCAGCATCCGCTGCGACACGCTCGGGATCTCGCGCCGAAGCTCGTTGAATCGCCTCGAACCGGACCCGAGGGTCTGAACGACGAGTACTGTCCACTTGTCGCCGATCCGCGACAAGAGCGTGCTGATCGTTCGGCATACGGGATTGCTCGGGTCTCTCATTTGAAGCTCCAGTCACGTCCATGTTCCCGCGTCACAAATTTGTTCTCGGGCGACAAAAATGTGCGTTCTTGCGGGCGATTCACGGGCGGTTATTTAGGGTGCCTCGGTAACAAATCCATACCAAGGAGGCAATAGTGACCATCCTGCACATCGACGCCAGCATCAATGGCGACAACAGCGCGAGCCGGGCGATCAGCCGCTCGATCGTCGACCAGCTGACCATCGAACAAGGTGGCGGCAACATCGTCTATCGCGACCTCGCGGCCGAACCGCTGCCGCATCTGACGCTCGACGCCTTCAAGGACAGCTCGGTGATCGAGGAGTTCCTTGCCGCGGACACTGTCGTGATCGGTGCACCGATGTACAACTTCACGCTTCCGAGTCAGCTCAAGGCGTGGATCGATCGCATCGTCATTGGCGGCAGGACCTTCCGCTACACTGAGAACGGACCTCAAGGCCTCGTTGGCGGGAAGAGGGTGATCGTCGCGCTTGCGCGCGGTGGTTTCTATGGCGAGGGGTCGCCCGGTGCCGTGCTGGAACATCTCGAAACCTATTTGAGGGGTATCTTCAACTTCATCGGAATCGACCCGGAGTTCGTGACCGCCGACGGTCTCAACATCAGCCCCGAGCAGCGCGACCACTCGATCAAGCTCGCGATCGGCGAGACCGTGCGCCTCGCCGCCTGAATTTCGCAAGCGGGACCGCAAAGCGCCCAACAAGCGTTCATCCAGCCCAAGGAGGCAAGAATGAGCGAGCTCGATGCGAAAGACCGCGACCATCTCGAAAACAGCCAGTACGCATTTCAAAAGCAGCGAAAGGAACCACTTAACGACGCCGCCCACGTTCGGAACGCAATAGCGCGGTTCGATCAGGTCGAGGGTGTGAGCGACGATGACCGGGATGACGCCTGGAAGCGAATCAAGAGCGCTGCCGAGAAGTTCGGCGTCGAAGTGCACGAGAAGAGCTGGCACGAGCTCGGCAAGAAGACGAGCTAGGCGAGGGCCTGTTCTTCTGATCGTCGACCGCGGTGCGCCGATGGGCGCCAGAATCTCCCCACCCGCATCAGCTCACGAAGGGCATGCTGCGCGGTGATGAGGTGGCGCCGTTCTTCGAGCGACCCGATGAGCCACCCGTCGCTGGCGGGAACAGTTGCGATCGTTCGCGCTGTAACGATGTCGTTGAGCTTGCCGAGCGACTCCTGGAGACCCTCGATCGCCGACGTGAACTGCTTTTCGGCGATCCGCGCCTGCGGGTAGAGCCCCTGAACGAATTCGACCGCGTAGCGCATCTTCTTGGCCTGGATTCGAACCCGGTGGCGCGTATCCTCGTCCATGCCGGCGATGCCTCTGTCGGAGGCGATCGAAAGCCACAGCCGGTCCAACCGGCGATTGGCGAAGCTCGCGAGGGGCCGCTTCGCGATTTTGCCGGTACGCCACGCCCCGAGCGCAACCCATCCGACGATGTCGATGAGGAGCCGCCGAAACCGGTGGGAGTTCATCGCATCCGCGACGTCCGCATAGGCCTTCTCGCGCTTGCGCGTCAGCCTTGAGCGCTCCTCGTTCTTAAGATCGCGTTCGAGATAGACGTCGAGGTTGCGAGCATCGCCGAGCTGGGCTGTGAACCAGCGCAACTCGTGCCGAAGGTGCTGGTATTCGACGTCTTCGATCGCCGGTCGGAACAACGCAAATGCAGAGCGCAGTCGGCGCATCGCGACACGCCCCTGGTGAAGTGCGGCGGCATCAGCTTCAAGAGCGAGTGGCTCGTTCAGGCGATAATGTTTGAGGCAGGCGTGAACGATCAGCTCGAAGGCCTGTGCGACGCTCATGTGAGGATGCACGTTGACCGGCGCAGCCTTGGTCACTTGGCCGAGCGTGCCGGCGGCGAGCATGAACCCACGCTCCGCCTTCGTGAGGACACCGAGGCGAACCGGAACATGGTCGCAGAGGCGGCCCGCAGCGAAGACCAGGCTCGCCGGCGATCCATCCACGAGCTCGAACTCCAGCTCGGCGAATTCCTCGCTTCTTTCGCCCGCCGTGATGCAGCCGTGGTCGAAGTCTGCCTGCATCCGCCCGCCGCGGGCCTCGATCTGCCATGAGGTCCGATTTACGTCGCAGCGAATGATCGGCTTCAGCCGTTTCGCTTCGCCCTTGGCGAGCAGGCGATGCACCGGGTGATCGAGGAGCTGCCGGAGATCGGGCTTGAGCGCGCCGACCTCGAACTCGATTTCTTCGCGGGCGACCAGCCCGACTCTGTCGCTAATGGACTTCAGGGTTTGAATGAAGCGATCACCGGCGTGTCGCACCCGAAGCGTGAAGCCGTGCTTCTTCAGCTTTGTCTCGGGAGTGTCATAATAGACCGTCACTTGATCGCGCGAGTGGGACTCGGCTCGGGCGAAGATCGGATCCTGCCGCACCAGCAGCACGTTGTCGGGATCGACCTCCAGCTTGAGCTCGATTTCGTGGCTCACGCTGCGTGTCCGATGGGCGGGGTCCCAAACAGCATTAGGACGGTGTTATAGCCGGGATGAAGATAGTCAAACAGCTCACGCGTGCCGTGGCGAAACGCTATACATCAGCCGTGACTCGCGAAGAGGATGGCCAACTGCCTGTTCAGACCGGCGCCCTGCCGTGGCGGCTGGGTCCGAACAAGCGCATCGAAGTCCTGCTCGTCACCAGCCGCCGTTCGGGCCGGTGGACCATTCCCAAGGGCTGGCCGATGCCCGGCAAGAGCCTTGCCGAAGCTGCGGAGCAGGAGGCGTTCGAAGAAGCGGGCGTTCGCGGGACGATCGATCCCAAGCCCATTGGCACGTTCCGCCACGTCAAAACCATGCTCGTCAACGGGGAGCTCGAAGTGGACATCGTGGTTCATCCGCTGTGGGTCGATCGGGAGCTGCCGAAGTGGCCCGAACTCGGGCAGCGAAAGCGAAAATGGTTCAGCGCGAAGGAGGCCGCCAAGAAGGTGCACTCACCCGAACTGGCCGAGCTGATCGTCCAGTCCGTGAAGCGTCGTCATCCGGCCGTCAGCGAATGACAGGCTGAATGATCATCGCGGTCTACAGCGCGAAAGGCGGGGTTGGCAAAACCACGCTCGCCGTCAACCTCGCCTGGGCGAGCGCAATATTGTCGAGGCGCAAGACGCTGCTGTGGGACCTCGATGCGCAGGGCGGCGTGTCCTACATCCTCGCGCAGGAACCGCTCGGCAGCGAGATTCGCAGGAGGATCGTAGAGAACCAGGACCTCCTCGGCCTCACCAGGCCGAGCGCCTACCCGAGGCTCCATGTCCTCGCCGCTGACGCTTCGCTGCGCCACCTCGACCGCGATTTCCACGAACTCGGAAAGCGCCGGCGCCTCGCCAAGGTCGCAGCGGGCCTAGCCTCGCAATACGACCGGGTGATCATCGATTGCCCGCCGGGTCTGACCGATACATCGGACCAGATCCTCCGGGCAGCCGACCTCGTGGTGGTCCCCGTCATCCCGGCCGCGCTCTCGCAGCGAGCGCTAGACGTTATCAAGGACTACCTCCTGCGAAAGGAAGGTCCCAAGGTCGTCCTCGCGCCGGTCTTCTCGATGGTCGACCGACGCCGGCTTTTGCACCGGGCCGAGCTCGAGGCGCACCCGGCCTGGCCGGTGATCCCGATGGCGAGCGCCTACGAGCGAGTGAGCCAGGAGCGCGCCCCGATCGGCGAGTTGCTGCCGCGCACGTCTTCCCCCGTCCAAGCAGTCGCGGACCTGTGGCGCCGAATGGAAAAGGCGCTCGGCAGCGGCCGCTAACCAGCGGATCACAAGCAACGTCTGGCGCGAGTTCGAACGAGAAGCCCCTAACTCTCGTCAATTGACGTCAAGCATTCCGAGGCGCACTGCGCCGCGTCCCCGCGTGCTTCCAGGCCCCGCGTGCTCCTGTTTGAGTTCAAATGGCCAGCGGATGGGGGTTCCAAGATGCGCAAATTCGTCCTGCTCGCTGCTGCGGGCCTCAGCTCCTGGTCAGTGGCTCTGTCCGCGGATCCTCAGGCAGCATCGGCACCCGCAGCAAGCCCCGCCGACGACGCGACGAAGTTTCTCACGACGATCATCGACAAGTTCAACGGAGGCGACGTCAAGGGCTGGGTCGCCGCGCAGGACGACAATGCCACGATCGTCGACGAGTTCGGACCGCACGTATGGAGCGGGCCCGGCTCGGCCCAGCGCTGGCTGGACGATTATACGAAGGATGCCGTCGCCACTGGAGTAACCGGCGGGAGGGTCGATTATTCCAAGCCGCTGCAGGCTACGAGTGACGGAACGACGGCCTATATCGTGCTGCCGACGACGTACCGCTTCCTCCAGAAGGGCGCGAAGATGGCCGAGCCCGGCAGCATGACGTTCGTCATGAAGCGTTCCGGCGCCGACTGGAAAATCGCGAGCTGGACATATTCGGCCGGAGGCGCGCCTGCGCCCGAGAAATAAGCAAGGCTAAGCTCGAGCTCGGGGGGCGATCGTGACCATGCAGCCGATGCGCAAGAACGCGCGCATTCTCGCCGCGTCAATCGTCGGTACAGCAGTCGAATATTACGATTTTTACCTCTACGGCTATGCGGCGGCGCTGGTCTTCGGGCCGCTGTTCTTCCCGGTCAAATCGACATCAGCCCAGACTCTGCTCGCGTTCATGAGCTTCGGCATCGCCTTTGTCGCGCGGCCCATTGGAGCGATCGTCTTCGGCCATTTCGGAGACCGCGTCGGTCGCAAGGCGACGCTAGTTGCATCATTGCTCCTGATGGGCGGCTGCACGCTCGCGATCGCTTTCCTGCCGACGTACGCGGTGGCGGGATGGATCGCGCCAATGCTCCTTTGCCTGGCCCGGTTCGGGCAGGGATTTGGACTCGGTGGGGAATGGGCTGGAGCCGCTCTGCTCTCGATTGAACATGCTCCGAGGGGCTGGGACTGCCGGTTTGGGATGATGCCGTCGATTGGAGCAGCGGTCGGGAATATCATTGCGACTGGAGTTTTCCTCCTGATGGGCCTGGTCCTGTCGCAGGGCGAGTTTCTGGCGTGGGGCTGGCGGATCCCGTTCCTTGCGAGCGCGATCCTCATCGCAGTCGGCCTTTGGGTGAGGCTCAAGATCGCCGAAACCCCGGAATTTCGCGCGGCGCTGGAGAAGGAGCGGCCGCCGCGGGTCCCGATCGTACGATTGTTCGCGGAGCAGCCGTGGGCGGTGGTCGCGGGAGCAGCGTCGGTCGTGTGCGGATTCGCGCTCGTCTACATGGCCGGACCGTTCGCTCTTGCTCAGGGGACCGGCACGATCGGCTATCCGCGAGACAGCTTTCTTCTGGTCCAGTTGGCCGCGCTCATTTGCGCACTTCCCCTCATCATGATCTTCGCCTTCGGTTCGGACCGAACCACCAAGACCAAATATCTGTCGTGCGCCATTATGGCGGTTATTCCGATCGGCCTTGCACTGGGCCCTGGCCTTACTTCAGGATCGCTTTGGATTGCCGGAATAACGCTTTTCGCGCTGGATGCCTGCTGGGCAGCTATCAACGGGTCGTCCACGGCGTGGCTGTGCCGCCTTTACCCGGTGCGGCTGCGCTATTCGGGATTTGCTTTCGCGTTCAACACGGGGGGCCTCATCGGCGGCGCAGCGATTCCTATCGTCGCGCAAATGCTCAGTTCGGCCGGCGGCCTTTATTACGTGGGTTTCATTCTGTCCGGAACCGCGCTGCTTAGCCTTGCGGCCCTGGCGCATTCAGGGCTTCCGTCGGCCGCGACGCCGCCTCAGACACCCGAGCCCGCACCCGCGGCATGACGCTTAGAGGGGGAGGCGCCTCCGCTTGACGCTCCGCCGCATCAAGCGGAGAGCAAGCGGAGGGGATTTTCAATATAGCCCTTGAGGGTCTGCATGAAGTTCGCGGCGTCCCAACCGTCCACGACCCGGTGGTCGCAGCTCAGCGACAGGTTCATGCGCTTCCTAATCTCGATCTCGCCGGCGACCGAAACGAGTTTTTCCTCGACCTTGTTCACCGCGAGGATCGCGACCTCAGGCCGATTGATGACGGGGGTCGAGGCAATGCCGCCCATTGGTCCGAGACTGGAGATGGTGATGGTCGAACCCATGAGTTCATCGCGCGCCGCCTTGCCCGTTCGCGCAGCGTCGGAAAGGCGCAGGATCTCCGAGGCAATCTGCCAGGCGCTTAGGCTTTGCGCGTTGCGGATCACCGGCACCATTAGGCCATTGGGGGTCTGGGTCGCCATGCCCATGTGCACTGCGCCGCTCCGGGTGATGACATTGGCATCGTCATCATAGGTGGCATTGAGCATCGGCCAGTCCGCGAGCCCCTTGGACATTGCGATGATGAGGAACGGGAGGAGCGTCAGTTTCGGGTTCGAGCCCCGGTCGCTGTTCATCATCGCGCGCGTTTCTTCGAGCGCGGTGACGTCGAATTCCTCGACCAATGTGAAATGCGGGATCCGGCGCTTCGCCTCCTGCATGTTCTCGGCGATCTTGCGCCTGAGGCCGACGACCTTGATCGTCTCGTCCCTGCGCGCGGCGACTGGGCGGCTGGAAACCGTTCCGCCGTTGTAAAGAAGATAAGAGTCGAGGTCGGAATGTCGGATCCGGTCGGATGCGGTCTTCACTTGCGAAAGGTCGATCCCGAGGTCGCGCGCCCGGGCGCGGACCGCGGGCGATGCGAGAACGTGCCCTCCTGACGGCTCCTTTCCGGCGACCTCGGGCTCCACTCGCGGAGCCGGCGCAGACTTTTCCGGCTCCGCGACCTCGCCGGTCGCGACAACAGGAAACTCTTCGGCTTGCGCGGGGGTAGGTTCAACCGCACCGTCAGCGAGCGGCCGCTCATCCTTGCTGTCCTCGACCGGCTCCGCGGTCCGGTCAGCGCCTTGCGTCTCGATCACCGCCAGCACGGAGCCGATCGGTATCTGGTCGCCCACTTCACCAGCGAGCTCGAGTACCTTCCCGGCGACCGGACTTTCCATTTCGACGGTCGCCTTGTCGGTCATCATGTCGGCGATCTGCTGGTCCTCGCCGATTGTGTCGCCGACCTTAACGTGCCAGGCG